>JASJCY010000104.1 GCA_030065825.1 Nostocaceae cyanobacterium | reverse complement strand
TCAACCATTAACATTTCGAGTGTGCCTAACACACTCTACAAACTACGGTGAGAAACCGGGTTTTTATGACTTGGAAATCGGAAATTTGGCGATTCATCCACACAAACCCGGTTTCTGTTGGGTTTCGCTTTCCTCAACCCAACCTACGGTAGTACAAATTACAAACTATACTCGCGCTAAAACAGGCTGATTAACTGCTGAGTTAGCAACATTAGCATCTGAATCAGTACAGTAGATTTCGCAAGAATTATTGGGACTTTCGATTAACTTGACTTTGTAAAGCTTTCCTCCCAATTCCTGAATAGGCGATCGCAACAAATTGCTAATATGTAAGGCGATATTTTCCGCAGTCGGTACAACTGAGGCAAAATGAGGAATATCTTTGTTTAAAAAAGTGTGGTCAAATGGTTCTACCACATAATCTTCAATTACTTGATTTAAAGCACCCAAATCCACAATCATGCCGGTGCGTGAGTCTATTTCCCCTTGTACGGTAACTTCTAGATGATAATTGTGTCCGTGACCATGGGGACGGGCACATTTACCGTATATTTCAAAATTATCTTCTAAACTCAAGTCAGGATGCGCTAACCTGTGAGCAGCGCTAAAGTGAGTACTAACACTGAGATAAGCTTCCATTCCGTTACCCATATAATCTGCCCAAAGTTGAGGATGTTCAAACAATTGCACCCGCACTAGGGGTAAATGAGATGATAAACGTTCCCAAATAACCCGTGCAATATTCTCAGTGGTAGGGAGTGTTTCTTGAAACTCCGTCCACACGTCATTAAGATAGGAAAAGTCTAATTGGCTGGTAATTTCCCGCTTGATTACATGTTTCACATCAGACAGGTTCAGTACCATGCCATATTTATCCAATTCCCCCATCATGGAGATAAATAAGACATAGTTATGACCATGTCCGGGAAAGCGGGAACAAGCACCAAATTGCTCACAATTGTCAGCTTCACTCAGTTCTGGCAACCAATAACGATGGCTAGCCGAAAACTGAGCGCGGCGATTTACTATACATTGCATGAGTACACTGTCAGCAGAACTTAAAATTTCTTAATGTCTGCTACCAGCATAAACTAATTTCGCCATTTAACTCCCATATTTTCCTGCTACACGCAGCTTTAGTCCTAGCTTCTTTCCATTGTTATACTTAGTATCCTCCATAAGTTAAGAAAATATAAGACAAAGATTAAGAAATAATAAATAATTGGTAAAAACTTCAAATGAACCTCAATTTTTCGAGAAAATAGATGATTTTTCTGAAGCTTTAAGAGTTATCATCTATACCAATAAATAAAGTAAAAAACTTGAAAAAGCACCATAGAATTTGTGAATTATCCAACAGTTTACTCCTATGAGCCAGCTTATCCAATTAATTTGATTGGTAATACTGGAGGGGCAGTTCAGATTTCTATTCATGCTCCCAGTCCATATATTTGTGCGAACCGCGAACGAATATTACCAGATTGGCAAAATCATTTGTGTTTATGGATGGTGATTGTTTTACAGCAATCACGATATCAACTGGTAGAAAGTACAAAAGAAATAGAGACAGAAAAACAACAGTTGCGAGAAAAGTTTATGAGGTTTGGTGTTGATGTCGCTTTCCATTTACGCGATCGCGGCTATTTAACAGACCTCATCGATCCCCGCACTGGCTACCCCTTATTGTCTCGTCCGGGAGAAATCCCCCACGACGATACAGCGGTAGTGAAAGCTTTGCTACACTACCCGATAATTTGCAATCAATGCCGGGTATTGGTACATCCCCGTTGGGGAATGGCTGTTTATCCCAGTGTGTTGATTTCTGTTGCTCATCCGGCAATTATTGATTCAGTAATCAAAACTATTGCTCCTTTGCATGGTTGGAAACAAATTCATTAAGATTGCTTAGGTTTACGTAATTGTTTGGAACCAATCGGACCAAGAATTTGATTTAGGTCACGTAATTGTTCTGCTGTACCCATGCAAATGAGGGTGTCTCCTGGCTTTAAAATTGTATCGCCATTGGGACCGCCAATTAAAGTGCCATCCATACGGCGAATGGCTAATACTAATGCCCCAGTTTCTGATCGCAATTTTGACTGTTGGATAGTTTTACCTACACAGGGACAAACCGCAGGGTCGAGTAAATATTCTTCCATATATAGTTGCCTGTCAGCACCGGAAATAATCCCATCCACAAAGTCCATGACCTGGGGTCGCAAAGCTGCCGCTGCCATGCGCTTTCCGCCAGTAATGTAAGGGGAAATGACTACATCTGCGCCTCCACGTTGTAACTTTTGTACTGCTTCCTCCGTACTTGCCCTAGCGATCGCTCTCATCCCTGGATTCAGTGTTTTGGCGGAGAGAACTATGTATAAATTTTCTGCATCTGAAGGTAGTGCTGCGACTATACAAGCTGCTTTTTGAATGCCAACCCTGACTAAACTTTCATCAAGTGTGGCATCACCTAGATATACATAATAACCATTTTCTTGAGCTAATTGCACGGATTCTGGGTTAGAATCAATTACTACAAAAGGTACACCTTCAGCCGTAAATTCTTTGGCAATTTGACGACCAGTGCGACTAAATCCACAGAGAATGTAGTGTCCTGATAGTGATTCCATTAAGCGCCTCTGCTGTCGTAGTCGAAATCCTTCTGGAAAGTAGCCTTGGATCACAGCTTCTGTAAATCGGTTGACAATGTAACCGATGGTAATCACACCCATTAAAATTAGGGCGATGGTAAACAGTCGTCCTTTGCTTCCTAGGGGTTGGGTTTCTCCGTAGCCCACTGTAGCTAGGGTGATGACGGTCATATAAACGGCATCTTCCCAAGACCATTTTTCTACAAATTTGTACCATAAAGTACCACTGAGGAAAACACCACCAAGGGCGATAGTTCCTGCCATTAACTCGGTTTGAATGCGACGATATTTTTGTTCGAGTGCTGAGTACACAGTTTTGTTTCACCACCACCATTGGTTTGATAATCTACATAAAAGCTAATCTAAGATCGAAATATTAGTGGAGAAATAAGAAATTTTTGACGATTTATATCAAGCTAGTAAAGTAAGTAGTCGTGAAATGACAAAATTAAACAGGAGCAAAGCTGTGAGTTCAGAAACCCTTGTTCAGCAAGCCACTACAAACCCAGAGTCTAACCCTTTTGATGCTAATAGCTTCGATGCTGCTGTCATGTCTACCTATGGACGGTTTCCCCTTGCTTTAGAACGGGGTGCAGGATGCCAAGTTTGGGACACCGAGGGGCGTGAATACCTCGATTTTGTTGCCGGAATTGCCACTTGTACCCTAGGACATGCTCACCCAGCGATGGTGGAGATGGTAACACGCCAAATTCAGAAGTTGCATCATGTTTCTAATTTGTACTACATTCCCGAACAGGGGGAGTTGGCTAAGTGGTTAGTTGCACATTCCTGTGCTGATCGCGTGTTTTTCTGTAACTCCGGGGCGGAAGCAAACGAAGGTGCAATTAAACTGGCACGAAAATATGCTCATACAGTCCTCGACATTGATAACCCGATTATTCTCACGGCACAATCTAGTTTCCACGGTAGAACTTTAGCAACCATTACTGCTACAGGACAACCGAAGTATCAAAAAAATTTCGATCCCTTAGTTCCCGGTTTTTACTACGTACCTTACAACGATATTGCAGCGGTAGAAGCCGCAATTAGCGAATTGGATGAAGGTAATTACCGGGTGGCGGCGATTTTAGTTGAACCATTACAGGGAGAGGGTGGCGTTCGTCCCGGAGATGTAGAATATTTCCAAAAGCTGCGGCAGATTTGCGATGATACAGGTATCTTGCTAATATTTGACGAAGTGCAAGTGGGTATGGGACGCAGCGGGAAGTTATGGGGTTACGAACATCTGGGAGTGGAACCGGATGTTTTCACCAGTGCTAAAGGTTTGGGTGGTGGTATCCCCATTGGCGCACTGATGTCGAAGAAATTCTGTGATGTTTTTCAACCAGGGGAACATGCTAGCACCTTTGGCGGTAATCCCTTTGCCTGTGCGGTTGCTCTTACAGTCTGCCAAACTCTAGAACGGGAGGGTATTTTGGCGAATGTGGTGGAAAGGGGTGCCCAATTGCGTACAGGTTTACAGGCGATCGCTGCTAAATACCCTGATTACATTGCTGAAGTCCGGGGTTGGGGTTTAATTAACGGTATGGAGTTGCAGGCAGATATTCAATTAACAGCCCTTGATGTTGTTAAAGCAGCGATGGATGAGGGTTTATTACTTGTACCCGCAGGACCAAAGGTGGTCCGCTTTGTACCACCTTTAATTGTCAGCGAAAAAGACGTAGAAAATGCTTTGCAAATGGTTAATAAGGCAATGGCTGCTGTTACAAATTAGGCATTAAGCTCATCCCCCGACTAAAGTACGGGGGATTTCACGTCATTTGTCATTTGTCCTTTGTTCTTTGTCCTTTACTAATGACACACATCTTGCACCTGGGCTAAAAACCGGGTTTCTTGCAAATCTCTCAGTCTCAAAACCTTAATTTTTCGTTTAGAAACCCGGTTTTTCTTTGAATTGTTGAGAATGGTGCAAGATATGAGATGACCAATAACCACAACTCTAGCGCTATAGTTTTTTGGGCAGTACAACTACAACTCTAGCGCTATAGTTTTTTGGGCAGTGCAACCACAACTCTAGCGCTATAGTTTTTTTGGGCAGTACAACCACAACTCTAGCGCTATAGTTTTTTATCCTGTAGGTTGGGTAGAACTAACAACTGTTTTTTGGGCAGTACAACCGCAACTCTAGCGCTATAGTTTTTTGGGCAGTACAACCACAACTCTAGCGCTATAGTTTTTTGGGCAGTGCAACTACAACTCTAGCGCTATAGTTTTTTGGGCAGTGCAACTACAACTCTAGCGCTATAGTTTTTTGGGCAGTACAACCACAACTCTAGCGCTATAGTTTTTTGGGCAGTAAAACCTCACCCAGGCTAAAGCCACCCCTCTCCTTAGTAAGGAGAGGGGAAGGGGGTGAGGTTTATTTTATGTTTTTTCAGGTTAACTTACTGCAAGAGACGAGAATGCAGCCAAAAATATTCAAGCAGTCGGGGCATAGACTGTTGGGTTAGGCGACGTAAGACAGGCTGTGCCTACTGTTGCTGTTTGACCCCAGAATCCCACGGCTTTAACCAAGTAGAACCGTGGGAGTATGTCAATTATCTACAGGATGCTGTCCATAATAGGGTAAAGCTTCTGACCAGTGGGGACGTTTACCCAAAAACCAATCGATATAAGCCAGTTTCAAGATACTGTTAACAGTGGCTGCTAAACCAGATTTAACTTCAATTAGCTGATAGTTTGTATGGGAATTTGCTAACTTTTCCTGCCATATTTCTGGGGAAAAAACACTATCTGTTAATAAAACAGATAATCCAGAAGCATCTGGTGTCAGTTGATAAATAGCACCAAAAACTTGACCCCGTTGTGCAGGCATTTGTACAGCTATAACACTTTTGTTTTCTACTTTTTCTCCTCTCTCTGCTTGTGACCAAGCTACCGCAGCTAAAGTAGAAATAGCAAACACAGGAATATCTAATTGTTGTCCAAAAGTTCTAGCTGCTACAACACCAATACGAGTGCCAGTAAAACCCCCCGGTCCTTTAGCGACAGCAATAAATGCCAAATCTTTCCAAGTTTGCGGTTGGATAAATTCCATTAAATATTGATGCATTTGGCTGGATACCTGACGTTCCAAATTCCAGACATCAGAACGTGTTTCTCCAGCAAAGTTACTGATTGCTAAACCCAATTCGGGAGTGCTGGTGTGTAATGCCAAACCGTATTTTTGCGATTCTATTACTTTAATGGTCAAGGTTAAATTAAATATAAATTATTTTGTATTTTGTAACTATAGCGGTTTTGGGTTGTAGGCAAAGCCTACTTACTCCAAGCCACGACCTGTCTACCCGGAGGGTGTAGAATACACTCCTGTGCCCCTTTGAATTATAGCAATTATCTTTGTATTCCATACCCTACACCTCAGGCTACCCTAGGGGTTCTCCTATGGAGTAAGTTTACAACTGAAATTCGCTATATTTTACACAAAAATAGAAAAACCTCACAATAAAAAAATGTGAGGTAATAATTGAGTGGGAATTCGTTAAAAGTCTAGGTTTTATCGTATATTTTCCGGGACAATTTTTTGTTCAAAGGAAAAAACATGACTTGATTTGGAATCGACATTCACTTTTACCCAATGTACCCGGGGGCTACCAAAGGCTTGAATGCGGGTAAAATTGAGCAAAGGAGGGGTTTTGCCATCAGTATCAAAGGGTTTGTCGATAAAGTAAAAATGGGAGTCGCCATGAGCAAGTACCACAGGCTTTTTATATTGCTGTGTCAGTTCTCGCAATCTTGCCAGAAAATCATTAAAACCAGCACGACCTTGGTTATCTTCTGCTAACTCAAACCTGGGATTACCGTGAATCATTACAAAGACACCCTTGGCATCATAATCATTCGCATACTCAAATGTATACTCTAGCCAATTAAGTGCAGCTTTAAGACGTTCCTTAAACTCAGCAATTCTATCTGACCTGGGATTATCAATTGAATCGTTGGGATCTATTCCATTCCAGGTTGCTAAATTGTTATTACTACCCACAACATGAATTGTGGAAAATACAACATTATGGCGTTCAAAAAGCACATTTTCAACATACTTTTCAAAGCTAGAAACTGAACTTTGATTAAACAATTTGATGGGTCTTTGACCTAAAGAATAACCAGGGTTGGGAAAGAAAACTTTTCTCACAAACTCTAGCCTTTCTATAGGATTAAAACTGCCATTGTTAACTCGATGGCAATCAGTCCACTCATTATCACCAGGGGTGTAAATAAAAGCTTCGTTGAATTTTTGAAATTGCCGTAAACGCGCCATGATTCGATTATTATCACAGGTTTCACTGCCAGCTTTTATATCTCCAGCGTGCATGACAAAATCAACGTCACGGTCGTGATTTATTTCTCGAATCACATTTTCAAACTTTGATACCTGCAGGTCACCATAAGGTAAATCGGCAACTAAAGCAAATGAAAACTTTCTGGGACTCCTCTGCCTTAAAGTTCTCCTCTGGCTAATTCTCTCCCTTTTGGCGATTAGGGAAGTATTCTTTACAATATGGGATGGAGAAGTTAAGGTTAAGGAATTCTTGGTAATTTGTGCAGTTGTTTTTTGTGGCACAAAATTTGTAGTTAATGTGCAACCAACTACAGAAATAAACAACAAAATATTCTGAGAAAACTTAATAATTTTATTCTTCATTTTGACTGAATAAATTTTTAGATCATCTTTATTGCTTTTGATGACTATTTCTTTGCGGACTCAATAGTTTTTTCCGTGACTATTAACTCAAAAATACATACAAGTAAATGTATATATAGGGGTTTTCAGTTGGGTGCAATACAAAGGGAATCGGTAAAATTAGGACGATCCCACTCTTAATGTATTGATAGCGGTTTTCACCCTTTGTGGAATACAAATAGAATTGGTAGAATCTGGACGGGCATAACTGACATCTTGCACCAAAGTATTAATACTTATTTTTATGTTCATATTAAACATCTATTTATATCAACAAGACCTAAAATTGGGATTTATAACCTGCGTAGGCAGGTTTTGTTTGTATGGTTCCTCACTCTTATAGAGTGTAGGTGCAAGATATAAGATAAGACTGTATTTAATAAGGGTCATATAATTGACCCTTGCATCCCAATATCTGAGAAAGCCTTGATCATTTCAGAGGTTAACGGCGTCGGAAAGCTAATCTTGGAGCAATCAGACGATTATCTTCACGCCAGATACAGTAGGTGATGCCGATGCCTTGGGAGTTAACATACATATACTTGCCATCTGGTGAGAAACAAGCACCAGCAAACTCACTGGTATCATCGGGAATGATATTGTGAGCAAACTGGAATAAGCCGCCTTCTTCATCGACACCGACAATATATTGGCTGTAGTTTGGGTCACCTTCATTACCACCACTACCATCCTCACACAGATAGATAGTGCCATCACGACCTACGGTCATATTGTCTGGACCATCCAACAAGTTCTCATCGGTGGATTCTACAATCATTGTCACTGTCTCATGTCTTGGGTCATAACACCAAACTTGACCTTCAGCAGCATCACCAGCACCACTACATACCCAGTAGTGTTTGCCCCGATAATACCAAGCACCTTCACCGCGCCAAAAAACGGCAGCACCCTTAGCCTGTGCCTCGAAACGCAGGGTATCTTCTTCGGGGTCAACATCTTCGAGCTTCACCCAGCGAACTTTGAGAGGCTGACCAAGGAAGGGCAACATACTGCCTTGTGCACCGCGACCAAGACCGCGTGTATCGACACATTCTGTTTCCGGAGTTTCAATAGGGAATATGCCAGTAGGTAGTGGGTCTTTGTTACAATCCGATTTTTGGTTCTTTTCGATGACCATGGCGTACAAGTCACCACCTTCTTGTAAATCTCCAAATCTTCTTGCTCGTCCTCGTACCTTGGGCACAAACTTGTAGTAAGCGCTGTCACCACGGTCTTCGGTCTGATACACGATACCCCTTCGATCAACGGAGACAGCTTCATGGTTCATACGACCCATAGCAATCAGGGGAATCGGATCGACAGCTTCATCAAGTTCTGAGGGCACCTCGAAGTTGTAGCCATGTTTCTTGGTTGTACGAGGATCGCTTTTAGGTGTAGACACATTTTCTTCACAGCTAATCCAAGAACCCCAAGGTGTTGGACCACCAGCACAATTCCTGATTGTACCTCCAAGGGAGACATAGTCTCTAATTTTACGACCATAGCGATCAACAATTACAGTGGATGTACCACCACCACCGAAGCCTGACGGATTGTTATTGCCAGTGAAGGGATCGTACTGTTTGCCATTAGGTGCCAAACAGCCTACTGTACTACCAGCTTCTTTCTCGTCAATACTGAGTTCGTGGTTACGTACTAAAGCCACAAAACCTCGCTTACTCCAAAAAGCTGCCATACCATCATGGTCACCTGGTACTAATACCCCATCGCTCATCAGGTCACCCCGAATAGAAATGGCGGTGTATTGAAAACCTTGTGGCAGTCTGAGTAAGGGAACATTGCGTAAATCCCCCTTACCTGCTACATTTCCCAGTTCAGCGCTATTGAGTGGCAATCTGGGGCTAAGAGGTCCAAAACCATCCACGGTGAAGCTAGCGGGTGAGCAACTCTCACCATTGATTTTAGCTATTGCTCTCCGTGTTTGTAACAATCCCATGGGAGCCATTGCAGTTCCTGCAGCAGCTGCTGACATGAGTGTAATGAACTGACGACGTGACAAATTGGACATAGTTTCTCCTGTTGACTTGACGGCTGATTTATTTCGGTATTTGGATAATATGAACAGTGATGCAGAGCAAATGACACTAGACACTAACACATGAGGAATAGGATCTTAGGTAAAAAAGTCATTTGCCATTTCCTCTCGTATTAGAAATCTGTGAATTATTATTTAAATATCTAATAGTTAAATTCGTAATTTTCTATATAAACTTACCAATCCGGGGTTAATTTCTAATTCAGTCTTGGTTAAGACAAAGTTAAATAAAAGGTAAAAGATTATCTGTGTGGAGGATTTTGAGATTTTTGAGCTTCGTTACATATATAACTGGGTAGGTCAACTGATATCTTGCACCTGCACCCTAGAAGGGTGAGGCTATACAAGCAAAGCTCCGAAGTTTGGCGAAGAGAAGTTGCGTGCTCGGGTTAAGCGCGTTGAGCAAACTTCGGGGACGGAAACCGACACCGCCAACAACTCTGTGCCTACGCAGGCTGAAAACCCTGATTTTCCTATTATTGATAAAAATACATGTTTATTAATAACATCCTAAATCAGTATTAATACGAGGCGTGCAAGATGTGAGTAGACGACCAAAAAGAAACTTCTCGTTGAGTAACCCAACTTGCATCTTGGTAATGTCGGGTTACCCTACACCGTACACAGGTCGTGGCTTGGAGTAAGTAGCCTACCCTAGGTTTCACCCTACCACACATCTTGCACCTGGGCTAAAAACCGGGTTTCTTACAAATCTCTCAGTCTCAAAACCTTAATTTTTCGTTTAGAAACCCGGTTTTTTTAGTGCAAGATATGAGCTATAAGAAGCAAGCTACAACCCAACCTACACCAGTTTTAGTTTTCAATTTAAATAATCTTCAAATATTGTGTTTCAAAATATATCAAAAAAATATATATTGATATATTTAAATTTTCCAATAACTTGTATGTTTTTTTGGTAAAAATATTTTGAAGTTATATTTAATAATCTGAGATTCATTTTCATAAAAAACTCACCAAACATCATTCAAGTTTCTGTATATTTACTTTCAGAAACTAGTTTTTGTTTGGTGCTATTCATGCATTTTCTAAAGAAAAATCAATTGCAATAAATGTTATTTCACAATCTTAAGGATTGAGGTATTTGATATTTAATTTGCAAAAATGCACTTTGTCTATAAATAAAACAAAGGCTGATTTCTGCATGAGCAAAAACTTTAATGTTAGTTAATTTCACCAATAAATTTAAAGATGTCTACACCAATTAATGATAATTTCGCAGATAGCTTAGAATTAATCGGTTCTTCTATCACTACTACGGGAAGCAATATTAATGCCACAGGGGAAGTAGGTGAACCAATTCATGAAATAGGAGCTCCGGATGTTTTTGGTCAACTTGCTTCGGTGTGGTGGTCTTGGACAGCCCCTGATGACGGTATAATTGCAGCTGATACTTTAGGAAGTAATTTTGACACTATTTTGGCTGCTTATACAGGTGAAGCAGTCGATAACTTGAGTCTAATTCGCAGCAATGATCTGGCAATACAACAAGGAAATATTCCTCTAGCGGCAATTACCTTCACAGTTGAAGAAGGACAAACTTATCATTTTGCTGTTGATGGCTTTGATGATGCTGAAGGTTTAATCAATCTGAATTTAAACCTTTTTGATATCGATTTAAATAACGATGATTTCGCTAACAGCGTGGACTTAATCGGCACCTCGATTAATACCATAGGCACTAATGTAGACTTCACTGGAGAAGCGGGTGAACCCAATCACGCAAATAGCAATTTAATTGTTGACAATGATGTTAACTCGGCTTGGTGGAGTTGGACACCTATCGCTGATGGTGAAGTGACAATTAATACTTTAGGCAGTAATTATGACACCACTCTAAGCATTTACACTGGTTTAGCAGTTGATAGCCTAACTGAAGTTGCAAGTAATGACGACACTATTGGCAGTTTCCAAAGTCAAGTTACCTTCACGGCTATAGCTGGGCAAACTTATCACATTGCTGTAGATGGTTTTGCTGATAGTGTTGGTGTGATTAATCTCAATATTGACCAACAATTAGACTTTACTCAGGTCGGTACATCAGGCAACGATAACCTATTTGGTACTAGCGCTATAGATGTCATCGATGGTGGTGCTGGTAATGACAACATCTACGGTAATGGTGGCGAAGATATTCTCCTTGGTGGGGATGGTAATGATGCTATCTTTGGTTCTTCCAGCAGTGATTATATCGAAGCTGGTAGTGGCAATGATATTGTCTATGGTAATGGTGGTAAAGATACTCTCCTTGGTGGAGATGGCAATGATCTAATTTTTGGCGGGTCTCAAACTGATATCATCAAAGGTGGTGCTGGAGACGATATTATCTACGGTAATGGTGGTAATGACCTGATTGACAGTGGTAGTGGATATGATATCGTTTGGCTTGGATCTGGAGAGGCTATTGTTGCCCTAAAAACTGGTGCAGGTTACGACACCATTAATAACTTCCAACTGGGATCGACTAAATTCCAAGTCAGTAGCGTAGAGAACTTATCCTTTGCTGATAGTGTTAAGGGTGTGCAAATCTTCCAGGAGGATGACTTGCTTGCTGTTGTCTCTTCCCAGTCAGCAGATACATTTAGCAATAATGTTGATCAGATTTTCATGGCTTGATACTTTTTTGTGTAGGTCGGTAATAGGTAATAGATAATTGGAAAAAACAATTACCAATTAGGGGATTGCAAAAAGTACAGGCATCCTTGCCTGTATGAGGGAGGCAGACAGGGATGCCTACCCCACAATATGGGATAATTTATTTATTGTGGTACAGGCATCCTTGCCTGTATGAGGAGGGCAGGCAGGGATGCCTACCCCACAATATGGGATAATTTATTTCTTGTGGTACAGGCATCCTTACCTGTATGAGGGAGGCAGGCAGGGATGCCTACCCCACAATATGGGTTTTAAATTACCTTGTAAGGTCGCATCATCTCATGGTCTTCGTGGGAGAGAATGTGACAGTGCCAAACATAGGGTCCTGGACGGTCAAACTTGGCAATAATGCGGGTAACTTCCCCTGGTAAGGCAACTACAGTATCTTTCCAGCCTTGTTCCCTAGGTTCAGGATCTCTTGTATCACCACCCAGAACAACTCCAGTCAGTATACCACCAACCCCTACCGAGCCATCATGTTGTGGCTGTAGTTTCTCTGTGACCGTACCGGTGAAACTTTCTCTATTAATGATTTGGAAGGCAACTAAATGCAGGTGGATTGGGTGTGCGTCTTCGGTGGCATTGTAAATTTCCCAGATTTCCACATCATTTAACCTCGGATTCTCTGTAATGGGCTGGAACCATGTCAATGAACCGTCAGCTAATGTGCCAAGTATAGGTTGGAGACGACCAAATTCATCTAATCCCTCGAATAGAACTACCTTCCTTGTGGATACTCCTGGGGTTGGAATCAGGGGGGTAATATCAGGACGTAATGAGGTTCCTAGGCTGACGGTGGCATCTGGAGTTGCTGACAGTGGTAGATTAACGTCGAACCTCATAATCTGACCTGTAGTAGCCGGATCAGCCGCATCACCAACACCCAGACCCTTGAAAGGTTCATCTGGACCGAAGTTTTGCAGGATGATTTGCTCACCCCCACGTCCATTAAAGTTAACAATCAAATCGTAGCGTTCTCCGGGAGCAATAAGCAGTTCATTAATCTCCACAGGTTGGGGAAGTAAACCATTGTCGGTGCCAATTACTAAAAATGGCATATTATTAGCGAATTTGAGGATATAGAAGCGGGAGTCTGAGCCATTGAGGAAGCGGAAACGATACTTTCTCGGTTCTACTTCTAGTTTAGGCCATGCCTTGCCATTTACTAAGATTACATTCCCAAAAAACTCTGGTAGGACAGTTGGAGGGGTGATAGGGGGTACTTCTGATACTCCGGTCACCGCTTGTACAGTTACCCTGTTCTCTTCAATTTCGCCAGGTTCATAAAATTCATCCACAGTCGTAGGATAGTAAAGTTCTCCATTAGCAGTGAACATCCGGTCTTGAATCACAATCTCGATTTCATAAGGTTCTTTGGGCAAAACCCCAGTATCTATAAGTCCCTGCTCATTATCATCCCTAATCAAATAAAATCCTGCCATTCCCGCGTAGACGTTGAGACGGGTGATGCCTAAAGCATGGTCATGATACCAAATCGTTGCTGCTTCTTGGTCGTTATCGTAGGTGTAAGTCCTTTTGACAAACATCGGACCTGTTTCGGTAAAATTCTGGGTGAACCAAGCTTCTGGTTCTCCATCGCTAGCTGACTCTGTGTGACCTCCATGTAAGTGAGTCACGATAGGAATAAAGCCCTTATCAAGGGTTTTGAGAATGGGTTTAGCTAAATGGGTACTTCGGTCTAGTGGTAATATATGACCAGCTGTTTTGCCCTTCGGTAATTTGTTGTGCCAGAGAATGTTTGTTTGTGTGTCTTTACGTGCGACAATAGTAGCACCGGGATAGGTCGCAGGAAGTCCAGGAAATTGGTAACCCCACACTGTAGTGTCGGGAAATCCAGTTCCCAGGAGATTTTGCTGGAATTGTTTTACACTCACTACTACAGGATTGCTGACGCTGTTACCACTGGTTAAATCAACCCTTAGTCCCAAATCCTTAATTACAGGTAGTGAGTTGACAAATTTGGGATGGTTCGCAGCATCTAGTAATGTAGGTGTTGTCTGTGCGTGAGTCCACTTACCTAAAGCATTCGCCAAAATTAAGCCGCTACCGAATGCAGCACCAGTCTGGAAAAATTGTCTTCTGCTAAACATAACCCTGTTTTTTTCTTAATTTCTGATAATTTTTGCTTTCTTACCGCTGTCGTCTTGCAAAGGTAGAAAGGGGATATTTTTTTTCAAAGCAAGACCATCAAGGTCTTAAAAAAACTGAAAAACTGAAAAATGGAAAATAATCGGTCTAAAAATTAATTTATAGTAAATCAATAACCTGAAAAAGTGAATTATACATAAAGATAATTTAGTTAACAAATAAACATAATTATCCGTGTGAATACTATAATCACAAATGGTTTTTATCAAGCAAGCACCATGCATTCAGTAGGAAGATTAGGGAAGCTAGGAGAACCATGGTGAAAACTCTGATTACCTCTCTATCTGACTTTGGGGGCAGTCAAGATAACTTTACCAATATATGAATATACTTTCATCAAGATATGTTGAGAACACTGAGTAAAACATTCAAGATTGTAAAAATTTGTTAAATCTGTAAAAAGAGCCTTTTCCTCATCAAAATAGCAAATGACTGATAGATTTTCAGGTCTTCGGGCAACGAAATTTCAAGGTTTACAATGGCATAATTTCTTGCTATAATATGTGTGTCGTGGTTTTATCCTGCGATTTTTTATGTCATGGTTTATTGACAAACAATCTAGTCGGTACAAACAAATACATTATTTATTTTCTCACGAGGACTTTTTCTCGTTCCTTGCCTCTGGCAAGGAATGCAGCGATTGAGGCTCCCGGCGACCGCCGGGATTTGAGGCGGGAGCCTCTGGTGAGTACATTTCCAGGCGACCGCCTGGAAACGAGAGAGTTAATTTAGTCGCTACAAACAAAGTATAACTAACAACTTGCACTTCCAAAAAGGATAACCAGGAGGCAGAGCCTCAACTCCCCTAGTTACCAGCGTGACGCTGGTAACCAGAACATAGGGACATCTGGCTCTTCTTGAGAATGATGCAAGTTGTTAGGTGTAACGCAGTGGAACCTAACAAATACTCACCTCTGTTAAGATTGCTTGTTGCTGAAGAGGATTTTGGATAGTATACGCCTATCATAGTTACTTGACTTTAGCATATCTATAAGGGGATTACCAAATTCCTCCTGATTAACGTTAGATTAAGAAATATATAAGTTAACTCTAGCTCCGAATTTTCTGGGATAGAGATATTAATTTGTGTTAATTTGTGATTGTAAAGCCTACTTACATTTTGAATGAACAATAAGGAATTTACAAATGTCTGGATTGAGTTCTGATGAAAAAACTAATTTGAAATTTTTAAATAGCAGTGAGGTAAAAACAGAACGCCACAACAGAAACTTACTAGGAAATTGGTGGGTGAAGCTATGGGAATCTGTACCGTTTTTAATTGCTTGTGCTGTATTTTTAAGTGTTATTAGTCTTAAAAGTCCAATTCTGCTTTTTTGCTTGCTAGCTGCTAGCTTAATTGCGGTAGTTACCCAGCAAATTGGACAGCAGGT
Organism: Nostocaceae cyanobacterium; assembly: GCA_030065825.1. GTDB lineage: Bacteria > Cyanobacteriota > Cyanobacteriia > Cyanobacteriales > Nostocaceae > JASJCY01. The sequence continues at coordinate 7,204 of JASJCY010000104.1, read as the reverse complement.
ACATGTACCCCGACAGTGGCTAGTATTATTACAAATTTTAGCAGTAGCTGTCATTTTAAGTTTATTTTGGTTAGACTATTTTGCAGCCCCCGCACAAGCACAATTTTTTAAGAAAGCCGAGGATTTCTTTAGAAATAGCTTAACCCAGGGTGCGACAAATGTTGGGGGGACACAAACTGCGGTGAGTTTAATTTTCAACGTTTTGCGGGCAATTTTCTTGCTTTATATAGCGATCTCCTTGATTGGTGTTGTCAATGCGGTACGTAAGGATGAAGATTGGCAAAGTGTGGCTAGAACTCCTTTAATAGTAGTTATTGCTGTCATCGTTGCTGATGTCCTCACAGGCTTTATCATTGGTGATGGTAGTAGTTAATTCATCTATGTTTAGATGGAACAATTACTCATTAATTTGTGATGTCACAAGAGCAAGATAAAGATTTTCGTCCCGTTAATCAAATCTTAGGAACTCAGCCTTCATTAGGTCCAATTCCCGCAGATCAAATATTTCCTTGGTCGGTTATTGCTGTCGCTGCTTATTTTATTATTAATGGAATTTTTGGGGGCTTTTTTGCAGATGAATTTCAAAAATGGTTGTGGACAGCACTTATTACTGGGTGGGGAATAGCAACTTGGTGGATATTAACTGGTGGTCGAAGTTGGCGCTTTTTAAGTAAGTTTATTGGTGTTCCCCGATGGACAAGAGGAATTGCTCGTTATCAAAGCTTTTTGGAAATAAACCATGAAGCAAAAAATCGGAAAAAAAAGCCTCCGCGTCGCCGGAAGTGAAACAAGATTAACGCCATTTGAAGACTCTTTACATCTGGCGACTATGTTACGTGTCTATCTGAATGGACGGGATATTGGTGCTTATATTTTAACAAAAGGAACCCAAAAAGATAGATTTTGTTTTGTTTTTGGGTTTGAATGTCAGGGGATACATACTACTTTAAGACCAGAACAAATTGATAATATTTGTAATAATATTGAAGCAGGTTTAAAGGATATTCCTGAAGGGGAAAGAATTACTTTTCATTTGGGTTCTTTTAGTTCCCAGAAACAGCGACAAAAAGAACTCGCTGATTTGATAAAAAGTACTAATTCACCCGATATAAAATACCTGTTAATGGCGGAAAGAGCGAGGATACAAGAGTTAACTCGTTCCGGTATTCGTAAGCCGAAATTTCTCCGAATATATGTGACGTATACGATTGAACCTAGTGATACTAATACTAATGATTGGATAGAGAAACTGTTAGCGAAGGGTGAATTGTGGTGGTCGAAATTTAAAGGTGATGTTACCGATGCAGAAAACCAGCGTATCGAAACCATTGTGATGAATGCTTATAAGCAGGGTTTTCGCCGCTGGGAACAGCTTTTAGGTAATAAGATGGGTTTGGATATTAAGCCGTTGACGGCTGGGGATTTATGGGAGGAAATTTGGAGAAGATTTAATGATACCCAACCTATAGATATTCCCCAATTAATTAGTTTAGATGAAAATGGACTGCATGAGCAGGTTTATTCTGATTTATCTAGCACTAAGTTGCTGATAGATAATCTCCACAGTACGACGTTGTTAATGGAATCTAGTGTTCCTTGTGCTGATAGACGTTGGGTAAATGTGAATAACCGTTATGTGGGGGTAATGACTTTCCTGGAAAAACCCGGAGGTTGGGTCAATAAATCTGCACAACTGCGTTATTTATGGGAACTGTTAGCGCGGGAGGTGGTAGTTGATACGGAAATTTTTTGTCAGTTGACAGCAGCGAATCCAGCAATAGTAAAAACTACTCTGCAAAGGGTGTTAAAACAGTCGAATATGTCGGCAATGTTGGCGCAGGAAAAGAGTAAAACTGTTGATGTAAATGCGCAATTAAAGTTAAGGAAGTCGGTAGCAGCACAAGAACAATTATATGAAGGTGCAATTCCTATTTATACGGGAATAGCAATTTTAGTACATCGTGACAATTTAGAAAAATTAGAAGAAGCCACAAGGTATATTGAAAACTGTTTTCAACGTCCAGCACAGGTAATTAGGGAAACAGAATATGCTTGGAAAATCTGGTTGCAAACTCTACCGGTTGTCTGGGAGGGTTTGTTAGCAAAACCTTTTAATCGTCGTCAGCTTTATTTAACGAATGAAGTTCCGGGATTAATGCCTTTAGTTATTACTAAAGAAGGTGATAAACAAGGTTTTGAATTAATCGCTGAAGAAGGGGGTACACCAGTACATCTAGATTTGTTTAAGCAGCATAAGAATCTAGCCTTATTTGCGACTACTCGTGCAGGAAAATCGGTGTTGGTATCGGGGATTTTAACTCAAGCTTTGGCACATAATATTCCTGTAGTAGCCCTAGATTTCCCTAAACCCGATGGTACATCTACTTTCACCGATTATACGGAGTTTATGGGTAGAAATGGGGCTTACTTCGATATTTCCAAACAATCGAATAATCTATTTGAACAACCAGATTTGCGTAGTTTAACACCGGAAGAACAGCGCGATCGCCAACAAGATTATATTGGGTTTTTAGAATCAGCCCTCATGACCATGGTTTTGGGTTCATCGGGGGAGAATCAGCTGTTAGGACAAACGGTGCGTTCGGTGCTGAACCTGGCTTTAACAGCTTTTTTTGCTGACGAGGGGATTCAATACCGCTATGAACAGGCAATGTTAGCAGGTTTCGGAAGTCCAGCTTGGCAGAAAACGCCTACTCTAAAAGATTTTCTCACATTTTGCGCCCCAGAACACTTGCAATTGGATAGTATTGGAGGCAGGGTAGAAGATGCACTCAGTCACATTCATTTGCGCTTGCGGTTTTGGCTTTCTAGTCGGGTGGGGAAAGCCATATCGAGTCCTTCGAGTTTCCGCACTGATGCACCGTTACTGGTGTTTGCGTTGCGTAACCTTGCGGATAGTGAGGATGCAGCGGTTTTATCTTTGAGTGCTTATTCTGCAGCTTTGCGACGAGCTTTAAGTAGTCCAGCGTCGATATTTTTTATCGATGAGGCACCAATTTTGTTTGAGTTTGACCAAATTTCGGACTTGGTAGGGAGAATTTGTGCCAATGGTGCTAAGGCTGGGATTAGGGTTATTTTATCAGCACAAGACCCGGATACCATCGCTAGGTCGAAAGCGGCATCGAAAATTTTACAAAACTTAACAACGCGATTAATTGGACGGATTCAACCAGTAGCTGTGGATAGTTTTGTGAGTATTTTAAAATATCCCCGGGAAATCATTGGTCGCAATGCATCAGAAAGTTTTTTCCCTCGCAAGGAAGGAATTTATAGTCAGTGGTTGTTAGATGATAATGGGATTTATACTTTTTGTCGTTATTATCCTGGTTATGAACAATTAGCAGTGGTTGCTAATAATCCCCATGAACAAACTGCGCGTCAACAAGCGATGCAGGTTCATGGAGATAAGTATGAGGCGATTTCTATGTTTGCAAGACAGTTAGTAGCTTCTTTGCGGGGAGGATGAGAGGAATTAAGAATTAAGAATTAAGAATTAAGAATTAAGAATTAAGAATTAAGAATTAAGAATTAAGAATTAAGAATTAAGAATTAAGAATTAAGAATTAAGAATTAAAAGCTTGAATCAATAATTGATAAATTAACCATGAAACGGATAACTTTATTAACTCTGTCTATATCATTCCTAGTAACTTTACCTGCGATGGCACAATTAGGTAATGTTTGGACTGATTTTCAATCTTATGCAGTAGATTTGCAAAATTATCTCCAAAATAATGTTTCTACCACTTTACAACCTCTAGAATTGGAAACTCTCACTGCTATTGATGATGCTACAGGGGAACTAAATATACCAAATCCAATTGTTAGCGGACAGAGGGTAACTGAGGATATTACAATTAATTTATTATCAGAAGCTTTTGAGAATAATTCAGCGGTACGTTCTCGATTAGTTAATAATGAAATGAATCGTTTTATCACCCGTAGTGCGGTGGAAGGATTGTTTGGTGAAAATGGACAAATTCGTACCAAAATTAAGCTAGAAAGTACAGAACAAACTGTAGAGAATATTGCCAGATTTGCGGCTGAATCAGATAATATATTCGACCAAATCTTTGATTTTGTTGGTGGTTTGTCTAATCCAAATCCGCAAGCACAGCTAAGTTCTAATCAGGCTAATTTGCAACTGCAAAGCATCAAAATTCAAACAGAACAATCAAAAATGCTTGCAGAAAATATGTTTCAAACAATGCAGGTAAATAATTCTCTGCAATATTCTAATTTGAATTTAGCTAACATTTCTCAGCAATTAGAAGAGGAAAATCGCGCCAGAAGAGTTGATGCATCCGCAGAAACTGCGAGACTTTTACGTAATGTTTCCCAAATAGATTTGTTGGGAAGAGAGAGATGAGAAAAAAGAGAGGGGAGATGAGGGAGATGAGGGAGATGAGGGAGAGGGGGAAGACAAGGGAGATATTTAAAATAATTGGCGTTGTTAAATTGGAATATGAAATTTAAAAATCACTCAGGTATTTTAATTCTTTTATCTGGGTTTATGCGTCTCTGGGTGAAACAAATTTCTCTCTTGATTTAACAATGCCAATTATTTAATAGTTTAATGAATATAGCCGTTCCCAGGCAACTGAAGTACACACGAACCTTTTATATCAAAACAAACAGCTTTAAAACGTACCTCACGCTTATTGAGAACCGCTATATTTCAATTGTTTTATCTTTTGTCTATATATAAATATGGAGGAATAATTATCAAAAAATGTGGGGTTTAAATATAATTTTTTTCGCACAAATCGGTATTACTGATATTTTCGATAATGGGATAACAACCTCCAGAAGTATCGCCGAAAGTTGGGATAATCAATGGTTAGATTTATTGCAAAATGATACTAGTAATAACTTATATGGTGCGCTGACAAACTTAGGAATTTTCTTTGCAGTTGGAACCTTACTATTTTTCATGATGCAATGGCTAAAAGAACTGATATATAGCGAATATTCTCGTCCCCTTGCAGCCTTAATTTGGCCATTTATAGTGGTTTTACTATTAGCAAATTCTGGAGAGGGAACTATCCTTTCTACCCTGACTTTAGGGGTAAGGGATTTTATCAATAATGTTAACCAACAAGTGGTAAAACTCGATGACATTGAGCAAAATTATCAACAAGCACTAAATATGACTGTAGCGGAAGAAATAGCCGGTTCTTTTTTACGTCCTTGTCAGTCATTGAGTGGGGAACAACAAACTCAATGCTTGGTAGAAGCTAGGGAAAAACTGAATATACTTTGGCAAGAATATAGAAGTTTATACGGCGATCAAATATGGATAAATAGACTGGAAACTAAAGTCAATCAGATTTCCGATAATACTGGTATAGTTTCAGAAATCGCCTTTAATTCTATATTAGGTTCTACATTTCAAGCTGGGATTAAAAACTTTTTCATTTCCTTACAATATGCTTTCCAAAACCTCATTGAAGCGACGATGTTACTCATAGCAGCTTTAGGACCTCTAGCTGTGGGTGGTTCTTTGTTACCTGTTGCTGGAAAACCTATATTCGCATGGTTAACAGGGTTTTTATCTATGGGAATTGCCAAGATTTCATTTAATATCATTGCTATATTAACAGCAGCAGTAATTATTAATGGACCAGCACAAGATGCAAATGCTGACCCAGACTTGATGTGGTTCTTAATTTTTCTAGGAGTTTTAGCACCGATTTTGTCTTTAGCTTTAGCTGCTGCTGGAGGATTTGCAGTTTTTAGTGCTATTAGTAATACTGCTATCTGGGTCAGGGAGAGGGTATAGAAAATGGTTCGTTTACTGGGACAAAAGAAACGCACCGGGAGTGTGTTGACAACCTTTGCGATCGCAACTTTTGGATTGCACGTATTAACCCTGTTTTTATTAATAATACAAGGGTTAAATATTCGTAACATCAATGTGAGAAAATCTCCTACTTTTGTGCAACTCATTAATGGTCAACCAGTGAATGTTACTGATGATTTGCAAAGAGAACCAGAAGCAATTCGCCAATTCGTCAGTAATACCATGATTTCTATGTTTGACTGGTCGGGAAATCTACCAGCAGCAAACATTGAACAAGTAGCAGAACCCAAAATAGATCCGGGAATATCGATTACAATACCCAAAAAAGGAGGTAAGAAGGTGACTACTAGCAGTTGGATTGCAAGTTTTGCGTTATCAGAGGATTTTCGCAAAGGTTTTTTAACCACAATTGCGGAAATGACACCACCAGAAATTTTTTCTCTTAATTCTAAGCAAGCGATGACAGCACAGTTAAGAATTAAGCGGGTTTATCCTCCAGAAAAAATTGCACCGGGAGAGTGGAGAGTTGGTATGGTTGCAGATTTAATTCAAAAAAAACGTAGTGATGACCGTAAAGTTATTACTCCTTTTAACAAAGATTTTCTCGTCCGTGCTGTTGATACTTTCCCTTATCCTTTACCGGAAAAAATGACCGACCAGCAAAAGGCTATTTATAATATGCGTGCTGAAAGACTGGAAATTTTTGAAATGCGCAATTTGTGTTTATTAGATAAATCTGGAGAAAATTATCAATCTCAAATTAATCCCTGTAATCCAGGTAGTAGTGGTAGCTTTATTAGATAAACATTAGAAACTAGGTTTATTTTGCATGAAATTGAGATAGTCTCTACACCCAAACCGGAGGAAGTCAAAACTCAAAAGTCAAAATAATGGGTGTTAAGATATCTAATGACCAATGAACAATTAAAAATTAAAAATGACCAATGACCAATCACGAATAACAAATGACCAATAACCAATGACCAATGACAAATGACCATTAATTCTTTAATGTCCTATGTTGTACCATTCAAGGGTAAGCAGAAAGAAACCGGGTTTATTGGCAATATTAATCGGTCAAAACCCTAATTTTTCTTTCATAAACCCGGTTTCTGACCTAGGTGCATTCCGGTGTGTTAATGGTACAAACCTCTAGATTTCTCTCTGAAATCAATTCATAAACACCGGGAGGATGGCTACTTATAGAAGTTACTGCGTGTCTATCCGTAGGGTAATCGAAAATCCAAAATTGTTTGACCAATGACAAATGACAAATGACCAATGACCAATGACAAATGACCATTAATTCTTTAATGTCCTATGTTGTACCATTCAAGGGTAAGCAGAAAGAAACCGGGTTTATTGGCAATATTAATCGGT
>JASJCY010000312.1 GCA_030065825.1 Nostocaceae cyanobacterium | reverse complement strand
TTTTGCAAGCCTACACTGTACCGAAGGTCAGTGTAGGTAGTTGACTCCATGCTTGTAGTGCTGTCTGAAAATCCTCAACGATCTTATAAGTTACTGAGTAACCCTGTTGACGTAACTCTTCCGTAAAATGACGCATTGCTGACCATACTAAGACCAGCTTTTGCTTGTGATAGGGACGGACTTGGACATGGTGTAAGGATTCAATCAAAATGACAGGTAGGTTTTTTATATCACCACAACTTTGCAAAGCTGCTTGTGCTAACGAAAGTTGGTCACCTAAAATCCAAACACCTACTCTCATCTATCTATGTTTCCTTAATCCTTTTCCTTTGTCAATTGCTGGAATGTTAACTTAATAGCCAAAGCCAATAAACCAATAGCTACTATACCAAATACTCCTGTTCCCAAAGCCATGATTCCCAGAACTAGTGTGCGCACAGCTGAGGAAATCCTTAACACTATTTGGTTATCACTATGAATAGGTTTGTTAGCGAAACTGATGGCGATCGCAATCATTAAATTATAAGCTGCAAATGCTAACCCCCCAGAAATTACCGATCCAGTTAAACAGCGAAAGGGAGAGTTTGTTGTTTGTGGTGTTACATTCTCATCACTCATAGAATTTTAGATTTTCGATTGATAGTTAGGAGTTAGGAGTTGGGAAGAGATATTTTAATGTTTGGTCTAGTAACATGTCTCCAAAAACAGGGAATGGAAACTTATCAAGATGCTATCTGAATTCCATGATTAGTCAGTTGTGTCACGAACAATTCTAAATCTTCATCAGCAATTATTTCCCTTACCTGAGATTGTACCTGTTCTGCTTGCACTTTCGAGTCACAAATTGCAAATACACTTGGTCCGGAACCTGACATCATGGTTCCCAACACCCCTGCATTTGCAAATATCTCTCGCAGTTCCAGCACCTTGGGATATGCTGGTAATACTACCTTCTCCAAATCATTGTGCAACTTTTGAGCAATTTCCTTCACATCTTTATGGGAAATAGCTTTTACCATGTCTCCAGAATGGACTGCTGCGGCACGGGCTGCTAAACTATCTTTATCTTTAACGTAGGAACTGCTAAATTTTTCCCGATAGGTTTTATATGCCCAAGGGGTAGAAACTTCCAAACTGCGGTATTTTGCCAATACTATGTATATACCATCCAAACTGGGCAAGGGAGAAAGTTGTTCTCCTCTACCAGTCGCAATGGCTGTTCCTCCACCAATACAAAAGGGTACGTCTGAACCTAAAGTAGCTCCCAACTCTTCTAATTCTCCCTGAGTCAGTCCCAAATTCCATAGTAAATCTATCCCTACCAAAACCGCAGCTGCATTGGTAGAACCTCCTGCTAACCCTGCTGCTACGGGAATCTGCTTGTTAATTGTAATATCTACACCGCCATATTTTGCAAATGCTGTGGGAAATTCTGTTGTCATTAATTCTGCAGCAAGGTATGCAATATTACTTTTGTCTCTAGGTACTTGCGGATGGTTACAATAGACGCGGATGCCTCCAGGACTGCTTAATTTGATGTCTATTTGGTCAGCCAGGTCAATGCTTTGCAGTATCATTGCTAACTCGTGATAGCCATCGGGGCGATCGCCAATAATTTCCAAGTATAAGTTGATTTTAGCAGGGGCAATGAGGGTATAGCTACGCATTTTGGAAATGGGTAATGGGTAATGGGGGATAGGGGATAGGGGATAGGGAGAAGATAAACTGTTAACTCCTAACTGATTACTCCTAACTTCTGCTTCCTAACTGATTACTTAGCGCTATCCATTGTTGCACACTTAGGTCTTCTGCACGTGCTTGGGGATTGATTTCTAATTGTTCCAGTAGTTGAGTTGTGCGATCGCGTTCTAATATCGATTGCAAATTATTACGCAACATCTTCCGCTTAGCTGCAAATCCCAACTTTACTAAAGTTTCCAATTGCTTGGGATTTTTTGCTGGTATTTCCAACTGTCGGGGACGTAACCTCACCACTGCGGAATCTACCTTTGGTGCTGGATAAAATGCTTTAGCACCAACTGTACAAATTAACTCACATGTTGCTAAATATTGTACCCTTACTGTTAACGCTCCAAATGCTTTTTTTCCAGGTTTTGCGACTAATCTGTCTGCGACTTCTTTCTGTATTAAGAGGACAATTAACTCATAGGGTTCCGCATTCGGTTTACTAATTGTACCCAATAACTTTTCTATTATAGGTCCGGTGATGTTATAGGGAATATTAGCTACTACTTTATTGGGGTTTTGGAACCGGGGAAAATCTCCTAACAGGGATAGTAAATCTACGGTCAAAAAGTCCCCTTGCAATAGTAAAAAATTGTCAATCTTACCTAGCTTTTTTACCAGTGTCTCACAGAGGTTACGGTCAATCTCCACAGCTACCAGAGACTCCACCAGGGGTAACAAACGTCGGGTGAGAATACCTGTTCCGGGTCCAATTTCCAGGATGCGGTCATTCTCTGTACACTGTGCTGCACCCACAATTGCGTCTAAAGCCTTATCACTTTTAAGCCAATGCTGAGCAAGGTTCCTGCGCGGTTTTACCATTTATTTTAGCCTCTATACATACCTTTCAAGGTTTTCATGAAATTCATTTCTTACTTTTTTCTTACTTTCACCCATTCTTGAAAAGCTAAATTGACCACGTTTTGGCTGTTTTTAGGATTGACAATTCTGAAATTATATGCTTTGAACACAATATTCTATTTAGATTGTCGCAGGTCATCAGTTCTTAGATGGCAACCACCCCGCATCCATAAAGGACGTGCTTTAACAATAAAATCTTGATTATGTCTTTCATTACTGTTCATGTCTTTTCGGTTACATATTGATTTTGCTATAGGAGTAGTACCAATAAAAACCCGGTTTTTCACCGCAGCCTTAGGTTATACTCAAATTATCCTGTAAATTCCCAAAATCAATGCTTATCGGTGCAAATCTCCGCAACCGCTATCACATTATCAGACTGCTAGGAAGCGGTGGCTTTGGTGATACCTATCTAGCAGAAGATTTGGATTTACCAGATAAACCAAGTTGTGTTGTCAAGCATCTGAAATCTCAAAAAATTGACCCCACAGTTTTACCAATCGCTAAGCGACTATTTGAGAATGAGGCACAGGTATTATATAGATTAGGCAATGAAAGCAACCAGATTCCCGGGTTATTTGCTCACTTTGAAGAAAATGGTGAATTCTATTTAGTACAGGAATTTATTGCTGGAACTGATTTAAGTAGTGAAATTAAAGCTGGGAAAAAGTTAAGCGAACAGGAAGTAAATCAACTACTGCAAGAGATTTTGACGGTTTTAGCGGTGGTTCACAAGCAGAATATCATTCACCGAGATATTAAACCCCAAAATATCATGCGTCGTCACAGTGATGGCAAAATAATTCTCATTGACTTTGGTGCAGTTAAAGAAAAAATGACCATGAACGGACAAGGTCAAAGTAGTGTTACAGTGGCAACTGGTACTCCTGGATATATGCCTAGTGAACAAGGCATTGGACAACCCAAATTATCTAGCGATGTCTATGCAGTGGGAATGTTGGGAATATTTGCTTTGACGGGTATAGAACCTTGTGACTTGCCAAGAGACCCTATGACCACAGAAGTAATTTGGCGAAATTGGGCTAATGTTAGCGATAAGCTGGCAGATATTTTAACTAAAATGACGCGCTACCACTTCAGTCAGCGTTACCATTCAGCAGTAGAAGCTCTGGAAGCACTTAAAGGATCACAACTCTCACCAACAATAGCTATACCCACAATACCTATACTGACAACTATACTAACACCAACACCAACAGCAGCAACAACAGCAGCAGCAACAACAACACCAACACCAACACCAACACGAAATAACTGGACACGTCGTAAAGTAATTCAAAGAGTTGGATTAGTGGCAGGAAGTTTGATCACAGTAATTGTAGCCAAGGACATTTGGCAATTCTTTTCAAAGGGAAACCCCCAAACACAGAAAGCTAAAAAACCCGGTTTATCCTCCTTTTCTTTTAAAAGCGTCACAGTAGATGCAAGGGGAATCATCACCAAGGGTCGTAATCAGGAAGTGCAATACTTTGTAGAAGACTTAGGGAATGGTGTCATCTTAGAGATGGTACGGATACCAGGAGGAACCTTCATTATGGGTTCACCACCAGAAGAAGAAGGGAGACAGGACGATGAAGGACCACAACATAAAGTTACGGTTACTGAATTCTTCATGACGAAGTATGAAGTCACCCAAGCACAGTATCAAGCAATTATGGGTGAAAATCCTTCCTACTTTAAAGAGGAAAAACGACCTGTGGAAAGGATAAGTTGGAATGATGCAGATTTATTTTGCAAAAAACTAAGTCAAAAGACAGGACGTAGTTATAGATTACCCAGTGAAGCAGAATGGGAATACGCAGCTCGTGCTGGAACCACCACACCTTTTTATTTTGGAGAGACTATTACCACTGAGTTAGCTAACTATCGAGGGACAGACTGGAATTATCAAGGAATATTGCACCCAGGAAATTACGGTAGAGGTCCTAAGGGTATATTTCGTGAGGAAACAATAGAGATAGGAAGATTTCAACCCAACTCTTTTGGTTTATACGATATGCATGGCAATGTGTGGGAATGGTGTCAAGATACTTGGCATAATAACTATAATGGCGCTCCTGAGGATGGGAGTGCGTGGATTGATAATGATAATCGCTATCGCGTGCTGCGGGGTGGTTCATGGATCAGCGATTGTCAATACTGCCGCTGTGCGAACCGCTACTCCTTTTATCCCAGCGTCATCCACACCGATGTAGGTTTTCGGGTGTGTGCGGTGAAGTAGTGGTTCTTAGGTACTTAGCGTGCTAAATTCGTCAGTAAATAAGCTTGAAACCCTTGCTGGGATTTATTTACAGCCATTATTTCTTTATTTTAGGTAAGTAAGCCTTGATTTGAAAGCAAAGTTGTCCACCGTAATTAAACATTTAGCACGATATCTACGAAAGAACCAAAACGAATATGACACACTATAGCTTCAGTCAGCGTTATCATTCAGCAGCAGAAGCACTTCAAGCACTCGCACCCCCCGCACCAGCAACAGACTGGACACGTCGCAGAATGTGTTTGGTGGTGGTTGGGTGAGGACTCTTGTAGCCCTTTACACTCTTTCCCTTTTCCCCTTCAAGTCCAAGAAACCGGGTTTCTGTAACCTGGAAACCTCAAATTTAGTTATGTAATCCCAAGAAACCCGGTTTCTCATCGCCAAAC
>JASJCY010000311.1 GCA_030065825.1 Nostocaceae cyanobacterium | reverse complement strand
CTCTCATGAAATTTGAAAGACTACTTACCAGATTAATTACTGTTAACAATTATAAGAAGGGTTGATTTTACCGATGAGTTTTAATAGTACTAATATACTATTAGCTAGCGATCGCAATGTGCCAGTTGCGTAAGTCCTGAATACAAGAACTTAGTTATAACGAAATATTTTCTCAAGTCAGGGAACTCTTAAAAGAACAGGAAAGATGGGAAATCAAAGAGAATGTATTTATTTCATTGTTTTCCTATACTAAAGCTGCCATAGTTCAAGATATCATTGCCAATGAAGCCAAAATTTTATCTCATCCACTTCTACAAGCAATTAGTGGGGATTTAACTGCTTATAATTCTAGTTTTAAGGAACCTTTACCAGCATCTGCTTTAGATTATCAAATTAAACCTGAGCGATTGTTTCAAATTCTGGATGCTGATTCTAGCCAACAAGTTGTAATTGAAGCTGCAAAATCCGGGTCTAGTTTTGTTGTTCAAGGACCACCGGGAACAGGTAAAAGTCAAACTATTGTAAATATGATGGCGGAACTGATTGGAAATGGTAAATCAGTTTTACTCGTTGCCGAAAAAGAGACTGCTTTGAGTGTAGTTTATAAGCGCATGGCAGAATGTAATTTAGACCATGTCTGCCTCAATCTCCATCATAGTGGGACTACAGATAAACGGGCACTTGTTCATAATTTATCTAGGACGATTGATTATCTTGCACAAATATCTGTAGCAGAAAAAAATGACCTATTTTTTGAAAGATTAGCTTATAGTCGCCAATCAATAAATTCCTATATTCAAAGTTTACATACTAAGGAAAAACCTTTAGATAAATCCCCATTTGAGATATTTGGCGAATTGCTGAAGAAAGAACGTGAAGAAATTCCTAACATCAATATTATATTTTCTAATTTTAGTCAATGGACTCCCAGTAGATTAGAAGAAGCAAAGCATTTATTGAATCAGTTAGCGGGATTCTTAGAATTTTTACAAGGTACTAAAAGCACTATTTGGCAAAATAGTAAACTGAAATATTATTCTTATGAACTCCAATTAGAAATAGAAGAGAAGCTTAGAGATTTTCAAGAAGCAATTACTGAAATCAAGAAAATTAGCCAAACATTTCCAGCTAATTTACAAACTAAGCACTTATTAAAATTAGAAGATATAGAAGCTTTATTACCATCTTTACAGCATATTTTGAATGTTCCACCATTACCCGAACATTGGACAAAACTGGATATTTCCCTAGCACACCAAACATTTTCTCAGTTACAAAATGATGTAAAATTTTTAGAATCAAATGAGCCATATTTAAAACATAAATATAAATCAGAATTATTCTCATCAGAATTACCTGCTTAAAATAATAGATTTCAGAGATATAGCCGCTTTTGGTTATTTAGAGTTTTAAATACTCGATATAGACGAGATGTCAGTTATTTAAAAAAGCTCCGTAATCAACAGGGAAAATTATCATACAATGAGCTAAAACGCGATTTAGCTCAAGCTGTTGAAGTGCAAGCTGTGCGCAATCAACTATATAAAAATGATTATTCTCCTCGTCAAAATTTTGGTTCTTTATTTAGCCCAGAAATTTCCACGGAAGCTGAATTAAAAACGATTGAATCAACTTTAACTTGGTTGACTGAATTACAGAAATATTCTCTGAGTCATGATTCTATTCAGAAAATAATCAGTTCTTCTACTCAAAAACGTAATTTTGCAAACTCAGTCAAGAAATTTGAATTAGTTTACGCTCAAATTTCGGAAGGTTTAGAGTTTATCCAAACCCATTTTGACGAGAGTAATATTACCAATGATGATTTACCTGTTATTCAAATTCAACTAACTGAACTAGAAAATTTCTTAAAATTAGCTGAATCCCAATTACCATATTTCCAAGAATGGCTAACTTATAAAGATATTTACAATAAATTGGAAAACCTGGGAACGAAAAAATTCCTAGATATGCTCAGTAAAAGTCAAATAGAACCTCAATTGTGGTTTCCAATCCTGGAAAAACGAATTTATCAAACTTGTCTTGATGCTATTCTTGCTAACAAATCCGAGCTAAAAAATTTTAATTTAGAAGTACATGAGCAGAAAATTCAGGAGTTTGCTCAACTTGATAGTTCTCAATTGAATACTGCTAGAGAGCGTTTAAAATCCCTACATCTACAAAGTTGGAAAAATCATGAGAAAGCTTCAATTATTCAAGCTGAATTACCAAGACTTAAAAAAGAAGTAACTAAAAAAAGACAACATTTACCTATTCGTAAATTACTGAATGACAAGCAAAAAGGTATTCCCAATCTAGTTAAAGCAATCAAACCTTGCTGGATGATGAGTCCACTTGCGGTTAGCCAATATATTGATGCTGATGTTATTCATTTTGATGTTCTGATTTTTGATGAAGCATCTCAACTGCGTACAGAAGATGTTATTCCTGCAATTATTCGTGCAGATCAAGTAATTGTGATTGGTGATAACAAACAACTTCCTCCTACCTCATTCTTTGCAAATGCAGATAGTGAGGAAGATTTAGATGATGATGATGCAAGCTATGAAAGTGTCTTGGATGAATGTTGGAATTTCATGTTTCGCCATACGCTAAAATGGCATTATCGTAGCCAAGATGAACGTTTAATTGCTTTTTCCAATAAACATTTCTATGACTCTCAATTAGTCACATTTCCTAACCCAGTCCAAAACCCAGATTTGGGAGTCCGGTTTAAGCATGTTCCTGATGGTGTATACGATAGGGGTGGACGCAGGGATAACCGACGGGAAGCAGAAGATGTAGCTCAGTTAGCATTAGAACATTTTCAACGGGTTCCTGAGCAATCTCTGGGTATTATCGCATTTAGTGAGGCTCAAGCGGATGCTATCCAGGAGCAACTAGAAATATTAGCAAAAGGGTATCCTGATTTTGATGCATTTTGCAATGATAGCTCACCCCAATTTTTTCTCAAAGCACTAGAAAATGTCCAAGGTGATGAGCGAGATGCAATTATACTCTCTGTTGGCTATGCTCGTGATTCTCAAGGTAAACTTTCGCTTAACTTTGGTCCCCTAATTAAGAAAGGTGGAGAACGAAGACTAAATGTAGCTGTGACGCGAGCAAAAAGTAAAATTACCCTAGTTTCTTCTATCGTTGCTGGTGATATAGATACCACACGCACCACAAGTGAAGGAGTGAGATTACTACGTGATTATCTGGAATATGTACCTAGTGGTGGGGAAAGATTAGAAGGTAATTTTTATACTGATGAACTGCAATTTGATTCACCATTTGAAGAAGATGTTTACCACTCCTTAAGTGCAAAAGGATACACTCTTCGTACTCAAGTAGGATGTTCTGGATATAGAATTGACCTAGCAGTAGTTAATCAAAACCGTTCAGGAGAGTTTTTATTAGGAATTGAATGTGATGGTGCGTCATATCACAGTTCACCTACTGCTAGGGATAGGGATCGTTTAAGACAACAGATACTAGAAAGATTAGGTTGGAAAATTCACAGAATTTGGTCAACGGATTGGTTCCGGAATAAACCCCGTCAAGTCAGTCTTTTGCAAGAAAAGATTGAACGTTTGAAACAAAATTCTGACTAAAGTAACATCAAAGCCACTTCCTTAGCAAAATAGGTCAAAATCAAATCAGCACCAGCTCGTTTCATACTGGTTAATGTTTCTAAAATTACCTTCTTCTCATCAATCCAACCCTGTTGTGCACCTGCTTTAATCATGGCATATTCCCCACTAACGTTGTAAGCAGCTACGGGGAGATTTGTGGCTAATTTTACCTGACAAATAATATCTAGATATGCCAAAGCTGGTTTAACCATGACAATATCCGCACCCTCAGCAATATCTAATTCTATCTCTTTCAAAGCTTCCCTAGCGTTAGCTGCATCCATCTGATAAGTCTTCTTGTCCCCAAACTTCGGTGCTGAATCCAAAGCATCCCGGAAAGGACCATAATAACTAGAAGCATATTTCGCAGAGTATGCCAGAATCCCTACGTGAATGTACCCTGCTGCGTCTAGAGCGTGACGAATTGCCCCAATTCTACCATCCATCATATCAGAAGGTGCTACTATGTCTGCCCCTGCTTCTGCTTGGGAAACAGCCATTTTCACCAACACTTCTACGGTGGGGTCGTTGAGAATCACCCCATTATTATCAACAATACCATCGTGACCGTGGGTACTGAAGGGGTCAAGGGCAACATCGGTAATCACGACTATCTCAGGAATAGCTTTTTTAATAGCTTTGACGGTTCTTTGGACTAAACCATCAGGATTATAGCTTTCTGTCCCTGTATCATCCTTTTTAGCCTCTGGAATCACGGGAAAAAGTGCGATCGCATTAATCCCCAATTCATGAACTTGCTGTATCTCTTTCAGCAATAAATCTAGGGTATAACGATAACATCCCGGCATGGAAGAGATTTCCATTTTTTGGTCTTCCCCTTCCATTACAAACATGGGATAGATTAAATCATCTACAGTTAAGGTAGTTTCCCGTACCATATTCCGTAAAGTTGTGGTACGACGCAGACGACGGGGACGCTGAGTTAGGGTTTGGTTTGTAGTGGGGTTTTCTGATGACATGAGTGATAATGAGAATGATTATCTAACAAATAATGATAATCGTTTTTATGTCTTCTGCATCTAAAATGTTTTTATACTGATGTTTTAAATATATTTAGGTTGTCAAAGATTATTTAATCGTATTTTTGAGAAAAAAATATGTTTATTGACATAAAATCTTGGCAAATGTAAATTCCGCTTCCACAGGTTCATATTTCCCTATAATTTAGTTTTAAACTCCAAACCCCTTACTGACACCGTAACGCACAGTTTTAAACTCCACTTGATTGCTGTTGGGATTGTAGAGAGTATAAGTTGCTTCCCCTGGTGTTCTCCCCACATTTCCTACCCCTACAACTTGACGAGGAGTAACATTAATAGTTTGTTGGGGGGTTTGGTTATCAAGGGTAGTTAGTGCGGTGGTGATGGAACCAGTTTCTAAATGGTACTGAAAAGTCAAACCAGAACGACCGCAAAATAAATTATTTGCTTGCATCCGCGCTACTCGGTCTAAAATAACCACAGGAGAGGTGTCTGGGTTTAACTCTTCATCCACAGATACCGTTGTCCCATGAATTAACAAAC
>JASJCY010000103.1 GCA_030065825.1 Nostocaceae cyanobacterium | reverse complement strand
CTTTCGGTTCTATTTGCATAGAACAGCTATCTGGCTATACTTTTCTAGCTTTTAGGAGAACCGCTCTGCCGACAATCAGGATTCGGACTTTCTTGCCTCGTTTACTCGTTTCGCGGTTTGATTCAACATTCCTATGTCTCCAAATAGAACGGCTCCGTCCTTGGGATAACCCTACATAGAAACTTTCCTGATACTTCGTCCAAAAAAATATCCCAGTACTTTCAACCGTGGACTATGGACAATTCTCTTGGCTTAAACGCCACAATCGAATTATATCATTTCACGGCAATTAAAATTGCTCGTGTCAAATTTCCACCCCGATATAAATATGCGGGGCTACCATTTTCCCGCGTGCTTTTAGGTGTAATTGACCGAAATAGTAAGCCAGTTAAGGATTCGTAGATGATTTTTATCTTTATGTTGAGAAACTGTTGAGAAAGCAAAATAAAGGTAGTATAGTAATAAGTTATACATAAGTAAATATGTAATAGGAATCAGGCAATGCGATTTATCCCTTTCCTGGTTGGGTTTTTGGCTGCTAGCCTAACCTACATAAATCTGGGGATGCTCAATTCAGTCAGAGGGCAAATTACAACCGATGGTACTCTCAGTACAGAAGGGTCAGTTGTTGTTCCTGACCAGATAATTAAAGGGATTCCCAGTGAGAGAATCGATGGGGGTGCAATTCGCAAAGGCAACCTCTTCCACAGTTTTACAGAATTTAATATTGAGTCGGGACGAGGGGCTTATTTTACCAATCCCAGTGGCATTGAAAATATTTTGACAAGGGTGACGGGGGGTAAAGTTTCTAACATTATGGGGACTCTGGGGGTTTTGGGTAATGCCAACCTCTTTTTTTTGAATCCCAATGGGATTGTATTTGGGCAAAGTGCGCAGTTGGATGTCAATGGTTCGTTTGTGGGGAGTAGTGCGAATAGTTTTGTGTTTGGTGATGGGTTGGAATTTAGCGCAACTAATCCCCAAGCACCACCACTGTTAAAAATCAATGTAGCCATTGGTTTGCAAAGGGGAACTAATAGGGGAGATATTGCTAATGCAGGAAATTTAGCGGTTAATCCTGGAAAGAATCTGATTTTATTTGGTGATACAGTTACCAGCACAGGTGAGTTAATTGCTCCTGGTGGTACAGTACAAGTATTGGGAGAGCGGGTCGGTTTATTGGATAATGCCGAGATAAATGTCTCTGATGATACAAATGGGGGCAATGTCTTCATTGGTGGAGATTTTCAAGGTAGAGGTACACTTCCCACTGCAAAACGCACCTATATTGGTTCTGGAGTCGATATTAATGCAGATGCCTTGAAAACTGGTAATGGTGGTAATGTAACTGTCTGGGCAGATGAAGTTACCGGATTTTATGGCAATATTAGTGCTAGGGGTGGTTCTGCTTCCGGGAATGGTGGCTTTGTGGAAGTATCCGGGAAAGAACAGCTAATTTTTCGTGGTAATGTTGATACTAGTGCTTTAAGTGGATTTACAGGCACATTACTGCTTGATCCGACAAACATTATCATTGCCGATGGTACTGGAGATGAGGGTGGTGATGGTACAGATAACTTTGCTGGCAATAATTCTGGGATAGCTGGTTCCATTCTTAGTACTCCCTTGAGTGAAATTAATGATACTGCACCTACAACCATCTATGAGTCAGAATTGGAGGGGTTGCCTGGTGATACGAATATTGTCTTGCAAGCAACCAACGATATTACAGTTAATGACCTGAGTGACAACCAGTTGAACTTTGCTGGTGGTACTGGTGCAATCGCATTTACAGCGGATGCAGACGGGGATGGGGTTGGTAACTTCGTGATGGAGGATAAGGTAGATACTATTAGGACTAATGGGCGCAATATTGCTATTTCCGGGGCAAATTTGACTCTGGGAAATATTTATACTGTGGCTGATAATGGTGGTTCAACCAAACTCAATGCTACTAATGGCAGTATTAGTGCTAACAACATTAATACATCGAGTTCTTTGAGTTCACCAGGAGAAATTATCATCAATGCTGCTAGGGGTGATATTACAATCAACGGAAAACTTCAGTCTAATGCCGAGTATGTTTTTGATGCCAATTCTGTTTTTGTTTTTCCCATTTCCTACCTTGATAATGGCGGTGATATCACTCTTGTAGCTGATGGTGACATCACTCTTAAACCTGGCTCTTTCATTAGCTCTATTGGGGTGTTAGGAGGTAATATTAGCCTCAAGAGCAATAATGGCAACCTTTCGATCAATGATAGTATCATTACCAGTATCACAACAGCTTCAGGGGACAAAGGGGGTGATATTCAGCTTGATGCCCAGTCAATTTACCTCAGTGATTTTGCTAGAGTGGCAAATTTGACATTCGGGCAAGCAAATGGAGGAGATTTAATAGTTAATGCCTCTAGTGATAGTGGGGTAGTGGAACTGACCATGAGTGAGGATGGTGCCTCTAGTACAGTGGGAAGAGGTAACCCTATTTTTGAATTGCTCAAAGAAAGACCTTTTTCTGGAACTTTTTTAGCCACAGGTACATTTGGAGCAGGCAATGCAGGAAACTTAAGTATTACTACCAATAAATTGATTATTCGCAATAATTCTTTGCCTAAGAAAAGACTGAGTGCTGGGGTTGGCACTCTTACCTTTCCATTCTTGCGTCGTAATCTTAGTTCTCCTCTCGAATCCATTGTTCTGAATATACAAGCCAGTAGTGGCAATGGAGGTAATTTAACAGTCATTGCCCATGATTCAGTGGAAATTACTGGCAACCAACCCGGATCGTTTGCCCCTGAGCTTAGAGAAGAAACAGCAGATGAAATCATAGGTCTTCTCAATGGTTTGAGTACAACCACCCAAGGCAGTGGTAATAGTGGAAACTTGGAGATTCAAACCCCAAAATTAATTATGAGGGATGGAGCTAATGTCGCTACAGGAACTATCACCACTAAAAGCGATGCAGGAAATGGGGGACTTTTAAGAGTCACTGGTATTGATAGTCAAGAGTTGGAGTTAGTAAGCTTACAAGGTAAGGCAATTTTGATCAGTGGTACAATCGGACCGGGTGATGCAGGTGATTTGTCTATCAGAGCTAATAAGGTAGAACTTTTAGATGGAGCCGCAATTGCTGCTGATACCATTAGTTCTGGAGATGCGGGAGACTTAACTATTAGCACAAATCAGCTAGCCATTAGAAATGGATCGAGAGTTAGTGCAGCCACTGCGGAAGAGGGAAATGGTGGAAATATAACAGTTATGGGGTTGGGAGGTAATGCGACAGTTAACCCCAGTGGCTTTGTAATAGTGGAAGGTACTTCTACTAGTGGTTCCATTCCTAGTGGTATATTTAGCAATTCTGATGGTACTTTTGAGAATGCTGGATTTGCTGGAGATATAACGATTAATACCAGAGAGTTGAAACTCCAACAAAGAGGGCAGATTTCTGCCTTTAGTAATTCCGGTATAGGAGGAAATATAAATTTAGATAATTTAGATACCTTGGAAGTAAATAATGGTGAAGTTTCTGCTTCAACTGTTGATGGTCAAGCTGGAAGTGTGAGCGTTAATGCTAGCACATCTGTAGAGTTAAGAGGACAAGGTGGTTTAGCCGTAGCTGCTACAGGTAAGGGTTCAGCTGGTAGTTTAACTGTTAATGCCCGACAATTTAGCATTAGTGATGGTGCCTCAATTTCTGCCTCAAATCGAGATGGAAAAGGAGGTAGTATCACTGCAATCGCCAAGAATTTTTCAGCCAGCAACCAAGGACAAATATTGACAACCACATCGGGTAGCGCTCAAGCAGGTAACATTACCTTGAAAGTCAGTGATAATATTACTCTGGCAGGTACGGAAACTGGACTATTTGCCGACACCACAGACAATTCTACTGGCAATGGGGGCAGCATTTTCATTGACCCCAAAACCTTAACCATCCGAGATGGTGCAACTATTGCTGTGGATAGTCAGGGAGAAGGAATTGGGGGTGATATCGACCTCACCGCAGGCTTCCTCACCCTGGATAATGGAAGTATCTCCGCCAAAACTCGCAGCAATACTGGCGGTAATATCACCCTAAATCTGCAAGACTTATTATTACTACGCAACGGTAGTCAAATCTCCACCAGTGCCGGAGATGACCAATTTGGTGGTAATGGTGGTAACATCACCATCAATAATTCCCCCTTTATCGTCGCTGTTCCCAAAGAGGATAGCGATATCACTGCTAACGCTTTTACTGGGAATGGTGGTAATATTAACATATTCACTCAGGGTATATTCGGAATTCAATTCCAAGAACGACAGACACCACAAAGCGACATCACTGCCAGTTCCGAATTTGGCATTAACGGTAATGTAACTATAAGCAACCCTGAGGTAGACCCCAGTAAGGGCTTAGTTGAATTACCCTCAAATCTAGCTGATCCTTCCCAGCAAATTGATAAATCTTGCAACCCAGGAAGTGCCAAAAGTCGGAGTTCCTTTGTGTCAACAGGACGTGGTGGTTTACCATTGAGTCCCACTGAACTATTACAAGATACCAGTACCCTAACACAGTGGGTAAAACCCAGAACCAGTGCCCAAAACTCTGCCAAAGTAGAAAATCAACCACCAGCACCAACAGTCACCACTACAGTTTCTCCTTCTGCCATTGTGGAAGCGCAAGGATTGGTAGTTGATGCTAATGGTGACCTATACTTAGTGGCACAAGCACCGCAAGTAAACCCCCGCAGTCCTTGGCAAACATCTGCCTCTTGTCCTGTTCACTAGAGGATGGGTAAAAGTTGGAACAGGAGAATGTCAAATGGCGTTAATTAATTTTGGTCGGTTTAAGTCAATTCTGCAAAGGCTGCTGCTTGTAAAGCAAGTAGTTAAAAATTCGGTTTTTTATGTAGTATTATTTACTCTAGCTTTTGTCCTGACTATTACCCCCATCACCTTTGCTAAACAAGCAAACACATATTCAGCAGGCAAAATTAGCAGCCAAAACAGTCAATTAGCAGCCACAACGCCACAGCAACTCCTGGAACAAGGAGAAGCCCTGTATCAAGCAGGAGACTTAAGGTCAGCAGTAACTATTTTACAGAAAGCTAAGAGTATTTATCAGCAACAGAGAGATACCCTGGGACAAGCCGCAGCCTTAACTAACCTCTGTCTGGTATATCAGCAACTTGGCTTGTGGACAGAAGCTTCCCAATCTATCAACACTAGCTTAAGTTTACTTGGTTGGGATGAGAAAAAGCAAGCATTAAATTTCAATACTCAAAAACCAGAATGGCTGGAAGTTTTGGCGCAAACTTTAGATATTCAGGCAGGATTGCAACTAGCACTGGGAAAAGCAGATATATCCGTAAAAACTGCCCAACAAGCAGAGAAAATCTGGAAGCAATTAGGTAACAATGCCGGACTAACCCGCAGTCTGATTAACCAAGCACAAGCTTGGCGGATTGCTGGCTTTTACGGTCGGGCTTTAGAGATTTTAGAGTCCAGGGAGGAACAGTTAAAAAACGAACCAAATTTACCCCTGAAAGCTGCTGCTTTGCGTTCCCTGGGCAATGCTTGGCAACAATTGGGTGAGTTCGATAAATCCCAGGAAACATTACAAGAAAGCTTAAAAATTGCCAAACAACTGCAACTGTCTCCAGAAATTAGCCTTACAGAATTTAGTCTCGGTAATACTGTGAGGGCATTAGATGATATCAAAGGTGCGATCGCCCATTATCAGGAAGCTGCTAAAGCACCCCAGCCACTTACCAAAGTTCAAGCCCAAATCAATCTGCTCAGTTTATTTATTGAGAATCAAGATATGGCAGCAGCTAAAGAATTAATCCCTACAATCAAATCCCAACTTGCTACTCTGCCCAATAATCAAGCCAGTATTTATGCGAGTATAAATTTTGCTGATGTTATTATCAACACTGTTAACACAAAAGAGGTTGCCCAAATTCTCGCCAACAGCGTTAAACAAGCCCAAGCTATAGGCAATAAGCGTGCGGAATCCTATGCATTAGGAATTTTAGCAGGATTGTATGAGCAGAACCATCAGTGGCAAGAAGCACAGGATTTGACCCAGCAGGCATTATTTATCGCTCAGGAAATCAATGCTTCCGATATTGCCTACCGTTGGCAATGGCAATTGGGACGCTTGCTGAAAGTAAAGGGAGATATTAAGGGAGCGATCGCTGCTTATGATGCCGCAGTCTTAACACTCAAGTTCCTCCGCAGCGATTTAGTCGAAGTTAATCAAAACCTACGTTTCAATTTCCGGGACAGTGTAGAACCCATTTATCGGCAGTCAGCGCAACTATTGTTACAAGAGTCAGGAGAAGGAAAACCAGATTTAGACAAAGTACGCAAGCGTATAGAAGCATTGCAATTGGCAGAATTAGATAATTTTTTCCGGAAAGCTTGCTTAGAGGATGAATTTGTGAATCTTGAGGAAGTAGTAGACCGCGATAATCCAGATACAGCCATTTTCTACACGATTATTTTAGACAATAAATTAGAGATTGTCCTCAAGCTTCCTAATAAAAAACAATTGATGCATATATCCCCTCAAAATAACTGTGACTCTAAAGATAACTGTGAGGATGTAGAGGGGGTAATTAGAAAAATGCGAGAAGAAATAGTCGAACCCAGTGCCGAGAAGAAATTTAGAAAGCAATCTCAAAAACTTTATAATTGGTTAATTAAACCTGTAGAAGCAGACCTACAAAACACCGGAGTTAAAACTTTAGTATTTATTCTAGATGGGTCTTTAAGAAATATTCCCATGGCTGCGCTGTATGATGGCAAAGAATATTTAGTCCAAAAGTATGCTGTAGCTCTGAGTCCAGGATTGCAAATATTTACTCCCAAACCTCTAAAGGAAATAAATGCTCTTGCAGCAGGGCTATCAGAACCACCCAAAAACGAGAAGCTTAGGCCACTTCCCTATGTCAAGGAAGAACTAGATTCAATGCAAAAGTTAGGAATAATAAAAACTACACTTTTGGATCAAGATTTTACCAAGGAAAACTTAGAAAAAACAGTAAATGTCCAACCTTTTGGAGTAGTTCATCTGGCAACACACGGTAAATTTAGTTCCAAAGCTGAAGAGACTTTCATCCTAGCAGCTAACGGACGGATTTATGTCAAAGAATTAGATGAGTTACTCAAAACTAGAGAGGAAAATCGAACAGAGCCAATTGAATTACTTGTTCTCAGTGCTTGCGAAACCGCAGCGGGAGATAACCGTGCTGTATTAGGATTAGCAGGAGTTGCGATTCGAGCAGGTGCGCGCAGTACTTTAGCATCTTTATGGCAAATTGGTGATAATTCCACTGCTTTATTTATTAGTGAATTCTATCGTCAATTAATAACTGGTAAAGTTACAACAGCAGAGGCTTTACGTCTTGCTCAATTAAAATTGCTTTCTACATACAATCGTCCTATGTATTGGGCACCCTATGTGTTAGTTGGTAATTGGCTGTAAAAAGATAGATTAGGAAACCCCATAGAGGTGCAACTTCTACAATCCAGATATAAATATTGCTGCCAATTAAGAATTAATCAGGGGTTTCAAATAGGGTTAACAAAAGCTACTTTATTTTACAGCAGTTTTCATCTATTTGAACCACATTTTGGTGTAGGGGTTTAGCAATGCTAAACCCCTAGGGTGTAGGGCGTGTTTTCAAACCTCACATTAACCTAAACTGTAGGTTGGGTTGAGGGACGAAACCCAACAAATCAAACGTTCGATTTGTTGGGTTTCACTCCGTTCTACCCAACCTACAGGATACTTTGAAAACACGCCCTAGTCTATTTACGTGAAAATCACTGTAATTTGACCCACTTATTTATTGACAATTTGTTAATAATTAACTAAAGGAAATTCAGCAATATTATCCAATTTGATTGACTGCAATAAACTTTGCCAATCAGCTGCTAAAGAGGCATCATTGGAATTAGCAAGACGTAGTTGCCCTAACATTGTCAAAGCATCAAACCAAATACCATTAGCAGCATAAATTGCAATTTTTTGTCGCGGGTCTGTTGTCCTTTGTAACTGCTGCTCTAAACTAGGATGCAAATTTACTCTTTGGATGTCTCCTTCT
Source organism: Nostocaceae cyanobacterium (assembly GCA_030065825.1). Lineage (GTDB taxonomy): Bacteria > Cyanobacteriota > Cyanobacteriia > Cyanobacteriales > Nostocaceae > JASJCY01. The sequence continues at coordinate 13,956 of JASJCY010000103.1, read as the reverse complement.
ACAAAGATAGGAACACTCATTGTTTGTTGTTGATTACAACGAATTTTAAAGAACCAGCGATATGTTTTACCTATTTGCAATGGTGTCACAGTAGATGGAAGAGAAATACCAATGACACCAGATTTTGCTTTGAGAGCGATGTTTTTATTTTGATAAATTTCGTTTTCTTCACTATCCTGTAGGACAAATTCAGCACTCCCTTTGGTATAGGGAACATAAAACCAAAACATTGGACGTTCAGAGGTGGTTAGTCCCCACACATCTACTGATCTTGATGTATTTGTTTGTTTGCTAGCCGTTACGCGCTCTTGAAAAGGAACTAAAGCCGTGAGGGGAGTCTCCACCGCAGGACAATCATTGCGGCTACCCATTCCCCTTCTACGTCCAGATATAGTACTTAACCCAGCAGGTGGTTCTGGCATCACGAAAACTGGTCTAGAGGCTCTTGTTTGAGTTGTAGGACGTTTTTTGACTGGTTGTGCAGGTGTTTTAGTAGGTGTGGGTGTAGGTGTAGGTGTTTGAGTTTGGGCTGTCACCTCTACTGCATATTGTAAAATGCTGCAAAAAACCAAAGTATTCCCTAGAACCAATATTACAGATTTAGATAGTAATTTCATAAACACCTCTGGGAAGTGAAAAAAAGCTGCTTACTTATTTATTGGTTCTAGAGGGGGTGTTTTATTCAAAAGTTTGGTATCTCATGTCTTGCACTTCAAGTAATTATAAAAATTTAATACTTACTTTGTAATTATACGTAGCCAATAAACTTTAATTTCATCTATTAACCAACTTTGGGGGTTAAATTCCCCTGCTTCTACAAGCAGCACGTTTTGCGTCGGGGTAAAATCCTCGTTGCAAAACACAATTCTAAATTCTAAATTCTAAATTCTACATTCTTTTAATGATAAAAATTTATGTTTATTGCAGACAAAAAAATTCAGTAATAATACTTTAGTGCATCCCAATTTTTACGCAATACCCACCGAAGGGTATCGCTACAAGAACAAAGCCTGCGGGCTTTTTGAAAAAATGAGATGCTCCCAAATGTCACCCCCTAAGCGCTCCGCGTCTTCTGCCTTCTTGTACTAGCCGCGATCGCCTAATGTTTGAGAGATACCTAAGTTCTATAATTCAAAAATCGTTGCCATACCCCAGTTCCAACTACAGCCAAGGCTGAAGGAACAAAAGGAACCCATGCCCCAGATATACTAATAATGATTGTACAAGTTCCGTATAAAACTATAACTGTAGCAACAATGGCACAACCTCGACCTACAGGTGAATAAATGCGCCAAATAATTAAACCAGATATTAAAGACCATCCAAAAATCCACAGAATATCACCCCAGTAAGGCAAAACCCAAAGCATAACTCGTTGGTCTAAAACAGCACTGATAATTTGGCTGACCATTTGTGCTTGCATAAACACACCCGGTATCTTCCCAGACTGCTGTGCAACGCTATAGGGAGTTGACCACATATCACTGACAGTATTAGCTGTAACTCCAATAATAATTACTTTATCTTTGACTAAATCTGGGTTTACTTTATCATTGAATATATCTTCTAGAGAAACTGTTTGGAAATTGTGATCGCGGTAGTTAACTAATATTTGAAAGCCACCTAAATTCACTCCTTTTTGGTAGCCACCACTACGTCCAGACTTTAAGCGTTGCAATACCTGATCACCAAACCTGATATTATCTTTATTTACATTCGCTGTAATATTTTCGTAAAATAAATAGCGATTAGCTAATTGCCAATTCAATGAATCAGGTGTTTGACAAGGAGATGACGCTTCTTGTTCCATCATCAGAATTTGACGACGGACAATATAATCCGAATCTTCAATCCCATCTGTAAAACCTTGACGTTCTACAGGTACTTTTTCCGGAGGTTTTACACCTTGGGGGTCAAATTTACTATCTTTACCTTTACAAGCAACAACAACTCTATCTTTATTTAATTCATCAGCCAGATTTTTCTGGTCTGGTTTTTGAGGGTCTTGAGAATCTCGATATAAATCCAGTCCAATTACTCGTGGTTGATATTGTTGTAATTTGTGCAGTAATTCAGCTAACTTATTATCTGGAATTGATTTCATACCCCGGACTATCTCTTGTTGGTTAGATTGGATATATTTTTCAGTAATTCCAACTACTAACACCCTAGAATCTTGTTCTTCCTTTGGTCGCAGTCGCAACATTTGGTCGAAAGCTTGTAATTCCACTTTTTGAAGAATGCCTAAATACCTTAAACCTACAATTGAGAATGCTATGATTACACTCATCAAAAGTACAGTCAAGAGGTTGCACCTTGGAGTTGAAATTATGGTGTTTGTAGAACCAGTCTCCAGAGATTCTGTATCACTATAACTACCGCAGAGTTCTTGCCAAGTTACTGGCACAGTTGCAGGATTTTGGCAAATTACAGGTAACCAACTGGCACAGGGAAAATCATTTTCTAATACTTGTAATCTTTCTCGTGCTTCTCTCATAGCTGCATATAATGTCTTACCACCTGCAAAAGCATCAAGAAACTTTTTCAAAAACTCTTGGGCAACTAAATCTGGTATTGGTTCTCGCATGACAATCATTTGAGGAATATTTAAATACGCCAAATTACGGGCTAAACCAATGCCGTCACAAGAATTAAAAATTGCTAGTTTCAACCCATGTGAAATTGCTTTTTTCAGTGCATTTATTAACTGAGCAATTGTTAAACTTTCTGTTTGATTAATATCAATTTGCCCTATTTCTCCATCTACAGTAGTAGCACTATGTCCTGCAAAGAATAGAATATCCCAATTCTGACTCCACAGTTGTTCATCTAGTTCTTTGCGGCTTGGTTCCACCAGAAATTTAACTTCGGTATCAGCCAACCCTTCTAGCCAAGAACGGTCTTTTTCAATATCAATCCCCACACTATTACCTAAAATTGCCAAAATTTTAACTTTACCTGTCGGAGATTTTTGTAATAGCTGAGGAGATGTATATTCTGGATTACTTAAAGCTAACTCAGCGTTGGGATAATGCTCGAAAAAATCCCATAAATGCCAAGACAACCGATGTACAAGGGTAACATTTGTTTCAAAAATAACTCTAATTTCATCATTAGGACTGAGTAAAGTCCGCAACTGCTGCTCAATATTTTGGAATGACTCAGATTTGAACCAACTATTAATATTCCTTTTTAGCTGCTGACAGACATCATTCAAGTCATCTACAGAGATATTAGTAATATCTTGCTGATCCACTTTTATCCGTTGATTGTTGCCCAAACGAGAATATACACCTTCGTAGAGTAACCTCCATTTTTTGTAAATTGTGGGAAGTTCTGGTGCTGCTGGCAAACTGCCAACAATTTTCACAATGAATGATTGGTCAATATCCCAAAGTTGAGCAGTAACCACAGCAAATCCTTGGTTAAAATCACCTTCTAACAAGCTGAAAACTAGTAGCTTACTCATAGACTTACTATCAGCTATTTAAATCACAAAATTTTCTGTTATTTTCCAATCATTAACAGCAACTTGGATAGTAAAACATTCTCCCGCTTCTCCATCAAAACGCGGTAATTGTACATAGTTATCTTGTTCTCGGCTTTGCACTTCCTCAATTATTTCCCCTGATTCTGTCAGCAAAACCAGCTTAATATTAGCGGGGAGATAAATTTCTCCACTAGCAGGATGTAGTTGCACACGAATACTAACTTCTTGGTTTGCTTCTGGTATCAAAGCAACTAATAATACTAGTTTTTGAGACTCTAGTTGCATTTCTGGGTCAATCAATTTGGCTCGTTTGACACTAGCACTTGCTAACCCAAAACTACTCCTAAAATTAGAAGCTAAATTTTGAGCATTGGTACCAAAAAATGTCTCAATGGTTTTCCAAGAACTCTCATAAATGCCCTCCAGCCAATCACTAAGATTAACTTGCTCTGTGGCAGACTGTAACTGTTGTCTTTGTTGTCGTTGTTGGTATAAATTTTGCCGCCATTGTTGATTTTCCAGCAAGGCTCCCCAGGTTGCAAATGGCACTGCTAATCTAGGAAAAGCCACAGAGGAATTACCTAACCGTTGGCAGAGATTTTCTGCTTGGGTAGCTGATAATTCTGGCAGGGTAGCTATAGCAGTTTTCATCTCTTCTGTGGAAAACTGATAGGTCATCCAGAAAACATTGAGGTCTTTTGTTAAATGCTGTGAATCTAGGCAATAAGTTCTATCTACTGGGTCATAATTCGCCAAGGATTTGAGTTCTTGATGAGTTGTATAGCTCCAAAATCGCACCCAATTGCCATCTGGTTTAACTTGCACTGCTATATAATAGTCTGCTGCCCAATTAGGAATATCTACCCATTCTTGAGGGACTTCTAACTCCCCATCATCTATTGCCTCACTGGGAATTAATGCAACTCGCTTCTGTCCTAGTAAAACTACTGTACCATTCACGAATTCCCAAAAACCTAACACACCAGGGATACATTCCCAGGCAGTAGCATTGGCTACGTATTCTGTTCGCATCCAACTTAAAAAGACATCGAGGCAAATTTGATTAATATAAGCGCACCAAACACTGCTAGGTGTAGCATAAACTTGGCTTTGCTGCCAAGACTGCTCTTGGAATGCTGGTGAAATTTCAAACACCCATTCTCTTGGATCTGCGAACAAACAAGTCATTTCTTATACTCTTTATCCTAATTTATGTTGATTATGGAATTAGGTTAGATTCACTATAATTAGTTCTCAGCCATTTTTCCAAAATAGTGCTCATATCTTTTATTTGGTTGGAACTTACAGAAATATTCAACGTCTCCTGACTCCATTTGATTAATGCTGCCAACAAGAATTCTCTGGCTTTAGTCAACCGACGATAAACCGTAGGCTGGCTAATCTGTAATTTTTTGCTAATATCTTGTTGAGTAAGTTCCTGTTGGTAGTATAGTTTAAGTATTTCTTGGGATTGGGTATTGCAACTATGTAATGCTTTTGACAATACATTATTCATTTGCAAGATTTGATTTTGGCGGTTTTTGGCTTCCTCTTGAGCTAAGATATCAGCTATTAATGAGTCTGACGAGGGGTCTGGCAAATCCAAGGTGATGTTAGAGTCATCTTCTGATTTGAAGGCATCCAGGGAACTCACAGGTGGATAGAGATAAGCACGCAGATATGTAGCAGTACGAGTTAACCACTGTTCAATGATGTCTGCACTGCATTGTGGAGTCAGTTCAGTTAATTGGTTTATTCGTTCGCTGTTGTAGAGATTGGCTATTGCTTCCCAAAGTTGGCGATTTGGTTCTGGTAATTTACTAGTACCTCCAGCCTGGTTCTGGATATAAAGTTCTTTGAAACAACACCAGGCTAAACGATATTGAGTAATCATTGCTGGTGATAATCCAACTTGGGACAGAGATGCTAATACCTGCTTTTTGCTTACCTTACGTAACAATGCCCAATTGGTGCAGAAATCAGCTTCCTGACGCTGCCGTAAAATATCTTTCAATCGACTGGAAATTGCCATCTGGGCATAAGCTTTCAAGTTATTGCTAATTTCAGGTTTAAAGCTTTTGAGGACACTTTCTACCTCAGCATTAGCTAGTTGGAAATGGTCAGCTAAACTGTATTGATTGTTAGTAAATTTGGTAACAGTCGTTTCCGCAGCCCAATAAAATGGTTCTTGTAAATAAGCAGACAAATGCATCTTGGCAAGACTATGGGATTGGTTCTCCCAGTGCTTGTGCCAATAAATTACCCAAAAATTTTCTGCGTTTGATGTTTGTGGGGTATGTTCTAAACATTTTTTGATACTCCGGCGTAATTTTGGATCTGTTAACCATTTCTTGAATCTATCTGACTCCAAGTGCGCGAATGTTGAAAATACTTCCGTAATATTTTGGCGAGAACGCATAGCTTCAAAAAAATGCGACGTTTTTGTGCTTTGGTTCCAACATTTTCTCATTTGAAGTGGATGTTTGAGTGGTTCATTCGACACACTACCTTTGATTTTACCACCCTCCAGATGTACGGAATTTGTTCAAAACTCAAATAAGATTCTTATAGTTTCAGTTATTGTGGGTCAAGAATTATAATTTCAGGTCACTACATATAGCGAAGCGTGTTTTTGGGGGAGTAGAACATTACTATAGCGAAGCATGTTTTGCCAGGGTAGAACCGTTTCACCTATTAGTCATAGGCGTGGAAATTAAATATGCGTCAGCTACAACCCTTGTTCCAGACGTAAAATTTTACGTCTGGAACATTCTTTTCCACCAGATGTCTATTTATCTTGCCAAATTATATGCGATCGCACTCAGATAGGCTAACCTAACAAGTGCATACATTTAAGAGAGTGTTATCTGGTGAGAAAGCTTTACTTTTTATTACCTGGAACAAATGGCAAGTTTGTCTGCGGTGGTTTGTTTGCAGAGTTAAAAACCCTGACTCTTACCCAACAAGTGTGTAGTGCTACTATTGTCACTTACCGTCAACGGGAGGAGGGTCATCTTTTCTTAGATGATGTACTTCAGGAGACGAATTTAGATGATGTCATTTTTGTGATTAGTTGGGGTTTTGATGTTGGCAAATTATCGGCAAAACTGAAACCATATAATGTAGTTTACCATGCCCACAGTGCGGGTTATGATTTTACTCTTCCTGCAAGTATTCCCATAATTACTGTGAGTAGAAATACGATGGGATATTGGGGGCAAAAGTCACCTCATGCTTTGATTTACTATTTACCAAATCAGATTAGTAATGATTTTCACAATTTACATATTGAGCGAGATATTGATGTTTTAGTCTTAGCACGTAAATCCTCAGAGTATTTAATTCAAGAATTGATTCCAGCATTGCAGCCCCATTGTAATGTAGAAGTAATAAAATCATATATTGATGATATTCCCAAACTATTTAACCGCACCAAGATTTACCTTTATGATTCTGCGGAATATTGGGCAATGCAGGGTGTGACTGAAGGATTTGGTTTGCAACCAATGGAAGCTATTGCCTGTGGTTGTAGGATTTTTTCCAGCGTTAATGGTGGACTTTCTGATTATTTAGACCCCGGATTTAATTGTGATAAAATTGCTGGATATTCAAAAGAATATGATGTTCAACGTATTCTCAAACTTCTGGATTCATGGACGCCATCAACTATGCCAAAAGAACTATTAGCAGAATATAGAGAAGAGAATATTATTCAGCGTCTGCGAGTGATTTTAGAGGAATTAAACCTGTTTTTTGACCACAAGAAGTCTCACTCATGCAATATCAAGGATTTAACGAGAATAGGAATAGCAAAACTAAGAATTCAAAGAATATTCAGTAAGTTGAAACAGAAATATTTTCATACTTAAAATTGCATAAATAAAAGTAGAAACACATATATCGTGTCTCTACTTTGTTCACCTTAAACGTAGCATTTAATAGCTACAAATGATACTAACTAAAGACCAGTAGAATTCAAACCATCCATTAACCAGAGATTATTAGTTCCAGTCATGGGGTTATGCCAGAGAATATCGGCTTTATTATCACTGTTGAAGTCAGCAATACTAGCTATTTCCCAGTTATTACCCATTTTTTGAATACTGCCAGCATCAATGCGATCAAACCCATCCATCAACCATAGGAAATTTACTCCGGTGTTGGAATCACGCCAGAAAATATCGGCTTTACTATCACCGTTGAAGTCAGCAATGCCACCTATTTGCAAATTGTTAGGGGTTGAATTGATATTACCAGAGTTTATCACTTGAAAGCCATTCGTCTGCCAGAGGGAGTTGTTTCCGGTGATTGGATCGCGCCAAAGAATATCGGCTTTACTATCACCGTTGAAGTCAGCAATGCCACCTATTTGCAAATTGCTAGGGGCTGAGTCAAAGTTCATTGGTTGACCAGTGTTGGAGTCAATCCTCCACAACTCTGTACCATTGCCAGTGTAACCATCATCAGTGGTAAAGTAGAGAGTATCTCCTACAACTGTAAAATTACTAGGATTAGAACCACCACCAGGTTTGAGGTCGAAGTTGATTGGTTGACCAGTATTGGGGTCAATCATCCACAACTCACTACCATTTCCAGTGTAACTATCGTCAGCCACGAAATAGAGTCTATCAGCGACAACTGTGAGATTATTGGGATTTAATACACCACCGTTATAGTTTTGTAAGGGTATGGGATTTCCAAATTCGTCAATCTTCCATAACCCAGTACCTTCCATACCATTATCAGCTACAAAGTAGAGGGTATCTCCTACCAATGTAAAGTTGCTGGGATTAGAAGATCCATGGGGATTTATATCTGAGACTAGTACGGGATTGCCATTGTTAACATAGGGGTCAATTTTCCATAACTCAGTACCATAAACATCGTCATGCTGAGTAAAGTACTGGATATTACCCACCACTATAAGATTAGACTCTAAATTCTGATTATCCATTTTTTCAAACAAGTTTATGATTCTTCGCAACTGTTTATTAAACAGTCATATTTTGCCCGATTTAATAGTCAATAAAAATGACTATGACAACAACTTTCCCAAAGTAAATATAAAAATCTTTAGAGAATAAGAAAGTTGGATAAACGGACTTGTTATGCTTTTATAACTATTTTCGTTAATTTACCTCTGCCAAGTCGTCTGGAAGATTACTGAAATATTCTTCAAGAAAAAATAAATATTCTCAGGCACTTCTAAAACTATTAATAAATAAGGCACAAAAGTAGATAAATAATCTAATATAGCAATCCTAAATCATTAGTCTAAAGTTTCTGTCCTCACACCCAACCCCTCTCCCAGAATTGGGGAAGAAGGGTGTAAGATGTTACTCCCTTCTCGTTCTAAGATTACCTATAAAAATTTCTCCCCCTCTTCCCCCTCTTCCCCCTCTTCCCCCTCTTCCCCCTCTGACTCAATTCAGTAATCTTCTAGCGGGAGGGGAGTAATTGTGGTGCTCGCTTGTGGTAAGGTAAAATTCTGTCTTCTGTGGGTAAATTCACTATAACCGCAAGTAAAAAGATGAAGTGGATAGAATTAACTATTGACAGCAGCAATGAGGCTGTGGACTGGGTATGTACCTTGCTCACGGAAGTAGAATATATTAGCAATATTCACATTAGAAAATATCAACAAGGGGATGCAGTTCCACCCCCATGGACCTTTACAATCTATTTCTACATCCCTAATGATTTCCATGCCAATGCAAGGATGGAAAAAATTGCTAATTTACTCTTACCTTTGCATCGTACAGGAATAGCAACTGCCCTGCACATGGCTGTGGTGGAAAATCAACCAGAATCACCAGAACAACTGAGTCCCCACTTGCATCGCATTGGGAAACGGTTCGTTGTGCTTTCTGCTGAAATGTCCTATACCCCTCAGGCACCAGAAGAAGTAATATTAAAACTAAAGACAAGTCTAGCATTTGGTAGCGGTTTACATCCAGCTACAATTCTGTGTTTGCAATTACTGGAACGCTATATTACCCCCGGAATGAATGTTCTTGACTTGGGTTCCGGTTCGGGAATTTTAAGCGTGGCAATGGCGAAATTAGGGGCATCTGTGCTAGCAGTAGATAATGATCCCATTGCTTTTGAATCAACCCAGGACGCTGTAAATCGCAACGGGGTAGAACAACAGGTAAGAGTAATGCAGGGAAGCCTAGGAAACGGTAGCAAATTGGGACATTGGATGGGTTTGAGTACCCTAGAACCTGTACCTAAAATCAATACCACAGAAAAATTTGACTTGATTGTTGCTAATATCCTTGCTAGGATGCATATCACTTTGGCTGGAGACTATCAACAAGCATTACATAAAAGTGATACCCAAGCCGGAATTTTAATTACATCGGGTTTTACTGCTGATTCTGAGGAAACTGTAAATACAGCTTTGACACAAAAGGGATTTAAACCCATAGATTGCCAACGATACGATGAATGGGTAGCCCTTGTCCATCAGTATCAAGGATAGTATTCACTACCTCCTAGGGTTTGCTACTGGTGCGGTTCCCAATGACTACTCCCAGAAAACCGGACATCTTGATTCAACCCTGTGTGGAAAACCCATAGAGTACTAGCATTATCCATTACTTGAATTTCCCAACCAGGGATTGTAGCTTTGACACAGTTATATCGATTTTTATTCAGGTTCAGACAGCTATCTTGCCAAGTTCTCTGGTGAGCCTGGTGTAAACTAAAATTGTTAGGCAATTTAAAGCCTCGTAATGCTGCTGTTCTTACTGCTTGCTTAACAAGGGAAGGGGGTACGCTTTTCGCACTATCCAGTTCAAAACCATTATCATTAACATAATATACCCACCGCTGTCCGGGACTTGTAACTAGCACTTCCCAACCATAGACATCAACATCCATACAGATTCCCGGAAATCCTCGGGATGGTCCACCACCGTGACATTGATTCCATTTTATAGTGCGTATTTTTTCAATTTTCCAAATAGTAGCAGGAATTTGCGAACGCTTGGCTGCATCTGCTATAATTTGTTCTTTAGTGCTTGTCGGTAATTCACCATGGGGAAGTTCCGGTGACAGTGAGGTTGAATCATCTGTGGTTTGGGCAAAAATTGAGAACTGGAAATTTATGGTTGCTATAGTGCAAGCGATCGCCACCATACAGCAACCTAGCACTACTGAGACATTTATTTTAGGTGTCATTTAAGTTATCAGTGTCCCCATGGATAAATCGAGGAACAAAAAGTAATATATTTATCATGATGGACGTTGCTTGAGAAATTGAAGTTCCAGTATTTCCCCTACACTAACCACCTAAACCTAATTGAGAAACTGGTAAGAGAATGCAAAATTCTGCTCCTTCTCCTGGCTGTGAAGCAACCTGAATTTTACCTTTATGCTTTTCTATGATTTGGTAGCAAATAGATAATCCTAGACCAGTACCTTTACCTACGGGTTTGGTGGTGAAAAAGGGGTCAAACAGCTTATTCTGAATCTCTAATGGAATTCCAAGACCATTATCTTTAATTAGCACCCTTACAGACTCAACGGGTTGATTTTTCAATATTTCTGTACGAATTACGATCTGTTTTTTCACAGACTCTGGTTGTTCTAACAGCGCATCCATGCCATTGTTGAGAATGTTCATAAACACCTGATTTAGTTGTGCTGAATGACACTCAACTGGAGGTAAATCTCCGTATTCCTTCACAATTTCAATTCCTTTCTTGATTTGGTGATTGAGTAGCAACAGAGTACTCTCAATCCCTTGATGAATATCAACAGCTTTAACCTCTGCTTCATCAAGTCGGGAAAAGTTACGTAAAGATAATACAATTTCACGAATGCGTTCAGTACCCATTTTCATAGAAGATAAGGTTTTGGGCAAATCCTCTACCAGAAATTCCAGGTCAATTGCTTCTATTTCCTCTTGAATTTCCGGGTTAGTATCGGGATAATGTTGTTGGTACAGCTCGATTAAATAGAGCAAATCCTGAGTGTAACCATCTACATGGGTCAGATTACCGTAGATAAAGTTAACTGGATTGTTGATTTCATGGGCAACCCCTGCTACCATCTGACCCAAACTGGACATTTTTTCTGTCTGAATTAATTGAGTCTGGGTTTGCTGGAGATTTTGTAAAGCTTGGGAAAGTTCCTCTGTTCGTTCTTCTACCCGTTGTTCCAATGTCTGACGGGCTAATTCTAATTCGTGAGTATATTTAGAGACCTTTTGAATCATTTGGTTAAAGGAAGTTGCCAAGATTCCCACTTCGTCTTTAGTAGTAACAGGAACCGTAAGGTCGAAATTAGAATCATCAGTGACTTGTTGAGCAACTTTGGTGACTGCTGTCAGCGGACGAGTAATTACCCAACTGGTATAAACTGCTAAAGCTACAGCAATTGTAACTGATAGTAAAAGGCTGAGGTAAGTAACTTGAGTGCGGAAAGCTTGTGCTTGTTCTAAACTGGTATTTGCCTCTCGCACTTGTAGCTGAGCTAAGGTTATCAGCTTTCCTAAATCTTGGGCACATTTTTCTAGTTGTAGTGCTTCAGGAGAACTAACAAAATCCAACAATAACTTTTGAGCCAATGATGTAGAAATTTCCTGAGATTTTGAATTACTATTCTGAAATTTTTCTAAGGTTTTTGCTAATTTTCCCCTGTAATTTTCTACTGTATTTTGATGTTGCTGGATAAATTTTTCTAACTCTGGGAAGTCTGAATCTACATTCTTAAGTTCATTTTCACTAAAAGACTTGAATTGTGAAAATAAAACTATAACTTTATCAGCATGATCCAGCAAATGATAACTGTAATTTTCCAGTAATTGGGGATTTTTTACATAGGGAAGGGTGTGGGATTGTGACTCTAGGATTGCATCTTTCAATACCATCAGCAAAGCAGCCTCTTTTTGGGCAAGTTCTTGTTGCACCATGGTTGGTTTTTTCCAGTAATATTCTCCCAGCAACTGTCCACCTGTGGTTCCCAAAACTGCAATTCCAATAGATATTCCATAGCCAAAGCCAATTTTTTGACTAATACTGGCATTCATAATCAGCCGCTTTATCCAGTTAGCAGCAGATAAAGAGTAATTACCTGAGTTTTCTGCCTTGAAATGAGACTTTTGAAGTTTACTGTCTGCTTTTAACCCAGATTTGTCAAATTTCATCTTGGTCACCCTATTTTTTTAAATATCTGTATACTGACAGCGTTCACATATGCTTTAACTAGTCCAATTTATTTTTCCCAATCTTGCTGGCATTTTTAACATTCGTTTTAGAATATTACTGTTAGAAACGGATAAAGGTTATTGGTTGTACGACTAAATAATCCATTACAGCCTTACCAGGTTTTTAGCGAAATTTTTTCTCCCCAACTGGGAAGACTAAGTAGAACTAAAGATAATTGCCCAACTCTTCCTACAAAACCGATGAAGAACTTACGAATTCTCACATCGCTGTCTGTCGTTTTAGCTTCCTGCTTTTGGCTACAATCTTGTAACAAAACTCCAGAGACAACAAAGGGTAAACTATTGCTAACTGGTTCCAGTACAGTCGCACCACTTGCTAGTGCGATCGCCAAACGCTATCAAGCTGAAAATCCAGGAGTGCAAATTCTTGTGCAAACAGGAGGTTCTTTAAAAGGAATCGCTGATGCTCGTCAAGGAAGAGCAGATATTGGTATGGCATCGCGATCGCTCAAAGATAGCGAAAAAGATTTATTTGCCTTTACTCTTGCTCAAGATGGCATTTCCATCGTAGTGCATCAGGACAACCCGGTTAAAAATCTCACCAAACAGCAAGTTATTGATATTTATACGCACAAAATTAACAATTGGCGACAAGTTGGTGGTGAAAATGCACCTATCATTGTGCTTAACAAAGGTGAAAGTCACTCTACCCTTAAACTCTTTGCTAATTTTTTCCAAATGAATCCTAAGGATATTCATGCCGATATAACTATTGGTGATAATGAAGAAGCAATCAAAAACGTGACTGTAAATCCTAATGCAATCGCGTATGTATCCATTGGTGCAGCAGAACACGATATCATCCATGGTACACCACTCAAACTACTTCCCATGGAAGGGGTAACAGCAACTATCGCCAACGTTAAAAAAGGTACTTTCCCCCTTTCTCGTCCCCTGAATTTAGTTACAAATGCACCACCAACCAGTTTAAAAAAAGACTTTATTGATTTTGCTCGTTCTCAACATGTACAAGATTTAGTTCGGGAGCAATCTTTCGTTCCTGTTTCGCCATCATATACTAAATAACTAGTAGTCCACCACACCAACTTTGCGGGGTAAAGTCAGAGAGGGGGAAGAGGGGGAAGAGGTGGGAGAGGGGGGAGAAAAAACTTTGTTCTTTCCTTATTAACCCCGCATAGTTTACTTGGTGGAGTACTAGTGTTCTGTCCCATTAGTTTTGATGGCTAGTTTTATAGTCATATTTATATGACTTTGACTATTAGACTGGGAC
>JASJCY010000102.1 GCA_030065825.1 Nostocaceae cyanobacterium | reverse complement strand
CTTGAAAAGTTGCTCATGGGGGAAACCCCCAAGACCGCACTTTTCGCTGTTCCCTGTTAAGAGTTCCCTCTCTTGAAAAGTTGCTCATGGGGGAAACCCCCAAGACCGCACTTTTCGCTGTTCCCTGTTAAGAGTTCCCTGTGTTTCTTACTCCCTTCTCGTTCTAAGATTACCTATAAAAATTTCTCCCCCTCTTCCCCCTCTTCCTCCTCTTCCCCCTCTTGGTAGTTTCACTCAATTCGGTAATCTTCTAGCGGGAGGGGAGTAGGAGTTATCCAAAACTAAAATTGGAGTTTATATTCGTCATGTTGTCATGACATTTTTATATACTAAGAACCAATTTATCATTAAAATTATTTTATTTAAAAAATGGGGTTTGTCAACCCCTGAAACTACCAAAATTCGTGGCTAATTGATAGTTATTATCAATTATTTGGTATCTCCGTAAACATTTTTTGAGAGAAAGACCTTTTTTGGCTAATTTAACAAACATTTACATTGTGATTGCTTCCTGGTTCCTTTGGCTGGGAACTTCCATTTTTTCCACAGGGGGAGGCAGCAGCCCCCAAGGGATGCGTTTCCAGGCTCAGCCTGGAAACGAGTTGTTTTGTGTGCATATAGTGGTTTTCACGCTTATGAAATACAGTAAGAGTGGGATGGGAAATTTACTTTGTATTCTACACCCTCCACCGTAGACGGGTCGTGGCTTTTTTGTAAGTAGGCGACCCCTACAACCGAAAACCGCTATATTTTCTAACTACACCACCTCAGAGGATGTTTGCACTACTTGCTGGGGCTGGGGTTGGAACATAAACAAGGAGTAAACCACATCCCGACGGATATTCACCATCATATCCAAGAACAACTCATACCCCTCGCTCTTATATTCAATTAACGGGTCTTTTTGTCCATATCCCCGTAATCCTACAGACTCCCGTAGGGCATCCATCTGTTGCAGGTGTTCCCGCCACAGAGTATCAATGCGCTGCAAGATAAAGAAGCGTTCTGCTTGACGCATCAACCCTGGTTGAATTTGGTCGATTTGTGCCTCTTTCATGTCATAGGCGACACGCACCTGTTCATGCAAAAAGGCTTTAATCTCGGTCATAGGCATATCTTCCAACTGATTCGGCTGTAAATCTGCCAACAAATAGACAAATTCCTTCACCTTCTCCACCAACTTATCTAATTCCCATTCTTCCGAAGGTAAATCTGGGTTGATGTAGAAATCAACGATTTCATCCATCGTTTTCTCAGCGTACTTAATCACCAATTCTTTCAAATCTTGACCTTCTAACACCCGCCGACGTTCGGCATAAATAGCGCGACGCTGATTATTCATCACCTCGTCATACTCAAATACCTGTTTGCGGATGTCATAATAGTAGGTTTCAACTTTCTTCTGTGCCCCTTCCAAACTGCGGGTAAGCATCCCCGATTCAATGGGCATATCTTCTTCTACCCGGAAGGCATTCATTAACCCCGCTACGCGATCGCCACCAAAAATCCGCAATAAGTTATCCTCTAAACTGAGGAAAAACCTAGTGGAACCGGGGTCACCTTGGCGTCCAGCCCGTCCCCGTAACTGGTTGTCAATTCGTCGAGATTCGTGACGTTCTGTACCAATTACGTGCAGACCACCCAATTTTATTACTTCTTGGTGTTCGCGGTGAGTAAACTCTTCGTATTCTTCCTTCACCCCCTTGTAAGCTTCTCGCAATTTCTGAATTACGGGGTCATCCGTGGGGGCTTTTTCTGCTGCTACGGCGATTTTTTCCTCTGCTTCCAATTCGGAAAGACTGCGTTCTCCATATTCCCGTACCGCAACTTCTACCGCTTCTTTGAGGATGTTTTCTGTGGCTTTTGTTAACTGGGTGGGGAATACCTGGGGTGATGCTTTCCAAGTTTTCACCTTTTTACCAGGAGCAAAACCTTGTCCACCACCATGTCCCGTGGGTAAACCAGCAGCTCGTTGTATACCAAAGGTATCTTCATCTTCTGGTTTAACAATCCGGGGCATGAGGTATTCACGCAACTTTAAACGAGACATGTACTCAGAGTTACCACCCAAGATAATGTCCGTACCTCTACCAGCCATATTGGTGGCAATAGTCAAAGCGCCTTTTCGTCCTGCTTGAGCGACAATTTCTGCTTCTCGTTCCACATTTTCGGGGCGAGCATTCAGTAATTCATGGGGTATATTTTGTTGCTTCAGCAGGGCGCTGAGATATTCAGATTTTTCTACACTTGTGGTTCCCACCAGGATGGGTCTGCCTTTTTCGTGCATTTCAGCACATTCTCTGGCGATCGCCATCCATTTACCCGCCTCGGTTTTAAACACCATATCAGACCAGTCTTGGCGTTGTCTGATGCGGTTGGTGGGAACAATGGTAACTTCCATTTTATAAATTTTTTCAAATTCCGCTTCTTCGGTCTTTGCGGTTCCGGTCATCCCAGCCAATTTGGGATACAGCAAAAACAGGTTTTGGTAAGTAATTGTCGCTAGAGTTTGGGTTTCTGGTTGAATGTCTACCCCTTCTTTGGCTTCGATTGCTTGATGTAGTCCATCACTCCAACGTCTTCCGGGAAGTACACGACCGGTAAATTCATCGACAATTACCACTTCTTCATTGCGGACAATGTAATTTACATCTTTGACAAATAATTCTTTTGCTTTAATGGCGTTAAAAACAAAATGTGCCCAGGGGTCTTCTGGGTCAAATAAATCTTGGACTTCCAACAGCCTTTCTGCTTGTGCAAACCCTTCGTCAGTTAACAGTACATTACGGGCTTTTTCATCTACTTCGTAATGGTCTTCTTTGTTGAGTGCTGAGGCGATACGGGCAGCTTTGGTATACTTTTCCGTAGGTCGTTCTACCTGTCCAGAGATGATTAGTGGTGTCCTTGCTTCGTCAACCAGAATTGAGTCTACTTCGTCAATCACACAATAATTAAAGGGACGTTGCACCACATCTGCCATGGATGTAGCCATATTATCCCGCAGGTAGTCAAAACCCACCTCACTGTTAGTTACGTAAGTAATATCACAGTCGTAATTTTTCTTACGTTCTGCGGGGGTCATGGTAGATTGAATTAGTCCCACACTCAGCCCTAAGAAGCGATGTATCTGTCCCATCCATTCAGCGTCTCGACGAGCTAGATAATCGTTGACGGTAACAACATGTGCCCCTTTACCCGTAATAGCATTTAAATAACTAGGTAAAGTTGCTACCAGGGTTTTACCCTCACCTGTTTTCATTTCTGCAATTTGTCCGGTGTGCAAAATCACACCACCCAACAACTGCACGTCAAAATGTCGCAACCCTAAAACCCGCTTTCCCGCTTCCCGTACCACAGCAAAAGCTTCTGGCAGAATATCATCTAAGCTTTCGCCTTTGGCAAGTCGCTGTTGAAATTCTGGGGTTTTACCCTTGAGTTCGTCATCAGAAAGGGCTGAAATTTCTTCTTCCAAAAGATTAATTTCAGTCACATAAGGTTGGTATTTTTTCAGCTTACGAGCATTGGGGTCGCCCAACAGAAGTTTTAGCATGGCAGGTGATTCAATAATATCAAGGGGGATGGAGATTAAAAGGGTTGGGAATTAATTATAAGCACTGAACCCAACTGAAATTGGTGATAAATCGCTGGGAAACCAGAAATAATTCCAATACAGTACCAATTAGTTTAGTGACATCTCCTACACTGAATACAAGCATTATAGTGCAGGCTTCTCAGCGACTCCCGGCAACCCGTCGGACATTAACTGAGCTTTATTGACGACACGGGATGCCCCACCGCACCGGAACAATACAAAAGAGTTCTATCCTTCTATTTGAAACTTTATTTATAGTATCATTTTGCCCCGATATGAAGCAGTGAACTCCGACCATGGATAAGTAGCGAGGGAGAGGGGGGAGAGGGGAAGACTAGGGAGAGGGGGGAGATGGGGAGATTCCCAAAACAATTCAAAATTAAAAATTAACAATTGGTAACTCCAAACTCCTGTATGGGCACAGCAGTGCTGTGCCCATACTAACTCTTTTGACACTCCGTCGCCCTAAAAGGGCGAGGATTCTTGGTTCACTGACGCACCTTAAAACTAGTAGGAACCAGACTCGCCGATTCGACACCCTCACCAAGCAGCCCTACCAAAAAGGTGGTACTACCCAGCTATGGCAACTAGCCCCAGCGGGACGCATCTCCCCAAGCGTGAATTCCCGTGTGCCCCACGGTACTCAACTCACAATTATTTAGTTCGCTGGCTTTCGGTACTCGACTAGAGTCCATGCGTTTTTAACGAGGTTTTTCGCCCCTGTGTTGCAACTCTCGGCTTTACGTGGTTGTTCTGGCTACCTGCTTCCCACGAACACAGGATGGAGTTGACCAACACTTATATATTACCGCAACATTTAGAAGCCGTCCTTCTAGGACGGGGCTTGTATCCCATTATTCTCGGTCATTTTCCCATTCTGGGGTGAGACGACGGAAATTGTAATTTTCTGCACCCGGATGACAGGTAACACAGCTATTAATTTTGACTGGATGGGGAAGTTTGACTTGGGGGTGTAAAGCTTTAAAATAACGGGATCTGTCAACGCGATAGGGTGTGCGTTCGTCTTTGAGTTGCGGACGGGAGAATGTGGAAAGATATCTCCATACCAAAATACGTCCTGGATCAACTAGGGGCTTGATTTGTGCCCCATAATGTTGTGAATCTTGGAGGAGATTTTTCCAAGTTTGGATAGGTAACACTGCTGGTGGTAAGGCAAGATGACAAGTAGAACAGTTTTCTAAGTATAGTTGTTGTCCTAGTTGGTATTGTGCAGGTACTACGTCCACTGTACCAATTTCTGATGCAGGAGTAGCACCTTGGACGTTGATAGCTAAGGATAGTAACCAACCCATGGCTAAACTCCAAGCCAGGACTATCAAAATTAAACTAACTGACTTTCGCTGTGGTTGGCGGTGCTTGCGGCGTTTTAAAATTTTTGACATCTTACCTTACACTCGCAAATGTTAACTGTTACTGATTGGGTTTGAGTTGATCATAAGACTTACCTAGCATTTACAAAGTTGCAAATTTTCAAGATTAAGAGGTTATTTATAAAGTAAACCTTAAGACCCAAGAAACCGGGTTTCTCTCAGACTAAGTACGATAATATTCGATACTTCACCCAGAGAAACCCGGTTTCTAACTACACCCATAGACTTAATATTTAGTTTATAAATGGTCTCTAAAGAAGGATTTCTATAGAAATTTATCTAAATGATCAGAATAATCATAGAAGAAGAGAGATTGAATAGTATCCGTAGGGTGCGTTATGACTTTAGTCTTTAGTATCTGTAGGGTGCGTTATGACTTTAGTCTAACGCACCATCCTGCATTTGACTTTGGTGCGTTGCGCGCAAAGGCAACACACCCTACGTATTTTTAAGCGCAAGCGCAGGCTACGCCAACAAAAATTAAATAGTAATTCTATAGAAGAAGAGAGATTGAATAGATGAGTTATATACCACCTAAATTTCAAGCAAGAATAAAAGAAGCTAAAGAAAAACAACTGAAGGAATTAGATTTAAGCAATGATGATTATATCTCCCGTACTGAAAAAGTACTTGAAATACTTCAGGAATCAGCTTTAAGCAATGATTATACCTCTGGCAATAAAAAAATAACTGAATTTTTTCAGGAATCCATTATCAGTAATTATAATGATAACTCCGATGCTGAAAAATTAACTGAAATACCGACTGATATTTTTGAATTACAACAGCTAGAATCATTGAACTTAGCTGGGAATGAAATTACAGGAATTCCTGAAGAAATAGCTCGATTACAGAATTTAAAATCCCTGAATATAATTGGTAATAGATTAACTGACATTCCTGATTTGATTACCAGGTTGCCAAATTTAATATCTCTTCGATTAAGTTGGAAAACATCAGAAGCATTACCTAGCTGGATTAACCAAGTTCAAAAATTAGGTCTTGATTTAAGTAGTAATGAGTTAACCACCCTGCCAGAATCTATTACTAAACTCTCCAATTTAACCTTGCTAAATTTGAGTTTAAATCAATTAACAACCCTGCCAGAATCTATTACTAAACTCTCCAATTTAACTTGGCTAAATTTGAGTTTAAATCAATTAACAACCCTGCCAGAATCTATTACTAAGCTCTCCAATTTAACCTTGCTAGATTTGAGTTCAAATCAATTAACCACTCTGCCAGAATCTATTACTAATCTCTCCAATTTAACCTGGCTAGATTTGGGTGCAAATCAATTAACAACCCTGCCAGAATCTATTACTAAACTCTCCCATTTAACCTTCCTAGGTTTGAATTCAAATCAATTAACAACCCTACCAAAATCTATTACTAAGCTCTCCCATTTAACCTTACTAGATTTGGGTTCAAATAAATTTAAAATTCTGCCAGAATCTATTAATAAACTCTCCAATTTAACCTGGCTAGATTTGGGTTCAAATAAATTAAAAGCCCTGCCAGAATCTATTACTAAACTCTCCAGTTTAACTGTGCTGTATTTGGATTCAAATAAATTAATAACCCTGCCAGAATTCATTACTAAACTCTCCAATTTAACTGTGCTATATTTGGATTCAAATAAATTAACAACCCTGTCAGAATCTATTGCTAAACTCCCAAATTTAACCATGCTAAATTTGGGTTAAAATCAATTAATAAATCTGCCAGAATCTATTGCTAAACTCTCCAATTTAACCATGCTAAATTTGGATTCAAATCAATTAAAAAAACTGCCAGAATCTATTACTCAATTATCCAATTTAACCATGCTAAGTTTGGCTTTCAATCAATTAATAACCATACCAGAATCTCTTACTAAGCTCTCCAATTTAACCATACTAGATTTGAGTTCAAATAAATTCAAAACCCTGCCGGAATTTATTACTAAACTCTCCAATTTAACTGTGCTACATTTGAGCAACAATCCTCTTGAAACTCCACCAATAGAAATTGCCGAAGAAGGAATTGAAGCAATTAGAGAGTATTTCCGGCAAATACAACAAGAAGGCGAAGATTATATTTACGAAGCCAAATTACTCATCGTTGGCGAAAGTGGATCTGGTAAAACAACCTTAGCTAAAACAATCGAAAACCCAAATTATCAACTGCAAGAAAATGAAGCATCAACAGAAGGTATTGATGTTAGCCAGTGGCATTTTACTATGACCAATGGACAAGATTTCCGCGTCAATATCTGGGACTTTGGCGGACAAGAAATTTACCATGGTACCCATCAATTTTTTCTCACTAAACGTTCTCTCTATATCCTTGTTGCTGATACACGTAA
The DNA here is from genome assembly GCA_030065825.1 of Nostocaceae cyanobacterium. Classification (GTDB taxonomy): domain Bacteria; phylum Cyanobacteriota; class Cyanobacteriia; order Cyanobacteriales; family Nostocaceae; genus JASJCY01. The sequence continues at coordinate 14,755 of JASJCY010000102.1, read as the reverse complement.
AGAAGATACGGATTTTTATTATTGGTTGAATATAGTCGAACTACAAAGCGATAATAGTCCTTTATTGATTCTCAAAAACGAAAAACAGGATCGGAAACGAGAAATCAATGAACGAGCCTTACGAGGAAGGTTTATTAACCTCAAAGAAACTCTAGCAACCAATCTAGCAACTAAACGAGGTTTCACAGAAATACTAGAAAAACTTAAATATCATATTATCACTCTTCCTATTGTGGGTAGCACCCTTCCTAGAACTTGGAAAAATGTTCGTGAAGCATTAGAAAAAGACCCTCGTAATTATATTAGCCTTGAAGAATATTTCCGTATTTGCCAAGAAAATGGCTTTACCCAAAACCAAGATAAATTACAATTAAGCGGCTATTTGCACGATTTAGGAGTTTGCCTCCATTTTCAAGATGACCCTATCTTAAAACATACCGTGATTCTGAAACCAGAATGGGGTACTGATGCTGTTTATAAAGTCCTCGACAACGATACTGTTAAAAATAACTTCGGTGAATTCAATAGGAATAATTTAGCAGACATCTGGCATGAGGAAAAATACGCCATGATGCAAGATCAACTGCTACAACTAATGATGAAATTTAAATTGTGTTATCAAATCCCTGGAAGGAATGATACCTACATTGCCCCTCAATTATTAAGCGAAAATCAACCCGAATATCACTGGGATGAGACAAATAACCTGATTTTGCGTTACACCTACTACAAATTCATGCCCAAAGGCATTATCACCCAGTTCATTGTTGTCATGCACGAGGACATCGATGAGCAAAGATACGTTTGGAAAAGTGGCGTTATTCTCCACAAAGATAAAACCAAAGCAGAAGTTATTGAAGATTATGGTAAACGAGAAATTACAATTAGGGTTGCAGGTAGATATAAACGGGATATTCTAACCGAGGTTACTCGCGAACTAGATAAAATTCATAAGTCCTACAAAGGATTGGACTATAGTAAGCTAATTCCCTGTAATTGCCACAATTGTAAGCCTAGTCAAGACCCTTACTTTTACGATTTTGAAGACTTGCGTAGTTTTGCAGCAGACGGAGATAAAATCCAATGTCTCAAAAGCCGCAAAATGATAGATGCTCGGAGTTTAATTACTGATGTTATAGGCAAACCTCAGTTAAGTGAAAATTATCTTATTAACCCCTTTTTTACCCCATCAGAGACAAGATATATGAAAGAATCACCAAAACCACCAGAAAAGCCTAACCCACCCCCAAGAATCTCGACTGTTGAACGTGGAATTGCTCTTACCATGGCTTTAGCAGTGTTAGTAACATTTATCGTTCTGGTACTCTATCCACGTTCAATGAATAGTGGAACCCTAGCAATAGTGAGGTTTTTAGCAGCTACATTTGCTGGAATAGCAGGCTATTTATTTTCAGGTAATATTGGCTTAGAAGCAAAGATACCTTTGAATAAAACTCAGCTTAGAGCAACAGGAGCATTTGCTGCATTTGTCCTCGTATTATTTATCTTCTTCGTTGGAGTACCACCATCAAATTAATAGCACCGCTGCGCGGAAGTCAAAAGTCATAGACGCGTCAGCGGCTTCTCGTAGAGTAAGTCAAAAGTCAAAAAGCTTATAAAACAAGCAAGAACGGTGATTTGGAATGGTAGCTTTATTTCCACCAACTTGTACTAGTAGTCTACTAAAAGAACTATGTGGGGTCAACAATTAGAAGAAAAAGTTATTTTCTCCCCCTCTCCCCATCTCCCCATCCCCCTATCCCCACAAAATTAATTTATTCGAGTACTATTTTACCCTTGCTGCTTCAATTATTTTTCTGGCTGGTTCACCAGCAATTTGCCAACCTAAACATCTCACACTTCCACCCATAAAACAGACATTTTCGGCGTTAATAGGCACTACTTGCTTCGTTGTATTTCTTTGTATTGTTTTCACTACCCGATTATCTAAATCAGTGTTAAATACGGGCATATAAATAAAATTATTAGTTACCAACGAATTAGCATTAATTCCACATGCAGAACTGAATCTTTCGTCCCATACTTCTTCATCGAAATTAACTGCAATTTCTATAATTTTAATACCTGGAAATGCAAATTTTAGTTCCTTAATTACCTGACTACGAAACGGCTCATTATACCTATTAACTACAACCGTATTTTCATCGATAAACATAGCCATACCATCAGCATGAGCAAGACCATCTACATCATCTGCTGGTATAATTGCTACTTTACTTACATCCAGTAGCTTTTTCAACTCTTTTTTGGCATTAGCTTTAGTTAGCTTATTATCTTCCAGAAAACGTTCTGTGACTATAGCTTTATCCTGATGATTATCAACCAAATTCCCGCCATCGAGAATCAAATCTGTATACTTATATCTAATACCCAGCTTGTCAGTAAATTTTACAAAACCCTTTTGCACCCAGTCGGCATCCCTTTGGCTACCCCCTTGAGATGACGCTGCATAGCGAAATTGTATTGGCTTATTGGGGTTAACCGTAGTGAAATCACGCATCCAGATATCCCGCATTGTGGCTTCTAGCAAGATGTCCTTTGGCAATTCTTTTTCTAACAATTTGAGGGCTTTCTTGTCACCTAATACGACAACATTATCCTTACCAAGAATGGATTTGGCATAAGCAATATTAAAAGTGATAATCTGCTGATAAACATCTTTATAATATTTGTCAGATGGTGCAGAAATGACAATCAATTGACGATTGTCAGCGTGTTTATTTGTATATGTTTTCACCTGAGTTTCTTTATTTATGCTTATACTCCCATAGCAGGATATGCTAGATAAACAAAAGATAAAAAATACAATGGATTTTATCAGTTTCATATTTGGTTTTTAGCCTGCGTAAGCAGAGAGAAGGTTTCCGTCCCCGAAGTTTGCTCAACGCGGGGAACTCCGAAGTTTCTTTAAGCGGGGGAACCCCCTTCGGGTTCGCAGTTGTTCATGGGGGAAACCCCCAAGACCACACTGTCTCACCGCCAACGAACTTCTCTCCGCGCACGCAACTTCTCTTCGCCAAACTTCGGGGCTTTGCTTGTATGGTTCCTCACCCTTCTAGGGTGCAGGTGCAAGATATGATTTAATCCCAAAAACCGGGTTTATAGCGGTTTTCGGTTGAGTGTAGACGCAAAGCGGTAAGCCACTGCGGTGGACGGGTTTCCCGGCATATAGACGCAGGTCATGCGGCTTCGGTGCAGGGTAGCAAGTGGCGCAACCCGAAGGGCTTCTCGTAGAGTGGTACACAATAAAACCTCACCCCTTCCCCTCTCCTTACTTAGACACGGAGTGGCTTCCCGCAGGGTAGGAGAGGGGTGGCTTTAGCCGGGGTGAGGTGAGTGTCTGTATTGCACAAAGCGTGAAAACCGCTATATTTATTAATCCCAGAAATCCGGTTTCTCAGTCTCCCGTTTTATTACCGATATTCATGTTCTAGAGATGCGACATGTCACGTCTGGAACAATTTTCTATTTGTCGTATTTTTTTGCAAATTAGTACGATCGCCAACTTTAGGGAATGGGAACTGATCGCAATAATCTTTCCATCACCGTTATCCCCCTGCGTCCAGAAGCGGGAATGAGACGATGGGAAAGGACATAAGGGGCAAGAAATTTAATATCATCGGGAATGGCATAATCCCGTCCTAAAATAAATGCTAAAGCTTGAGTAGCCTTCTGTAATGCCACTGTACCACGAGGACTCACCCCCAAGGTAATTTCTTCATCATGCCTTGTTGCCCGCACCAATTCCAAGATGTACTCTTGCAAAGAAGTATCAACTTTTACAGCCTTACACATTTGTCGCAGTTCCTGGACTTCTGCCAAAGTAATGCAAGGCTGCACATCCTCAACTTGAGTACCATCTTGAAGCCGTTGCAGCATCTGGAGTTCTTCCTCTTGGGAAGGATAACCCAAACTTAAAGATACCATAAACCTGTCCATTTGCGCCTCCGGGAGAGCAAAAGTACCTTGGTACTCAATGGGGTTTTGAGTGGCGATCGCAAAGAAGGGTGTAGGTACGGGACGAGAAATGCCATCCACCGTTACTTGATGTTCTTCCATCACTTCCAGCAAAGCTGACTGAGTACGGGGTGTAGCGCGGTTGATTTCGTCTGCTAGAAAAACATTAGCAAATACTGGACCAGGAAGAAAGGTAAATTCTCCGCTTTTGGGGTTCCAGATGTTCGTACCTGTAATATCAGTTGGGAGTAAATCCGGAGTAGATTGTAGCCGTTGAAACTTACCGTCAACAGAACTAGCCAGGGTTTTGGCGAGTAAAGTTTTACCAACTCCAGGTACATCTTCTAGTAAAGCATGACCACCAGCAAATAGGGCTACTAGTACCAACCTTATAGGTTCCGCTTTACCAACAATGGTACGGGATAGATTTTGTGTCAGAGCGTCAATTTTTTCTCTCATGCACCAAACTGGGGAATGGGGGAACTAGGAAGAATGAAGGAGGATGAAGAATCTACAAAGGAGGGTGCGATTTTGACCCTTTACCCTTCATCCTTCATATAGTGTTCCCTCAGTGCTGCTAAATTAACACTCAGTACCAAAAAAATTTCTGGCGACAGTACAATCTTGTTGAATTTGCTGTTTGAGAGCTTCTAGGTCGGAAAATTTTTGTTCTGGACGCAAAAATTTTTCTAGCTGTACTACTAGGTTTTTGTCATATAAATCACCAGACCAATCTAGTAAATGTACTTCCGTTGATATCTCTGTTCCATTTACTGTAGGGCGGTTACCTATATTCATCACACCTAAGTAATTATCCTTGCCTGTACCTCTGGTTGTAGCACTTGTAAATACACGGACGGCATAAACTCCTTGGCAAGGCAAAAATTTATCTAAGGGTAATTCTAGATTAGCGGTAGGAAAGCCTATAGTCCTACCTAAGTGTTGACCTTTGGTAACAATACCTGTAAGAGTATAAGGACGTCCTAGTAATCGGTTGGCTTTTTGGATGTTGCCTTGGGCTAGGGTTTCACGGATCAGCGTTGTGCTAATCGGCTCGTTGACAGCACCGTTTTCATCTGCTGAGGTGCCAAGATTTACTTCTAAAGGCACTATAGTTACTGGAATACCATATTTGGCAGCCAGCGCTTGTAAATCCTCTGCGGTTCCTTTGCGCTTTCGACCAAAACGAAAATCTTGCCCCACACTAATGCGCACCGCTTGCAATTGCTGCACCAGAATCTTTTCTACAAACTCTTCGGGAGTTAAAGCAGATAATTCTTTGTCAAAGGGCAATAGTACCAACTGTTCTATCCCCAGATTCAGCAGCTGTTGGACTTTTTCATCCAGGGGTGTGAGTAGAGAATGGGGTTGTCCGCTAAAAAACTCCTTTGGATGAGGATTAAAGGTAACAACGGTGGAGTAAATATATTCTGTTGTTGATTCTGGGAACACAGGTGAAAGATTGGGCGATCGCTCTTGTTGTGAGACAGTTGTGCTAGACTTGAGAACTGGTTGAATGACCCGTTGATGACCAAGATGCAGACCGTCAAATTTCCCAAGAGCTACAGCGGTTGGTCTCAAAGCCGATTTGGTTGAAGAAGCAACCCACACAGAACACCCATTTTGAGACAGATTTTGCACGTCGATTCTGGTATCTTAGGTTTGTTAAGCTATCAGCCTAACCTACAGTTGTCAGCTGATTCTAGAGTAGGTAAGCTAATGATTGTGACCCTTAAGAGTCTTTTGCCAGTCGGCATACCTAACCCCAGCTGAGTGCTGCAAGCAGCAGAGCTATTTACCACCAATCTAATCTAAAATCTACCATCACTTCGAGTGCTATTTGGATGTAGAATAACTACTAACAGGAAAAGATGTTGATAAAGGGGGTGACACTCTAACCTCTAGCACCATTCCTTCCCTCGCCATGATCGCACCAGGCAATTTGGCTTTAGCCTGTTTTCCCACGTTATCTAGAAACTCGTCACCGTGGGAAGGGTCGTGGTGAAAAATCACCAGAGTTTTCACCCCAGCAGCTTGGGCTACTTTTACGGCTTCTTGCCAAGTTGAATGTCCCCAGCCAATTTTAGGCGACTTGGGATTGTAATATTCTTCATCGGTATAGGTGGAATCGTAAATCAGAATATCTGCTTGCCTTGCTAACCACAGAACATTTTGATCCAAATGATCGGCATAATGTTCAGTATCGGTTATGTAAGCAGCAGCACCACCACGCCAATTGACTCTGTATCCTACCGCTTCTCCAGGATGGTTTAGGGGTGCGGTTTCCACCGTAATATCATCGATATGGATAGGTTCTCCTGGTTTCACGTTGCGAAAATCCAAGTTAGATTTCATAATCTGTAAAGGAACTGGGAAATTCGGGTGCAACATCTGGTCATTTAAACGCTGTTCTATGGTAGCTCCATCTGGAGATATAGCACCATAAATATTAATGGTATTTCCAGGAACAAAGCCTGGGGTAAAGAACGGAAAACCCTGTATATGATCCCAATGGGAATGAGTGAAAAACAGATGAGCTTCGATGGGCATTTTCGAGAGTAGGGATTGTCCTAAAACATGCAGTCCTGTCCCACCATCGAAAATCAAACGTTTGCCTCCCACTTGCATTTCCACACAAGGGGTGTTACCACCATAACGGACTGTTGGCGATCCTGGACAGGGAATGCTGCCCCGAACTCCCCAAAAATGCACGGTAAATTGGTTTTCTATCCTAGACATTGGTATTGCTTACAAAAACTTTGCGGACAATTCAGTAAAAACTTTTTGTTCAGTTTATGCTGTCTCGCTGCTTTTGGTAGATAGTAATAATGCGGTAAATAAAACAACTACTACATCCCAGTGATTTATGGATTTTAAGTAAGTGTTTTTACTTACTGACAAACACCAAAATTCAAACCTCCTTCCCATCACAGACACAATGGTAGTCTTTTCAGGGTACTTTTACTTTATAGCTTAAGTTGTGCTTCCCTGCATTTCTAACCCTGAAAATACCATCAATGTTTGCCTACGTTGTATTACACAGATTACGAAAGTGGTAGTTTCCAATTACACAGTTTTTCTAGTGCATTACCGTAGGTTAAATTGTATTGCAATGGAGTAACACTAATGTAGTTTTCACGGATAACCTGTACATCTGTGGGTACATCTGGAGGCAAATTCAAACCTGCGGGTGGTTCCACATCTTCTAAAACTTCTCCCGTTAACCAATAGTAAGTTTTTCCCCTAGGATCAACTCGTTTATCAAATACATCAACGTAACGACGCACTCCCTGACGAGTAATCGCAGCACCAGCAATTTCCTCTGATTTTACCGCCGGGATGTTGACATTAAGTAACATTAACTCTGGTAAGGGTTGTGCTGCCAATTGCTCTACCAGCTTTTGAGCAAAATCCGCAGCAGGTTGAAATTCCTTACTGGTGTAACTAGTAAGACTGAAGGCAACACTGGGAATTCCTTCTATTATACCTTCCATTGCGGCAGAAACGGTGCCGGAATAAAGAATTTCTGTACCCACATTTGCACCTTGGTTAATCCCCGACAGCACCAAATCCGGGGGAGAATCCAATAAAGCCCATAGAGCTAATTTAACACAATCCGAGGGAGTGCCAGAACAAGCCCAAGCTTTAATATCTGGGTGGAAAATAGAATCAACAATTTCCGCGCGAATTGGTTGGTGTAAAGTCAGTCCATGTCCGGTGGCTGAACGTTCCCGATCTGGACACACCACAGTTACCTCATGACCCGCTTGTGCTAAGGTATTGGCTAAGGTCCGAACACCTAAAGCAGAAATTCCATCGTCATTACTAATTAGTAATTTCATCTGTCAATAGTTAAACTATTGTGAATTTTAGATTGTAGATGCAACTTATGGCAGGTTATCAACTCAGAAAAGGAGTGGTGGTAAAACTATAGCGCTATAGTTAATCTGCTTGTAATCTGACCAGGTAGATTTCATCTGCAATAAACATATATTTTTCGCATTATGACGCAAATAAGTTGTTTTGAGTCTCTGTATTTATTTTTTTAATGTAACTAGTAAAACTTGTTTCTGCGTTTTTCACTGCTGCATCGTCAGTTTTGAACTATAGCCAAGGGAGTAAATTTCCTTGTTTTTTGGCAAGAGTGGGTTTTTTTAAGTCCTCCTAACCTCCAACCCCTAGCACCTACCCCCAAAATAATTCTGGTTGTTTGCCCACTGAGTAGGTTTTTGATGCACAATTGGCATAAACGCAATAATTATTAATTTATAACTGCTGAGTGATGACAAATCAGCCGCACAATTTAGAGGCTCAACTTTTAGAACTGCAACAGACAGGAGAGGAAGCGATCGCCTCCACGGATTCCCTGGAACGCTTAGAAGAGTTGCGAGTCAAGTATCTGGGTAAAAAAGGTGAATTAGGGGCACTGTTGCGGAATATGGGACGGCTGAGTGCAGAGGAAAGACCCAAAATTGGAGCGATCGCCAATACGGTGAAAGAAGCTCTGCAAGCTAGTCTGGATCGTCAAAAAGTAGCTTTGGAATCTGCTAAAATCCAAGCACAACTGGAAGCGGAAACCCTAGATGTGACCATGCCGGGAATTTTCCGCCCCCAAGGTCGTATTCATCCCATTAATGGTATTATTGATAGAGCATTAGATATTTTTGTCGGTTTGGGTTATACAGTAGCTGCCGGACCAGAAATGGAAACGGACTACTACAATTTTGAAGCTTTAAATACACCCCCAGACCATCCCGCTAGGGATATGCAGGATACTTTCTATTTACCGGATGGGAATTTACTGCGGACTCATACTTCTTCGGTGCAAATTCGCTTTATGGAAACCGAAGAACCACCGATTCGCATTGTCGCACCGGGAAGGGTTTACAGACGAGATACGGTAGATGCAACCCACGCAGCGGTATTCCATCAAATCGAACTTTTAGCGGTGGATGAAGGATTGACTTTTACTGACCTCAAGGGCACCATTAAGGAGTTCTTGCAGCAGATGTTTGGGGATTTACCGATTCGTTTCCGCGCTAGTTATTTCCCATTTACCGAACCTTCTGCGGAAGTGGATTTACAGTGGAATGGACGCTGGTTAGAAGTAATGGGTTGTGGGATGGTAGATCCCAACGTGTTAAAAGCGGTAGGATATGACCCAGAAATTTATACTGGCTTTGCGGCTGGTTTTGGCGTAGAACGCTTTGCAATGGTGTTGCACCAGTTAGATGACATTCGTCGGGTTTATGCCAGCGATTTGCGCTTTTTAAGGCAGTTCTAAGAAGAGTTAGCAGTCAGTAGGGGCGCAATGCTTGCGCCCAGTCCTAGGGTGCGTTAGTCTAAAGACATAAGGCACCATGTGACATTGCGGTGCATTAGGCGCTTCAATCATATTTTTCGTGACAAATTACCTTAAAATATGCGCCTAACACACCCTATAGTACTTGGATGGAATACCGTCAAAACCTCACCCCGGCTAAAGCCACCCCTCTCCTTAGTAAGGAGAGGGGAAGGGGGTGAGGTTCATCTGTATTTTATCCAATACCCCCTGTTTTTATGCATTATCCTACACGTACAAGTTTTGAGATAAAATAATACATTTTTTTTATTTATACGTAGTTTGTAAACGTTGATTTTGCGTGTTAATGATAAAAATATATGTTTATTGCAGAGGAAGGTTGTCAGTGTTTATCCCGCAAGGAAATTAATTTCCTTGCTTATAAACGAAGTCATCTCAAAGATGACTAAATAACCTAGTTTTTCTTGAGTCTACTTCAGTAGACTTTGTCTATTAGCCATGAAATTGATTTCATGGTGGGTGTGAAAGCCAAGGGTGCAAATATAAAATATATCTTGATTGCAGACGAAGGTTATCAGTATTCAAATTTGAGTGCGATCGCATCAAGAAACTCTACAATTACATAGCAAGCACAATTTTAATGTCCCCCCTTGGTGGAAGAAATTCCCCCAACATTTACGCTTTCGGCTGTGATACTAATAATATTACCCACATCGCTATTGCTGATATTGTTGCTAACATTATCACTAATACCGCGAATTTTCTCTTGTGCTTCCCTTTTCAACTCTTCGGGTTCCTGTTGCGGTAAACCTTTACCCCCACGCAACAAAGCTATGGGAAAGTCTTCTGTCGCAAAGTCAAAGAAGGGTGTTTGTTCAGCTTGACATTCCTGTTGTGTGGATGCGGGGACGGTTTTACCAAGATAGTTCATTAAATGGGAAACCTTGACGACTTTATCCCCTGGTTGATTTCCTGCACCTTGCAATGCTTCCAGGAAATGGTAGGTGTAGATACTCATTGTGTCATCACGACGAATCCAAGATAATTGTTTTCCCGTGGAGGAGGTGAAAACGACTCTTCCCGTACCTTGTTTTAAGTCGTCAATGATGGTTTTGGATAAAGCAGTTTGGGTAAAACCTTTTGGTGCTTTTATTTGTGTTTTACCATCCTTTGATGATGCCATTCCTTGGGCGTGACAACAGTCTATAATTACTAATAATCTCTTAGCTGGAATTTCCCGTAATGCTTGTTTAAAGGTATTTGCAGGGAGTGCAGTTTCAATTATTTCTTCTTGGTCGGTTTCATAGGGAATAAGATAGTAATCTCCAGAATCATCTAAGAAACCATGACCAGAATAGTAAATGAGTATGGTTGCTTCTGGGTCATTTTCTGCTTGTTGTTTGAGGAATTGTAAAGCATCTAAAATTCCTTGGCTGGTAGCATCAGTATTTAAGAGTAAACGTGTATGATTCTCATCATTAATATAACCACAGAATTTAGGATCTGTGAGAAGATATGCTATTGCTTTAATATCTTTTACCACCACAGGTAGCTGATATTTTTGAGCAAATTCTGGTAGTTCACCAACACCGATGAGTAAAGCGTAGTTGTGGGAGGTGGATTTGGACATGGTGGGTTTGGGGATGGGTTTGTAGTATTTAAAATGTTCTTGGATTTTTGCGAGTGCATTTATAGTTTGAGATGCATTTTCTCCATTATTTAAGTTGAGAAAATTTTTGTTCTTTAAGAGTTTAATTAACTCTGGTATTGCTGCTTCAGATTTGATTTTTCCCAAAGCATCTGCTGCACTATAATGCACAAAGAAGTCTTGATGTTCGAGAAGTTTAATTAACCCTGGTATTGCTGCTTCAGATTTGATTTCTACCAAAGCAGATGCTGCACGAGAACGCACATGCGAGTCTTGATCTTCGAGAAGTTTAATTAACCCTGGTATTGCTGCTTCAGATTTGATTTCTCCCAAAGCAGATGCTGCACGAGAACGCACAAAGAAGTCTTGATGTTCGAGAAGTTTAATTAACCCTGGTATTGCTGGTTCCGATTTGATTTCTCCCAAAGCATATGCTGCACTAGAACGTACATCCGAGTCTTGATGTTCGAGAAGTTTAATTAACCCTGGTATTGCTGCTTCAGATTTGATTTTTCCCAAAGCATATGCTGCACGATAACGCACATCCGAGTCTTGATGTTCCAGAAGTTGAATTAACCCTGGTATTGCTGCTTCAGATTTGATTTTTCCCAAAGCATATGCTGCACGAGAACGCACATCCGAGTCTTGATGTTCGAGAAGTTTAATTAACCCTGGTATTGCTGCTTCAGATTTGATTTTTTCCAAAGCAAATGCTACACAATAACGCACAGAGTAGTCTTGATCTTCGAGAAGTTTAATTAACCCTGGTATTGCTGCTTCAGATTTGATTTCTCCCAAAGCAGATGCTGCACGAGAACGCACATGCGAGTCTTGATGTTCGAGAAGTTTAATTAACCCTGGTATTGCTGCTTCAGATTTGATTTTTTCCAAAGCAAATGCTACACAATAACGCACAGAGGAGTCTTGATCTTCAAGAAGTTTAATTAACCCTGGTATTGCTGCTTCAGATTTGATTTCTCCCAAAGCATCTGCTGCACTATAACGCACAGAGGAGTCTTGATCTTCGAGAAGTTTAATTAACCCTGGTATTGCAGCTTCAGATTTGATTTCTCCCAAAGCATCTGCTGCACTATAACGCACATAAGATTCTTGATGTTCCAGCAGCTTAATTAACCTTGTTACTGCGGCTTCAGATTTGATTTTTCCCAAGGCATCTACCGTACTATAAAGCACATCATAATCTTCATCTTCCAGAAGTTTAATTAATCCTGGTACTGCGGCTTCAGATTTAATTTCTCCCAAGGCATATGCCACACGATATCGTACATAGGATTCTTCATCTTCCAGAAGTTTAATTAACCCTGGCACTGCGGCTTCCAATTTAATTTTTAGCAAAACAGATGCCGCACTTCTACGCACATCCGAGTCTTGATGTTCGAGAAGTTTAATTAACCCTGGTATCGCAGCTTCAGATTTGATTTCTCTCAAAGCATATGCCGCACTTCTACGCACATCCGAGTCTTGATGTTCGAGAAGTTTAATTAACCCTGGTATCGCAGCTTCAGATTTGATTTCTCTCAAAGCAGATGCTGCACGAAAATGCAGATGCGAGTCTTGATGTTCGAGAAGTTTAATTAACCCTGGTATTGCAGCTTCAGATTTGATTTCTCTCAAAGCATATGCTGCACTATAACGCACATCCGAGTCTTGATGTTCGAGAAGTTTAATTAACCCTGGTATTGCTGCTTCAGATTTGATTTTTTCCAAAGCATATGCTGCACGAAAACGCACATCCGAGTCTTGATGTTCGAGAAGTTTAATTAACCCTGGTATTGCTGCTTCAGATTTGATTTCTCCCAAAGCATATGCTGCACGAAAACGCACATCCAAGTCTTGATATTCGAGAAGTTTAATTAACCCTGGTATTGCTGCTTCAGATTTGATTTCTCCCAAAGTAGATGCTGCACGTCTACGTACAGAGGAGTCTTGATGTTCGAGAAGTTTAATTAACCCTGGTATTGCTGCTTCCGATTGACTAATTCTTAATAACCTAATTGATAAAAATTCTGGCAAATTGAAATCAGTAATTAACTTAACAGTTTCCTTCTGAAATTCTGGTTTAACTTCCCCTGCTAACCTTGCACCTAATTGCCAATCTACCTTTAACGCTAACTTCACCACACGCAAATTTTGCGTCTCTACATCTAGCAACTGCATCATCAAAGTGACAGGTTCAGTCCACTTCAAATAATTCAAATAATCCCACTGCAATTGCTCATCACTCAGTTTTGGTAACTCCTGCAATAACCTTTCCGCAGCATAATATTCTTGTAGTAGTTGATGACGAAACTCGATTTGATTATCCGTTCCTATTTGAATCAGATGATGCTTGAGTAAGTCATCTAACCATACTTCCGCATCCCTTGGCTGATGATAATCTTGCTGTTTGAGAAACTGCGTCAAAATATCCCTCGCTTGTTGTTTAGGAATAGCAACCAGAATCTCCGTTGTTGAGAAACCTAAAACCTCTGTAGAGACGCGTTCGCGTTTAGCGTTCCCGCAGGGTAATTTCGCATCTCTACAATCTGCGGGTGAGGTTCCCCCATGCGTCATCACCCAAGCTAAATGCTGCAACAACCGCTTCCACCAACGACGAGATTCATCTGTTACCGGGATATCTTGCTTTAGCTTATCGTCATAAATCTCCGTAAACCGACGAAATACCGAACCCAAATTAGCAGGTACTTGATTGCGGTTATCCACAAATACAGAACAAAGCATCAATAACAGCAGAGGGGTTTCTCCCAACTCCCGTAAACGTCCTGATAGCTGCTTTAACATCTCTTCCCCTTGTTCCGGGAGATACCTACAAACAAACTCCCGCATCTGTTCTTCCGTCAGCGGTTGCATTTGCAGCTTTTTTTCTATTCCTAAATCACCACCCACCCCCAAATCTCGCGTCGTGAACACCATTGGTGTGGTGTTGCGGTAATCTTGGCGAAACTTCTGTAAATCCTGTCGCGCTGCTTCTGAAGGTAATTCGTTCACCCCATCCACAAGTAACAAGAATTGTCCCTGCAACAGCAATTGTTCGATTTCGCAGGTTGACAACAGTATTTGATGACGTTTGAGAAAATCGCGGATTAAATCGAGGATGGAGGTTTGGTAATAACGCAGTTCTACAAGCACGGGAATCGGTGCGTTATCCCCCGAAATCGCCAAGGAATTAATTCCCTGGCTCATATCCGAAGTCCGTTGAAACTGAGAACTTACACCAATGTCAGAAACCGGGTTTCTTAGGGATGTTAATCTGTAAAATCCTAATTTTGGGTTTAGAAACCCGGTTTCTCTTTCCTTTTGAGATGATTCCAACAGCAACCTTACCAACGCTGTGGATTTACCAGAACCCGGACGACCAATTAATAATACGTGATTAAGAGCATATTTACGCAAACCTTCCAGAACCGTTAATTTTTCGGTTTTTTCTTCCTGTTCTCCCCAGCTTTCCTTCTCCCGTTTCAGCGTCTCCACCATCAAATTATGCAGTAAGGGAAGTGGCTTTTTTTGCTCATCCCGCTTTTTCCCCACCACATCTGTGAGGGTGTAAACATCCCACCATTGCGCGTATTTCTTACAGATTGATTCCAGGTAAGGCTTGAAATTAACCACTGTCACAGGTTGAAGCTTGGTTTTGGTGAAATTACGGGGAGATTACCAAAATTATAGCGGTTATAAGAAAATCGGATGAAAACCCCGCGTATGCGCGACCGGGGATGAAAGCCGTTAGGAGACTTTAGTCTCCTGTGATGCAATGCTTTCTGATTAACCTTTCTAGATATTCACTAGCGCTGATATTATTCTTTAGA
>JASJCY010000101.1 GCA_030065825.1 Nostocaceae cyanobacterium | reverse complement strand
TGTAAGACTCAGACCGGATTTAGTTCCGGATACCCATTTTTTTGGGATACCCAACAAAGCAACGGCGAGCGAGACGCGAAGCCCAAGACGTAGCGTAAGCGGAGTCTGTGGGTACTTCACACAGATACTCTTTTGCGAGGAGGCAAGAGATTTTTACTCGCTAAAAGTTCATGGATTTCTAAGGGCTTAAGTTTACACAAATCCTTTGCCAATTCCTGAATTTGCAAATTTTTTGATAGTAGAGTCACAACCGTTTCCCGCATAATTCCTAAAATTTGCGGTTCAGCTACCAAGAGCAATTTATCGATGCCTTTTGCCTGAGTCAACTTGATGATTTCATCCGCAATTAATTGAGCAAAACGACGCTCAAATTCGATAACATGTTGTTGGCGGCGATCATCATAAGCATGAGCCTGTCCTCCTAAACCCTTATTGCGACCTGTTTTAACATTTGCCCACAATTGTTTACCCTGTTGTTCCTGGACAGGATTGAGTAGACTTTTGTGTTCAATCAAATTTGGACTAGACTCATGTTCCGGAAATTCTGCTGGTTCTAGAGTCAGAAACCTTGCTGTGGTTCCATCAATAACAGCAACCAGGACTTGAATCATCTGTTCACCCCCTGATGTTTTATGGAGAAGTCAACAGTCAAAAGATAAAGTGTCAAAAATCTGCATGTTTACAATACTTCACCGTTTGATTGACTAGATTGACTCTAACTTACAGATAACAAAAAAAGTTGAGGAACTTGTGAGGAATAGGGTAATACACATCTTCTGGGTCAGAAACCGAGTTCCGATGCGAATATTGACCTGGAGTTAACCCTAATCACACATCTTGCACCTGGGTCAGAAACCGGGTTTACCCTCGAATATCGACCTGTCAAAACCTTAATTTTGGGTTTATAAACCCGGTTTCTCTATGCTTGTTGAAAATGCTGCAAGATATGACTAATATGAGGGTTTATAAACCCGGTTTCTTCCTGCTTGCAACACAATGCGCTGTGGAAATGCTAATACCAAGCATGAAAAAAGAATGCGACACATAATTGATTCGTAGGGGCGGGGTAAACCCCTGCCCTACAATTGGATCTGTAGCAAAGATTTTTTGATTTGGTATAATTGTGTTAATTTTCTTGGCTTATCCTTACTTGGGGCTAATCCGTTCTGTAAAATAAAAATACAAGTAGTTATGCTTAAATAACCCTTGCTTATTACCCAATTACCCATTACAATCCAGGGGGGTAAATGATATGTCTAAATCTCCCCAAGATCAACTTGTGAGCCTGGATTTAAATCAGCCAATTTGGGAGCGATTCTTTTTAGTTGCCCCCCTAATTGTCGTGGGTACACGAGAACCAGAAGGGAGCTATGATTTAGCACCGAAGCACATGGCAATGCCCCTTGGTTGGGAGAATTACTTTTGTTTCGTCTGTACCCCTCGTCATGGTACTTATCAAAATATCCGTCGAGAAAAGGTATTTACTATTAGCTTTCCCCATCCAGACCAAGTACTGTTAGCAAGCCTATCAGCAGCACCCCGGTGTGAAGACCATTCTAAACCAACCTTGGCAGCACTTCCAACTTTTCGGGCTACGGTGATTGATGGTGTATTTCTGAGGGATGCCTATCTGTTTCTAGAATGCCAGTTAGACAAAATTATAGATGGTTTTGGCGAGAATAGTTTAATTGTGGGCAAAATTGTCGCTGTCCATGTCCAGCAACAAGCGCTACGGGTATCCGATAGCGACGACCAAGACTTGCTTCTACAAACACCCTTATTAGCTTATCTTCCCCCAGGACGCTACACCAAAATTGAACGTAGTTTTTCCTTCCCCTTCCATACTGGCTTTCAACGTTGATTTGAAAATAGGGAACAGGGAATAGGGAATAGGGAACGGGGAACGGGGAATAGGTAAGAGGTATTTTAAATTTTGTAGCTTGCTTCCCCGTAGGAGTCTTTTGACTTTTGAATGCGTGACTTTTGACTTTTGAATGCGTGACTTTTGATTTGTTATGTCTGCCAAGATAGCTAACCAACTCCTAGATTACTTACATCCCCGTCAATCGGAAATGAGGGAGTTGTTAGAACAATTAGTCTTAGCAGAATCCCCTTCTACTGTAAGAGCATCCCAAACCCAGGTATTAACAATACTGCAACAGGCATTAGAAGCAAGAGACTATCGCGTGCGTTTAATTCCCGGTCGGAATACAGGGGGACAATTGCTAGGGATACCCAAACAACGCCAACCCCATCAACCCCTACAGTTGCTCCTTGGACATTGTGACACAGTTTGGCCCCTGGGAACCTTGGAAAAAATGCCCCTATTCCAACACCAAGGGAAGATGCATGGACCCGGAATTTATGATATGAAAGCCGGACTGGTATTAAGTATTTTCGCTTTGGAGGCAATTCGGGCAAATGAGTTGATTTTACCAGTGTCACCAGTGATTTTTATTAACACTGATGAAGAAATTGGTAGCAATGAATCAACACCCCATATTCAGAGATTAGCAAAACTGAGCGATCGCGCATTCGTGATGGAGCCTTCTTTGGGTCCGTTGGGTAAAATTAAAACTGGACGTAAGGGAGTAGGGGAATTTACAATTCGGGTGATTGGCAAAGCAGCCCATGCTGGTTTAGAGCCAGATAAGGGGGCTAGTGCCATTCTAGAGCTATCATTTTTAATTCAGAAGCTATTTGCCCTAAATGACCCCCAACGGGGTGTAACGGTCAATGTAGGCACTATTGATGGCGGTATTCGTTCTAATGTCATTGCTCCGGAAAGTAAAGCTTTGGTGGATGTGCGGGTACTGCATTGGCAAGATGCACACAGAATTGAACAACAAATCTTTTCTCTCCAGCCCACCATACCTGGAACCCAGTTAATTATTGAAGGTGGGATGAATCGTCCACCTATGGAGAAAACCCCAGGAAACCAAAAATTATGGGAAATGGCGCAATCTGTAGCGGGGGAATTGGGTATGCAATTGCAGGAGGGAACCGCAGGGGGTGCTTCCGATGGTAATACTACTAGTCTTTATACACCCACATTAGATGGTTTAGGTGCTGTTGGTGATGGTGCTCATTCCCCGGGAGAATTTATCTATTTTGACCAAATGGTAGAACGTTGCGCGCTGCTAGCACGGTTATTATTAGAGCCTTCTTTGCAACCAAAATAACACTTCTCCCGGGCAGAGAAAACCCAAACGCAGAAATCCCAAACGAGGAAATCCCAAACGAGGAAACCCCAAACGAGAAAATCCCAAACGAGGAAACCCCAAACGAGAAAACCCCAAACCAGGAAATCCCAAACCAGGAAATCCCAAACCAGGAAATCCCAAACCAGGAAACCCCAAACCAGGAAATCCCAAACCAGGAAATCCCAAACCAGGAAATCCCAAACCAGGAAACCCCCTGGGTGCAAGCATTGCACCCCTACTGCCTATCTCCCCATCTCCCAATCACAGGTATTCAACACAATCGGAGGAGAATCTCATGTCTGCTAAGTATTTTTTTACCTGCCTAACCCGGATTTCTGACTTGGAATCTCGTCCTTTTCAAGTGGTTCCCGTAGAGCGATCGCAATGGGCAACGGGGGATTACGTAGTTGGTAAAGTTACTACACCCTTGGGGAAATTATCAAAGGTGGAACTGTCTAGCGGACGGATGGTGGAAGTACTGGAAGGGGATTTGGTGGTGGGTGCTTTCGGTGTGCGCAGGGCTACTTTAGAAATTGTGGGTGATTGGCAACACATTGGTTCTGACAATCATATGCAAGCTTTAACGGAGGGGGGTATTTTTGGACGGGAAACCTCTAGGTCTTTTTTGGTACCTGCTCCTACTTCTATGATTTACGTTGGTCATGTTGTTAGGGATGGTAAAAAGGTTTCTATGCAGGATTTTGTGCCGAATGTGGTAGAAACTGCCTATAATTGCCCAACGGTGATGATGATTGGTACTTCCATGTCTTCCGGGAAAACCACAGCCGCGAGAATTATTATCCATCTCCTCAAGGAAGCTGGTTTTAAGGTGGTGGGAACAAAGTTAACAGGTGCGGGACAATACCATGATATTCTGACTATGAAGGATGCTGGTGCAGACCGAGTGTTTGATTTTGTCGATGCT
Organism: Nostocaceae cyanobacterium; assembly: GCA_030065825.1. Classification (GTDB taxonomy): domain Bacteria; phylum Cyanobacteriota; class Cyanobacteriia; order Cyanobacteriales; family Nostocaceae; genus JASJCY01. Next base: position 17,555 of record JASJCY010000101.1, on the reverse strand, counting down.
GGACTACCCTCTACCGTTTGTTCACCGTCAGAGTTTCGCGTATCTTTACGGAAGTTGTTAGCAATGATTACTACAGAACAACCAGATGTAGTGGTAGCAGAGGCTGGTGCTTCCCCCTTTGAGCCTTACAATGGTTCTGTGGTATTAGAAGAAATCAAGGAACAGATTCGCTGTACTGTCCTTTGTGCTTCTGACCCCTATGCAGTGGTGGGGGTAAGTCAAAGTTTCGGTTTAACCCCAGATTTAATTAGTGGCATTGCAGCTAGCACCACCGCTGGTGTGGACTTAGTGGAAAAGCTAACAGGTGTGAAAGCTTTGACTTTACCTAATAGTAAATCTCTCCCCGATTTAAAACAACTTTTACAACAAAAGTTAGGATTTTAGAGCAATAGGTAATAGGTAATAGGTAATAGGTAATTGGTAATAGGTAATAGGTAATTGGTAATAGGTAATTGGACTTCCGATTACTCAAGAAAATACTCTTTCTGTATGGAGTAACCTTTTCTATGCTCTCATCTTTAGGATAACCAGAAGGCAAAGCCTACAAAGCATCGTAACCAGTGTGAGGCTGGTTACCAGAATAACCCTGGTTCCTAGTACTCAACCACATTAATTTTGACAAGTCGCAGGTGTTTAGATCCCCGACTTCTTAAAGAAGTCGGGGATCTGTGACCCCTCGTAACTAATGTGGTGGACTACTAGGGTGACGCTGGGAATCAAAATAGATTATACATATTGTGGGATGGGTGTCCCGCCCGTCCTTTATAATTAACCAAAGGGTAAGATGCTCACACCACAATAAATTGTTCTATATTTTTCTTTGGGTTTAGTAAAAATAGTTTATAATCTTCTTTCAATTAAAAATAATCACAATAATATATGAAAATTTTTCAATCGTCATTTTTTTGGTTTTCCTGTTTTACAGTATTTTTTATATTATCCCTAGATTTTTGGTCTTGGGAACAAGAAAAAGAAAACTATTTTTCTATATTCCATCTTCCATCCTGGGTATTATATTTTGTAATATTGCAACTTTTTATGGCTTTTGCTTTATATATGTTTGCAATTCATTTTTGGGATAATAAATCAGAATAGTTAAGTAAATATCAAAATAAAAAATGATTCCTTATTTGGTTATTGCTGCTTATTTACTACTTACACTGTGGATAGGTATTATTGGTTATCGTCAACAGACAAATACCCCTGATGATTACTTTCTTGCAGGAAGGGGAATAAGTCCAATAGTTCTATTTTTCACTTTAGCAGCGACAAACTTTAGTGCCTTCTTTTTCTTGGGATTTGCAGGTGCAGGCTATCGTATCGGCATTAGCTATTATCCAATGATGGCATTTTCAGGGGCACTTGTTGCTTTGTCATTTTATGTTATCGGTTATAAAGTCTGGCTTTTGGGTAAAGAACAAGGATTTATAACCCCCTCAGAATTGATTGAATATTGCAGCGGTAGCAAAACTTTAAAATTGGTTTTTCTTGCTGTGATGGTGATTTTTACCCTGCCCTATTTAGCTTTGCAACCCATTGGTGCTGGATATCTTCTAGAAAGTTTAACCAACGGACAAATACCATACTTTTATGGGGCATTTTTTTTAACATTAATAATTGTAATTTATGTCTTTATGGGAGGGATGAAAAGTGTAGCTTTAACTGATGTCTTGCAAGGAATGTTAATGTTTGTATTAACCCTGACAGCACTATTCACAATTGCCCATGGACTTGGGGGAATTACGGAAGCCAACCGCACTGTTTATGAACTCAAACCAGAACTTTTATCTCGCCAAGGAGTAGGTAACTTTTTTACTAAATCTAAGTGGTTTAGTTATATGCTTTTATGGTCTATGTGTGTGCCCATGTTTCCGCAAATGTTTATGCGGTTTTATACTCCCAAAACATCAAAATCTCTCAAGGTTTCCTCCGTTTTATATCCCTTAATAACGATAATTATGTTTATTTGTCCGGTATTAATTGGGATGTGGGGAAATATTCCCTTTGGCAATTTAACAGCAAAAAGTTCCGACCAAATTTTACCAATGATGCTGGCAGAATATACACCAACTTGGATAGCTTCTGTAGTAATGGTAGGGGCATTAGCGGCGTTTATGTCCACTATGGATTCCCAATTGCTTGCTCTAAGTTCGATGTTAACACGGGATATTTATACCTCTTATATTCGTCCTCATGCTTCCCTTTCAGAACAAACTTTAGTCGGCAAAATATTAATTATTATTTTGGCAATTATTGGCTTAATTATTGCCTACAATCCCCCTAGTACAATTTTAGTGATTGCCACCCAAGCATTTACCGGATTAGCAGTTCTTTTCCCCACAGTAATCGCCGCTTTATATGACAAAAAAATTAACCCAATTAGTTGTATTATTTCAATTATTGTCGGAGAAACAGTATTAGTTGGTTTTCAATTGGGAGTAATTCCTCAAAGCCTTAATTTTGGGATGCTACCTGTTGTACCAATCATTGTCCTTTCCTCCCTAATTATCATCATTGGCAGAATGATACCTCATCAAAATTAACCAGCAGGTGAAGCCTTCAAATCCTCGTTACTAGCCCGAAAAAGGCTGAGCCTTCAAATCCTCGTTCCCAGGCTGAGCCTGGGAACCAGAAGATAGAGCCTCTGGCTCTTTTTAACCCTCGTTTCCATGAAGAAGGAGGAGCCTTCAAATCCTCGTTCCTAGGCTCAGCCTGGGAACCAAAAGGTTGAGCCTCTGGCTCTTTTTTTCAGTCCCTTTTAACCCTCGTTTCCATGAAGAAGAAGGCTGAGCCTTCAAATCCTCGTTCCCAGGCTGAGCCTGGGAACCAGAAGATAGAGCCTCTGGCTCTTTTTAACCCTCGTTTCCATGAAAAAGGCGGAGCCTTCAAATCCTCGTTCCCAGGCTGAGCCTGGGAACCAGAAAATAGAGCCTCTGGCTCTTTTTTTTAGTCCCTTTTTGACATCGGAATTGGCAAAACTGGATACACCACACCGTATTTAGCAAAAGCTTGTTTAGCACGTTTAATTAAATCTGTTTTGTAAATAAATTCATCCCGTGCATCAATAGGATAGCACTTCAGTTGAAAGTGAGTTCCCCAAGGTTTTTCATCCATTATAACTAAAATAGGTAGTTTAAGTTGTGTATATTTACTTGTATAAGCTACCCGATATAAAATGTGTATCACCCTTTCTATTTCTACTCCATGTGCTAGATAAAAATCAACGTTCGTCTGAGCTTCTAAATTACCTTTGTTAGAATTAGAAATAGCCTCTGTCCAGAGTTTATTGTGGGGAATTGTGACTACGTTATCGTCGGGAGTTTTGAGCATAATTCCTCTCAATCCATAGCTCATAATTTCCCCATAATACTCACCAATTTTCACGCGATCACCTACTTGATATGGTCCTTCAAATAGTGCAATTACTCCAGCAATTACTGAACTTACATAATCTTTGAAAGCAAAACCTAAAGCTACCGCTGCGGTTCCTGTAATTGCTAGTAAATTATTAGCTGATAAATTCAAAAATAAATTAATGAGTAATATTCCTGCAAGTCCCAATACAAATGCGTGCCAAAATGGTAAAGACTGTTTAATACTGAGACGAAACTTTAATGGTACTTTCTCTGATAGCCAGGTTATCAGTTTATCAATGGCAAAAAGAGCTGCATAAGCACTCACTAAAATAATAATTGCCTGCACTAGTTTAAAGGTGGTGATTTCAGCTAAAATTTCAGAAGCTTTTTCCACACTATTTTTGTTATCTTCAACTAATAAAATTGCAACCGAACTAATAAAAATGGACATTAACTATCTCCTACAACAAGAAAGTGATTATTGACTAAATGTCTTTTAAGTCGGGGATAATAAACTGGATTTAACATCAGTATCCCTTGTTTTTGCTCAATGATGCCCACATGTTTTAAAACTTGAACCTGTGCTTGTACCCTACTTTCTGGTTCTCCTAAACTCAAAGCTAAATCAGGCACATTTATGGTATTATGCAAACATAAAGAAAATAGTAGGTAAAGGTCATCTTTTGTCAAGTTTGGTAAATCTGGTAACTTTGCCCATTGCAAAAACATAGAATCAGAATCATTTGACTCTATTTCTGTATTTTCGTTTTCATCTTCTTCGGATTTTTTCTTTTTGATAGCCAAAGAACGCAACCATAATTGTGCAGCTATAGTACTAATTCCTAAAGACATATCAGCTAAAGAACCAAAGTATTTTTTTTCTGATTTGGAATTCCATTTTTCTCTTTCATCATCTCCTAATTTAGAATCATCTTCTTGATTTCGACTATCGTTAAAATTCAAGTCAATTGTCTGAAGAATGGGATTAAGCCAATCTTTGATTTCGATATCTTTCAGGGTTGGTAGTGAATATGTATTTTCAAAATATGCCCCAATTTTGCAAGCACAATCCAGATATTGCCAAGCCCAATTATTACAACCTATTAACCAAAATATAGAACGGTATTTAACAACCATTTCCTGGATATAATCTATTGCTTCTAAACCATCCACACATCGTAGAAAACAGTAGCTTAAATCGGGAATAATTACTATAAATTTACGCTGAGATAAACTGTCGTTATTTGAATGGTTTTTAGAAGATAATTCAATCTCTTGTTGCAGTTGAGGTAAGATAGTGGAATGATTTTCTGGTCTGATTTTCCAAGATAAAGATTTTACTTGCCAAATATGCTTTTGCTGCCAACCAAGAAACGTTTCATTGATAATCTTTCTAGTTTGCTCAACTGGATTTCCCAGAATAACTAAACTATTTGCTGCATCTTCTTGTTCTTGCCATAAAGCTAAAGCTTCTGTCAACTGAGACTCTATTGTATCTTGATAAATTTGAGGGATAAATAAACCGTCAATATTATTCTTGAGACTTGTTAATATTTCTTGTGGTAAGTCATCTAAGGAAGATTCGATAAATTTCTGCTCTAATTCAGTGGCTTGAGACTTAATTTGTGCTTGAAATTTGGGGAACCAATTCCGCAATGGTTCAATTAAAAATCCTATCTTTAAACCCATTTTTATTTAACTTATATTTAACTTGTACTTAACTTGTATTTAACTGGTGTCAAGTTCCTATAAAATTAGGGGATGCAATCTTTGCACCCCCCATATTAGCTTTACCATGACTGCAAAAATTGACTTAGCCAGCATATCCTGGTGTTCCCATCGCCATCCAAGAAAGCAGTCCCAAAGCTTCCTCAAGTCTAATTTTCAATACCCCACCATCATAAGCTTTAACCTTCAGGGCATCTTGCAATAGCACTTGCACCGGACTAATTTCCTCCCTACCTGTAACTATAGGTAGACTCACAGCTTGGGGCTGTTGTTCACCAACAATTAAGGGATGAATTTCTACTGCTGGTGCCCAACCTTCAGCCATGGATTCAGGTTTATCCACTGAAGTAGTTTCTTCCCAAGGATCGGGAATAATTTCCCCTTTATCTGGGGTTGAAGTTGGAGGCTGGTTGTGGAATAGTTTCTTCAACATAATTGCCCCTCCTAACTAGATTTTGTATCGCTTATTTAAGATTTGATTTATTTGCAGTAAATATCCAGCCTATTTATCTATCATTATATTAGCAGATATATACATAAAACTCACCATTTAATCTTAAACTTATGCAAACTTCAGACTTTATGAATACCCCTGGCTTCCAAGAGGTGGAACACACTGCTGATTGTGCCTATAGGATTTGGGGTCAAAATCTCCAAGAGTTATTTACCCAAGCTACTTTAGGTCTTTACTCTCTAGCAGGTGTGGAGTTTGTCCAGCCAGCTACAAATGATGAAAAGGTGCGAGAAATTCAATTACAAGCAATTGATGCTGAAAGTTTATTAGTTGCCTGGTTAAATGAACTGCTTTACTTGTACGAAAGCGAAGCACTAGTAGCAACAAAGTTTGATATTTTACATCTCGAACCAACTAATTTACATGTACAGTTTACTCTTGTACCCGTTCGCAAGTGGCAGAAGTATATTAAGGCTGTTACCTATAATAATTTGTCAATTTGCAGCACAGAAACTGGTTTAGAAACAACCTTAGTATTAGATGTGTAATCAAGAATGAATCAAGGAAGTATAAAAGAATAAAAATCAAAAATTCGATATACAGTAATAAAATTTATCGATGGGATTATCTAGTTTTGCCCCAACTATAAAATTAATCCCAGCCTACAACAATACTGCACATACATCTGGGGAGGGCATATGATTAACAAACAAGATTTTCGCAAAATTAATGATTATTTGTGGGAAATTCCTACTTCCTTTCATCCCGATATGAAAGTGCCCGTATGGATTTTTGCCGATGAAGAATTACTAGAAGATGCTTTAGGAGATTTATCAATTACCCAAGCAGTAAATGTTGCCCGTTTACCTGGTTTAGTGGGTCATGTTATTGTCATGCCAGATGTCCACCAAGGCTATGGAATGCCCATAGGTGGTGTCATGGCTGCCAAAGTACCAGGAGGAATTATTTCTCCCGGAGCTGTCGGTTATGATATAAACTGTGGGGTGCGGGTTCTAGCATCAGAAATTGAGTACGAACAGGCTAAAGCTTATTTAAGCGATTTAGCAAGCGTTCTTTACCGCAACTGTCCCAGTGGAGTGGGTGAGAAGGGTAGTATTCCCCTGTCCACAGAAGAGTTAGAACAAGTGTGTATTCTGGGGGCAAATTGGGCATTACAACATGGTTATGCCACCGAGAATGACTTAGCACGCACCGAGGAATTTGGTTGCTTAGAAGGTGCAGATCCCAGCCATACCAGCAAGCGGGCAAAAGAACGGGGTAAAGGGCAATTAGGGACTCTGGGTGCCGGAAATCACTTTTTAGAAGTAGATGTGGTAGAAGAGGTTTTTGACCCCAAAGCGGCAGAAGTTATGGGGTTAAAACAAGGTTGTCTCGCGGTACAGATTCACTGCGGTTCTCGCGGTTTTGGACATCAAATCTGCACCGATTACGTCCATGATTTTCAGTGGGCAGTAATTAATTATGGTATAGATTTACCAGACAGAGAACTCGTTTGTGCCCCCATAGATTCCCCAGAGGGACAGGCTTATCTGGCAGCAATGAACTCAGCTGCTAACTATGCCTTTGCTAACCGTCAGACTTTAGCTTACCATGCACGACGGAGTTTCCAGGAAGTATTTGGTGAAACTACTCTGCCGCAAGTATACGATATTGCCCACAATATGGGTAAGATTGAAACCCATGAAATTGAGGGGAAACAACAAACAGTATGCGTTCACCGTAAAGGTGCTACCAGGGCTTTTGGTCCCGGTTTTGCAGGTTTACCCCCAGAATATCGCCCATTGGGACAACCCGTATTAGTCCCCGGTTCCATGGGAACAGAAAGTTGGATTTTGTTAGGCACTAAAGAAAATGATCGCCTATCTTTTGGTTCTAGCTGTCACGGTGCTGGTAGGGTAATGAGTCGTCACAAAGCCAAGCGATCAATTCGGGGCGATCGCCTGCGTCAAGAAATGGAAAACGAAGGAATCTCTGTCCGCGCTGGTTCTATGCCCAGTTTAGCAGAAGAAGCACCAAAAGCTTACAAAGATGTTGACCGAGTGGTGGGAGTAGTTAGCAAAGCTGGTATTGCCCACAAGGTAGCACGTCTGCGACCAGTTGCTGTAATTAAGGGGTAAAGTAAATATTAAATCTATGGGTGTAGGTAAAAACCGGGCTTCTATGGGTGGAGTATCGAAGCATCCTAAGTTAGCCTCAAACAAACCCGGTTTCTGGGCGCAAGCGTTGCGCCCCTACAAACTCCGTACTCTTAACTCCTGGACGCAAGCCAAAGCGACTTTTGGGCGCAAGCCGCAGCGCCCCTACAAACTTTTAACTTTTCAGTGATAGATGTCAGAATTAACACAATCATGTAGGCGATCGCCTTTTAGCCCAGCAATCAAATTATCGATCGCCATATTTGCCATTTTTTCCCGTGTTTGACGGCTAGCACTGGCAACGTGGGGTGTGATAATTAAGTTATCCAGCGTCAGTAAGGGACTGTCAGTAGGGATTGGTTCTGGTTCTGTAACATCGATAGCAGCACCAGCAATTGTACCCTTAGAAAGTGCCCGGTAGAGGGCATCTGGGTCAATTATTCCTCCCCGTGCTGTGTTAATTAAAACCGCAGATGACTTCATTAATGCAAACTGTTCATCACCAAACATGTGATAATTATTCTGAGTTAATGGCATATGAATTGTCACAAAGTCAGATTCTTGCAGCAGACGTTCTAAGCTGACAAATTCCACACCCAGGGTATTTTCTAAATGTACGTCACATCGATTGCTGGTATATAAAATTCGCATATCAAAACCTTGGGCACGATGGGCAACTGCCTTACCAATCCGCCCCAAACCGACAATTCCCAAGGTAGCACCTGTTACTTGAGAACCCAGTAACAAATCTGGTTCCCAGGTTTGCCACTTACCTGTGCGGGTAAACTGACTTGCTTCCACAATTCGCCGTGCCGATGTCATTAGTAACCCCCAGGTAAAGTCCGCTGTGGCATCAGTTAAGACATCGGGAGTGTAACCAACGGGAATCATCCGTTCCGTAGCCGCAGCGATATCGATATTATCATAACCAACTGCCATTTGACTGATAACTTTGAGAGAGTCACTTGCTTCGATTAGCTGTTTGTCAATTTTGTCAGTCAGCAAACACAGCAAGCCGTCCACTTCTTTGACTTTTTCTAGTAAAACCTCGTAGGGAGGTGGTTGGCGTTGTTCCCAGACTTCGACGTTAGCAAATTGTTGCAGTTGTTCTAAATCTGTAGGAAGACGACGAGTGATAAATACTTTAAATTCAGACACGATACAGTGCGCTCAAATACACCTATTTGCATTCTAAGTAGTTAGAGGAAAATAAACACGTCTGTGCAAATAAACGTAACCCATTAGCCATTACCCATTACCACATTTTTACGGTATTCAATGCGAATTTTAGTCACAGCATTATTTTCACCCTCAAAGAATGTATGGCGGCGAATTTCTTGCAATCCCCACCGGGTAAATTGGGCGATTTCTCCCTCCGATAATGCCCAAGGCGGACCATCGGGTTCGCTATCATTATCCCGTAAGTGGGTGATAACTAATAGTGTGCCTGTATCTGCTACCAATTGCCCAACGCAATCGATGACTTGAGAGCGTATATTTAGGGGCAATGATTGTATAGTACGTGACTCAAAAACGAAATCAAAAGCACCATGCCATGTTGACGGTAGTGCCAGCAAATCGGCGACTTGATATTCTACCTGGGAATTGGGGAATCGTTGCTGACACCAGGCGATCGCAGTTGATGAAATATCAAAGGCTGTAACTTTAAAGCCCTTTGCTTGTAAAGCCTCTGCATCATCTCCCAAGCCACATCCAATTACCAAGGCTGAACCTCTATCACCTTGGGGAAGATAATTATCCAGCCACTCTTCTAGGTGAGGACTTGTTGTCAAATTTGCCCATGGCACTTGGGAAGGATCACCATTAGCTTGGGTATAAAGAGGTTCAAACCATCCAGAAGGATCAGACTGACGTAGAGATTCATCTACCAGTAATTTTATTTTCTGTCGTAATTCTTGTGGTTCTTTTTCAGACATTGGTTTAATTCAGAGTTATCAGTTTGTAGGGGCACAACCCTTGCCCCCAGGAATTTGTAGGGGCGCTGCGGCTTGCGCCCAGGAATTTGTAGGGGCACAACCCTTGCGCCCAGGGGTTTGTAGGGGCGCAACCCTTGCGCCCAGGAATTTGTAGGGGCGCAACGCTTGCGCCCAGAGGTTTGTAGGGGCACAACCCTTGCGTCCAGGAATTTGTAGGGGCGCAACGCTTGCGCCCAGAGGTTTGTAGGGGCACGACCCTTGCGCCCAGGAATTTGTAGGGGCGCTGCGGCTTGCGTCCAGGGGTTTGTAGGGGCACAACCCTTGCGTCCCTACGCCATCTGACCATCTCCTGGGCGGGGAAACCCCGCCCCTACGTTCCATCTTGAAAAAATGCGGCTATAGCCTCAGCATATCCCGCAAATGAACTGTAATCTTGGGCAACAATGGAAACATTCAAGCCTAATTTTTCTGCATTAGCGGCTGTATAGGGACCAAAACAAGCAATTAGACATTGTTTATAATCCTCTTGGGAGGTTACCATGGATAAAAAAGCTTCTACTTCTCCTGTGCTACTAAAAGCGATCGCATCAATTTTACCTTGACGCATTAAATTTAACTCTATTTCGTACAAAGTTTTGTCTAAAGCCCTGGTAATATAACTAGGTGCAACGGTAACTCTCATCCCCAATTTTTCTAAACCTCTGACAAAGTTGGAAATTACATTGGGTTCTGGAATACCCACAAATTTTGGAACTGGGACAAGTATACTTAGTTCAGCAATATCGGGAATTTTCTTCAATTCATCAATGATTCCTTGGGGACTAGGTTCTCCTGGAACAAAGTCAACATTAATACCAATTTTTTCTAATCCTTCAGCATCTTTACCGATAGCACACAAGCTAGAGTTATTTAACACAGAAGGGGATATTTGTAAAGCTTGTAAGCGTTGCAGGCAGGCATTAATACCGTTGCGGCTGGTAAAAGCAATCCAATCAAAAGTATCTATGCGTTGTAGCGTCTGATCTAATTCCGTAAAGTCTTCTAGGTAACAGGTTTCAATCGTGGGCATCAACAACGGCAAAGCACCCTGAAGAATTAGGTGTTGCGATAACCTAGCAGCATAGTTACAGGGTGCGGTAACTAGAATACGTTTACCATATAAGGGCAGTTGCACTGAGGGAGTCAACATAATTCGTAATATTTGCCTAGGGCAATTTAACTATATCCTGGGTAATGAATTTAGGAGTGAAGTATTTTATTTCACCTCATCCTATTTAATCCCATGTATAGGTAGGTTATCCGATATTTTGCACCTGAGTCAAAATCCTAGTTTTGGATATTTTAGATTGAATGATAATTTGCCATGACATCTTGTATAAATTTTTGCCATGTTGTGTTGGGAACCCAAATTTGTTCTAAGGATTTTTTGGCTTCTTCTTCACTCACACCTTGATAAAGACGGCAATAAAGATACATAAAAACTGCAACTCTTCTATTGGCTGCACAGTGGATAAATATTCTTTTATCTACTCTGGCTTCCATGGCTTGGAAGAAAGTTTTGACATTCTCCATAGTAGGATTTTCCCATACCACAGGAATGTGTATATATTCCATCCCTTGAGATTCTACAATTTGTTTTTCATCTGCTAAAGCATCAGGAGAATCTGGTAATGCTAAATTAATAACTACTTGATATTTTGCTTGTTTTATCTGAGAAAATTCTTCTTTAGATGGTTGTCCAGATGTAGCAATTTTATCTGATAATTGCAGGAAGTTGTAGATATTTTCCAGACAGTTATGGTGCATTATTTCTTGAGAATTACTCATTTTTGTTGTACAATAAAATTTTAGTGTCTAGCATTTGTAAGGAATTGGAGGAGAGTAATAAAACCTATTGTTGTCAATTTACGACCTAAGTAGAGTTTTGCCCAAAACTATCTGAAATGGTAGCAGAGAATATACTTTACAACTATATTAACGGTAAATTCCTGAGCGATACAACTCTACTACCTCAAAAACCTGATTTTCTGTCAATTTTTCCACAATTTCTCACCACACATTTTACACCTGGGTGGAGAAACTGATTAATTTCGGAATATTGACCTATAAAAACCCTAATTTTTCCTATACACACATCTTGCACCTGGATTAGAAACCAGGTAATTTTGGAATATTGACCTATAAAAACCCTAATTTTTCGTTTATAAACCCCAGCAGTTGCTACCCTGCACCGAACCCGCATGACCTGCGTCTATAAATCGGGGAACCCTTATCTCCTTTGGAGACGCTGCTTTAACGGCAGTTGCTCTTGGTTGGAAGCCAAAAAGACCGCACTGCCTCACCAACATGCTGCCTCGGTTTCTTTCTACTTGCCCTTGAATGGTGCAACATATGAGTTACCCCTTTCCCCTCTCCCAGTGGTAAGGGGGGGGAAAGGAATTAGGGAATTAGCTTGGTTTAAATCCCATCAGCAATGCCATTTCCAACCATTTCCAATAGCAATCTACATCATTAAAACCAATTTCTCGTAACCAAATAAGTTGAGTTTCTACATCTAGCAGTTGGTTACATGGATCGTCTTCTTCGATAGTTTTACCAATTGCATGTAAAAATTGTTCGTGGAGTTTGGGGGTAGGTGACGCTACATGTTCCAGGTTACAAAAAATTCCCCCTGGTTCTAGAATTTGGAAAATTTCTTGGTAAAGAGAACGTTTACGTTCATGACTAAGATGATGAATTGCAAAACTGGAAACCACCGCATCAAATTTTCCTAAATCCGGTAGTGATTCATCTAAATTGTGGTTAATTATTTCTACTGTTTTATCCCCAGCAAAACGGTTTTTTACGGCTGATAACATAGTGGGAGAAAAGTCTACAGCTACACTTTTCAGATGGGGACGGTCAATTTTTAAAAGAGATAATAAACGACCATCTCCGGTTCCCAAATCCAGAATTCGCTTCACTGTTTGGGGGACATATTCTAATAGTACTGCTTCTCCTTCTGTGCGATGGGGAATGCTATCTGCTTGTTCTAAATATTGTAAAGCGTGTTGTGCGGATGTCCAGAGGTTAATTTGATTCATGAGATATGTGATATAAAATCTGGCGTTGCTGAATATAGCTATGAATCTCAAATAAAAACCTCACCCCGGCTAAAGCCACCCCTCTCCTTACTAAGGAGAGGGGAAGGGGGTGAGGTGTATTTTGTAAATTCATGTTCCAATTCAGCAATGCCGAAAATCTGGTCAAGGTTTTACTATCTATTAAAACATGTCATTTTTATTTAATCGCCATACCAATAATATGGGGACTAACAATGGGATAAGGTGCGCGGAAATGCTCATAATTTACCTTTGTAAAACCAGCATTTTCCAACGCTGTCCAAATTTCTCTATCGGGATGACATCCATCACCAATTATTTTCCATAGAGGACGAACACCACTTTGAATACTGCGTAATAAAGTACCTTGGGGTGCAGCGACATGTTCGAGAAATAAGAAGTGTCCACCGGGTTTGAGAATGCGTAATACTTCTTCTAAAGTATTAGCTAAATTAGTCACTGAACAAAGAACCAATGTGCTGATAACAGCGTCCATACTGTTATCTTCAGCATTTATAGATTCAGCAATACCACTGCGGAGGTCGATATTATTAAAACCTAGTTTTTTGGCTGATTGTTGGAGATAAGAATGCATATAAGGATTTGGTTCAATTCCTACCCAATTAATATTTTGAGGAAAGAAAGGTAGATTAGCACCAGTTCCAGGACCAATTTCTAAAACATGACCTTGGAGATTACTAAATAGGGAACGTTTGCGGTGTTCTACAACTTGATTATATGCATTACTACCTTTAGCCATTATCCAAGCGAATATACGTTTACCGCAGTTGCTACAAATATGATTATCAGTCATGTTCCTAATTCCCTGATTTCTGGAAATATCTATTAATTCCAGATTACAATAGAGGGGAAATTTTGACTTCAACCTCGTCCAAGTCGAAATCTGGAGTTTGTCAAAAGGGAATAGGGAATAGGGAATAGGGAACAAAAACCATTGATTAAAGACCCCGTCCTTAAGGACGGGGACTCAGTAAAAAACTATGGGTTTCAAAATAGACGTGGTTTCAGCCATTGGAATTAAATAGTGGAGGTGATGTAAATCAAGTCCAGAGAATCATCCAGAGAATCATAAATTTAAGGTTGCTTTTTTGTAGATTTGTTGGTGTTGATTCTTTCTGCTAAGTAAGTAAATAGAATAATACCGCAAAAATTAGCAGTTAAATCTACTAAGTCAAAAGTACGATGGGGTGATAAATTTTGGAGAAATTCTTCGATTACCGTGACGATGGTTACTAAAATTGGTGCTAAGGGTAATGAGATATTCAAAAATAAAAAATGGCGCTTATTCATAGCTAAATGACTGAAAAAAGCTGCCAAACCAATTAAAACAAAATGCCCAATTGTATCGTAAAAAGGAATATTAGCATTTTTGACAGGCAGAATTTTTAAATATGCGGAAATTACAATGCTCATTAAAATACCAAAATAGAACCAAAAAGCTATAACCCAAGGACGATTAGATTTCATAACGGAGGTTTTTCAAAGTTTTGTTACTTGCATGTTGCACTATTTTCAACAAAAGCAAAGAAACTAGGTTTATAAACTAAAAATTTAGGTTTTAAGATTGAGTAAATCTCAATCAACCCAGTTTATCAAGGTAGTGCAAGACATGATGTTATAAACTTCAATCATAAAAAATAGCGTTCCGCAAATGAGAACGCTGATTTCTTATGATTTGTATAAAGACAAGATGAATTTTATTTATTTTTTGATGCGAGGTATTACCTAGAAGGAAAAAACGATATCATGTGTGTAAATTCGCTTGTTCTTGTAACCACGGATCTACAGGTTGTCCATCTTTACGCTTAAGTTCAATTTCTACTACAATTACTTCTTGAGAACCAGGAGGGGCTGGTTTTTCATGGAAGATTATATCATAATCGGCAGGGTTGTGCTTGCGTTCTTTTAGCCATTCCTGGACTTTGGTGGTAGCGAAAAAAGATTGACCCTGGGTAAACATGCGGGTAATCTGCATTTGTAGGGTGTAAGGATTTATGCGACCCATTTTTGACTCCGATTTGCTAGGTAAAATACGATTAATGTCTGTAATTACATTATCGCTTTTAGAGACCATTGATAAAGTTAAAATCAAATTACTGTAGGGTGTGTTAGACGCTGACTTTTAATCCGGATTTCTCAGGAAAAACATTATCATTTGCATCCTAACGCACCGCTATATAACATGATGCGTTAGTCTTGCACCATTTTCAAGAAGAGTCAGAGACTCTATGTTCTAGTTACCAGCGTCACGCTGGTAACTAGGGTTTGGAGGTTCCACCTCATGGTTATTCCATAGGAATGCGAGTTGTTAGATTATTCAAAAGTTTTGTAACTTATGAGTATTCGTAAGGAATTTGTCAATTTTTGTTATCACAAATATTGGATTAAAGACTCACAATTCCACCACAAAACTATCCCGCAAATGAAAATCTGCTTCTTTTCCACAATGGGTTAATGCCCAATAAGTAATATTCCTATTTTTATCTTGAATAACAGTAGTTATCCCAACTTCTAAAGACTGTTTTTCTGAGATTAACTTACCTAAATCCATTTCCAAATTCAGCAGTAAATTATCTGAGTCATGTTGAACACTAAAAGGAAGAGAAGTAACAGCAATTTCTTCTTCCATACCTTGACGATAATCATCAAAACGATAAATATTCCAATGTCCACTGGGTGAAAGATTAAATTCCCAATAACGGGACGAATTTTTAATCCCCAGGAAGAATTCAAAACAGGTTGCTTCCCACAGTTCATTTTTGCGATTTGGAATATTTTCAATTGCAGGAATTTCGATTTTTTCTAATTCACCCTCTAATTTATAACCAAGACTCAAATTGTTAGTATTCCTGGAAATTTTACCCGAAATTTTTATATCAATTAACCCTGGTTCAAAGGGTTGTAAATCAAAATGATACTTGTTCATCGCATTTCTTGAATAATCTTACAAATAGCTGCTGACTGGGATTCTATACTTTCAGTAAGCTTAAATTGTACCAAAGCTCTAGCTAAATTATGTTCTGGATATTGGGTCTTAAAATAAATATTTCCTTGCAAATAATCCGTAAAAAAACGTAGTCCCAACTCAAACGCAATCAGACGGATAGCATCGTACATATATGCATAATCCCTTTCCGTGAGAAAATCCCTCGCTACAGAAAGATAGCCTTGGAGTACACAATCACAAATATCAGTATCAAAACTGACCATTTCCCATTCCTGGGTTTCCTCTCCTAAGGAATTACACGCAGAACGCAAGCAATCACCAATATCATAATGAACTAAGCCCGGTTTCACGGTATCCAAGTCAATAATACTGATGGCTTGCTCAGTTTGAGTGTCTATCATCACATTATTGACCTTGGGGTCACCGTGAATGGGACGTAGCTTTAAATGTCCTTGTGCTTGGGCATTTTCCAGGACATGTGCCCAAGTTGTGCGATCGCTCACAAATTGCAAACAATATTTTAATTCTGGGGTTTGTACAGACGGTATATATTGTTTTTTGACATTTTGATAATGCTGGAGATAGCCCGGTGTAATGTGGAAACCGGGCAAGGTATCAGCCAATTTTTGGGGTGGTAAATCGCTGATGAGGTTATGAAACATACCCAAAGCATAACCTACTTCACTAGCATGATGATTGTTTTGGATAGTATCAAATGACTCTGTATTTTCAATAAAACTGAGCGATCGCCAAAATGAACCATGAGTATCAATCCAGTAATCTTTATTATCCTGGGTTAAGAGTACACGGGGTACTTCCCAAGGTCTATTAAGGGGAAAATGTTGCAAGCGTTGTTGGACATGGTGGGTAAAAGTGCTGATATTGCGCATCACCAATTCCGGTTGACGAAACACCTGGGTATTGATGCGTTGGAGAATAAAGTGCTTATCTGTGGAGGAATCCAGGGTTACCAGGAAAGTGTTATTGATATTACCATGTCCAAATTCTTGGATATCAGCGATTGTACCTTGGGGTTTAAATTGGTTAGCGATGTCAAATAGATTATTCAAGGTTTAAAATCTGTAAGTAGTAAGTATTCTTTTGGTAGCGCTTTTTAAAGATAGCGGTTCTTAGTTGGATGAAATACAAATTTTACCTCACCCTGACAAGACCGGACATCCCTCTCCTTGGTAAGGAGAGGGAAAGAGGGTGAGGTTGTGGTGTGGAAAGGGAAAAAGGGTGAGGTTTTGATGTACCACACCCAAGGGAGAAGTGCTATATATAGCGGTTTGCAAGTCAAAGGTGAGGGTTAATGGAGAATCAACCAGGAAAGTATGATGCGGTGTTGGGAGGGAAAGATATCACTCCTGTTGATGGTGTGGTTTTGGGGGGATTAGAGGGAGTGAAACGCAGGTTTGGGAGTGGAGGTTTTGATTACAAGGTTGCTGCGGTTGCGGAGGGGTTGAAGTACGGGGAGGGGGGTTTGCAATGGGTAATTCAGGTTTTGGAGGAGGAATCACAACAGTTGGAGTTAGCTGTATATGCGCTGCTGAGGGAAGAAAGTCTAGATGTGGATTATTCCCTATTGAAGATTTTACTTGCAAGGGGGAAATGGCAGGAAGCTGATACGGAAACAGCAGCTTTAATGTTGAGGATATCTCGTCGAGAGGAAGAAGGTTTTATGACTGTCTCGGATATGGAAAAATTTCCCTGTGAAGATATGCAGATGATGGAAAGTCTCTGGCAAGAGTATAGCAAAGGACGGTTTGGTTTTACTGTACAAACACAAATTTGGCAGAATATTGCTGGTAAATCAGATCCAGATTGGAATGCTTGGTGTCGGTTTGGTGAACAT
>JASJCY010000100.1 GCA_030065825.1 Nostocaceae cyanobacterium | reverse complement strand
CCCATCCAGAGGGCGGGGAAACCCCATCCAGAGGGCGGGGAAACCCCATCCAGAGGGCGGGGAAACCCCATCCAGAGGGCGGGGAAACCCCATCCAGAGGGCGGGGAAACCCCATCCAGAGGGCGGGGAAACCCCGCCCCTACTAGGGTAATTTTTAATTTTTAATTTGAAGAGAATGCGTAAAAATTTACCTTTAATATTATGTATAATAATAGGTTTAGTTGGTTGTGGGGGTCAAACTCCCAAGCAAACTGAACAACCTGCTTCCCCTTCCCCGGAATCTGAGAGTAACTTAACTTTTTTTGATGTCACCTTAGAACAAGCTGATGAAGTGGGTAAACCGATTTGGAAAGTCAAAGCCAAACAAGCGGAATACACCAAAGAGAAAAAAATTGCTCAAGTTACAACTCCTTACGGTGAATTGTACCAAGATGGCAAAATTGTTTACAATGTCAAAGCTGAAACGGCACAAATTCAGCAGGATGGCAAGCAATTATTTCTTAAAGGAAAGGTTGTCGCTACTGACCCCAAAAATGGTGTTGTGCTGCGGGGAAATGAATTGGAATGGCGTCCCCAGGAAGATTTATTAATTGTCCGCAACCAAATTAATGGTACTCACAAACAATTAAAAGCAGTAGCAAAGGAAGCGCGAGTCAAAACCCGGGAACAACGCATAGATTTTTCTGGAGGGGTAGTAGCTAATTCGGTAGAACCTGCATTACAAATGCGAACGGAACATTTAATTTGGCAGATAAAACAAGAAACATTAATTACTAATAAAAAAGTGCTTGTTGACCGTTATCAAAATAAGAAAATTACAGATAGAGGTCAAGGTGATGCTGCCACAGTTAATTTGAAAACTCAAATTGCTAATATTACTAAAAATGGTCAAATAGAATTACAAGACCCGCCAATGCAAATAGTTAGTAACTCTATGACCTGGAATTTAAATACAGATAATGTGATTACAAATGCTCCGGTGCGTATATTTCACCGGGCTGAAAATGTTACTATGACTGGGGATAAAGGAGAATTAAAAATACCACAAAAAACTGTTTATTTAACAGGGAATGTTAATGGTGTGGGACAGCGCAGTCAGTCTTTAAAATCGCAGAAATTAACTTGGTATTTGGATAAAAAATTAGTAGAAGCTCAAGGAAAAGTAGTTTATAAACAAGTTGAACCACCAATGACTTTTGCGGGACAAAAAGCCTCGGGTAATCTGCAAACGGAAAATATTGTTGTTAGTGGTGGTGGTGCTGGTAAAAATAGGGTAGTCACAGAAATTATTCCTCAAACTAATTCGAGGTAAAGGTATTTAATCAGTAGGGGTGCGGAAACCGCACCCCTACCAACCATGTGTCCGATTCTTTTTTCAAATTGGTATTACATCCACCCAGGTTCTGACTCCGGTGCATTCTAGTGTGTTAATTAACTTTTGCTGGGTAATTCAAATTTCACAGTTCTTTCTAAAATACCAAAATTAAAAATCTGACTTTCTAACTCATATTGATAAATGATTTGTGTTTTGATCCAATCAACTAAGACAAAGTAAGCTTTTTCAGGGACATAACAGATGTCGTCTATATGACTATATTTAATACAGTCTAGGGAGGGATTTGTGAACTCATCAAGTAGTTGACGGAATCCAAAAGCAAAGCTGAAATTCGGATGATTCAGTAGCTTTTTCTGGTCAATTGTTCTTTTTTGAGGGTGAATTGACTGGTAGAATTCTTTTAAGAAGGTTGAACCTTTACCTTGCAATTTGAGTGTCAAAAAGTGAACATTGCTGCCTTTTAACCTGATGTTTTCATTTGCTTTTCTCCCCAGAGTGTTAATAGCACTACTCGTCTTTATTAAGAGCAGCATACATGCTATAATTATTTCCTGATTATTTGGCAATTTACTTGTAACATCAGAAATGGGTGATGGGTTGGTTTGTGTTTGTACAACGTCACATCCTATCTTGTTCAAAGTATCTGAACAGGAAGGTATACTGTAGCAACGCAATAACCGAACATATAAAGCTATCATCAGAGTCTTGGGAAAATTTTTCATTTTATTATCCTTGAAAAAATTACTCTTTTGTAAAAGCCTCAGATAACTTCATTATAGCTTCAGCAGCCTCAGATAACTCAGGCTTAAAATATTTTGATGTATCGACTGTTTTGGAAAAAAGCGGCTTTTGGACAATTAAAAAATCATGAAACCCTTACAAGATAGGGGTTATCGGTTGAGTCTAATACACCAAGAACCTCACGCTGACAAGACCGGACATCCTTCTTTCAACTTGCACAGAGGGACAGAGGGTAAGGTCTTGAAAACCGCTATAAAAGAGGAAACTCCCGAAAAATGGTTGTGGGAAGTAATTAGAAAAACTTATGAGGGACGGGGGTGAGGTTCATCAGGCAAGCATCTATAAGGTTAACAGCATTATATTTTTGATTTGGAAGGGAATCCCTTTAAAGAAAGGTTTGCGTTAGAATAACTGAGGCTTTTATATGTAGAAGTATGACTATAATTCCTCCAGATGTTCTCAAAGACTTAGTTAAAAAAGAAGGTTTAACTCCAGCGGAAGAGGAGGTATTGTCTTTAGCATTGGATGGGAAGTCTACAGCAGAAATACAAAAAGAGTTGGGGATAGAGTCACAAAATGCAGTCCAGAAGAGGTTAGGTAAAGTTTACGCTAAGTTTAGGCTAACTGGTGCAGGACCTGGTAAACTGCCTAAATTACAAAAAATTCTCACAGACAGATATCAGTCTCAAATCGGTCCGAAAAAAGTCCTTATTTTTTGGTTTAGTGAGTTTGGCAAAGATGTTGCTGAACAGATGAGTGATATCTTGAAGCATCCGCAGATTGAAGTTTCAATTTCGGATACGGATATCAATTTAGGTTCACTTTGGGTAGCTGATACTATCCAGTCTTTAAAGGGTATAAATTACAGTATTGTTTGTCTGACACCAGGATTTTCAGAGAATTCATGGGTGAATTTTGCTGTAGGTTTCCTGTCTGCAAAGATTGATAATTTCAAGCTTGTGCGTTTTAGTGGGGAAAAGCT
Source organism: Nostocaceae cyanobacterium (assembly GCA_030065825.1). Taxonomy (GTDB): domain Bacteria; phylum Cyanobacteriota; class Cyanobacteriia; order Cyanobacteriales; family Nostocaceae; genus JASJCY01. The sequence goes on along the minus strand of JASJCY010000100.1, from coordinate 18,323 downwards.
ACCTGAACCTTTATTGCGCTTTCCTACAGTAAATGGCACAAAGGAAGATAATCTAGCTGAACTGCTTCATAATATAATTGGTGGAGATATACAAGAAGCAAAAGATTGGGTTGATTTCAAAGTTTCTAGTTCTAATTGGTGGGAACAAGTAGTTCGACAGCAGTTAAAAAAATCCTTTACAGATGATTCTTCGGAATCTCAATTAGTTTTGCAAGCAGGATTACAGATATTAAAGGATAACAAATATTTCCAAAACAACGAACTTTTTCAAACACTGATTATAAAAGCTTTGACTGATGTAGGTAATGAAATTGAAAAAGTTGGTTCAAATGGCAGAGTTTTCTCAATTCCTTTAGAACTTTATGCACGCTATCTTGTGTCTTTACAGGAAGATATGAATTCTCGTGTCCAGGCTGTGAGTCTTGTTGATGATGTAGACCATTTCTGGGCAAATGACAAGGGAGATGAAATTGCAAACACTGCCAACAAAAATAGTGAAAGAATATTTATTTTTTCAGATATAGGCGCATACAGAAAATCCACAAAATTTCTTTTGAAACATGGCTCTAAATACAATGTTTATGTAATGTTGAAATATGCTTATGAGCCTTTTGCAGAAGAATTTTGTATAGATACAAAAACTGTTCATTTTCAAAATGATGATCATAATTTACCAACTAAGCAATATGCGATTATTGAATCTTCAGATAATAGTCAACTCCTTGTTTGGTATAACGAGAATAACCTGAAGGATAAACGACACAAAAGATTAGTGAATTTTTCTGCAACTTCAGAACAAGTATATTTATATAAAGACGCATTTTATAGAGTAAGAACATCTAAATATTCGATTCATTTCGATTTAAAAAATATAAAAAGCCCAGAAGAAATTGCAGATTTTCTCAGGGATGTGGAGAATAGGCTTTATGATATTCCTAAAATTGATATTACTCCGGAAAGTTTACTTTCTCACTTACAGGAAGTCAGAAATCAACTGATAAGCTTAAAGGACGAAAATGATGTTATCAATAAGGCTCTTAGTTTTGTACGTGATAAATTGCATTCTCAAACAGCTTCTATTTTCATGTTTGGCAAAGATGGACTGTTACATCGTAAGGGAATACAAGGTGTAGATTCCCATGGTAAAGATATAGACAATCATTGGTTTTCTACAGAAAAATATGCTGTTGGTGAAAGTTTTACAGGAAAAACGGCTTATTCACAAGAAGATGGCTTTGGGAAACCTCAGTGCAGTAATAATTTAAAAGAAGAGGATTTGGACGGTGAAAGTAGAGATAAGTATTATAAAAAGTTAGGAAAGATGAACTCTTTTCTTGCAGTTCCTTTAAATGGTCAAAATAAGACCTATGGAGTCCTGGAAGTCATCAATAAAATTCATCCCATTACAAAAAAAATTACTAGTTATTATGGTTTCACTAAAGATGAAATTCATTGGCTATCAACAATAGCTTCAGCTGTAGCAACAGCTTTATCAAATATACGCAGAAATAGACAAAATAAACTAGAGTCAGATATCAGTAATTTTTTAGTTAACTACCAAGATGAACAAAAAGCTTATGATGAAGTCGTGACGAGATTAGTATCTGAACATACTGCTTTTGAGGTATGTATATTACGGGTAAAAAATAAATCAGGAATGTTAGAGTTAAAGGCAAAAAAATATGTTGAGCGAATAAACTGGGAAGATAGAGAAGATGAATGCATCAAGCCTGGTGAAGGTTTTGTGGGAAAAGTAGTTGAATCTAAAAAAGAGGAAATAGTTGAAGATATAGAACAACAAATACAAGAGTTCAACAATAAAGAATGGATTATAAACAATAAATTTAAATCATTCGCTTGTTTTCCACTTGTTTACTATAACGAAGTCATAGGAACACTATCTGTATATACTAAATACAACTACAAATTCCACGATAGCTGCCAAGAGTTTTTAAAAAGAGTAAGTTCTTTAATAGCTGCGTTTATAGTCAGAACAAAAGTTGATAGAGTAAATGTGTATAACTCTACATCTGAAACAAATTCTAACAATCAAGCTGGCTATAGTGTGTCATAACAATTAAAAATTAAAAATTGAAGACCCCAGGGATATAGCACTTTTCACGCTTGATAGAATACAGATGAACCTCACCCCCTTCCCCTCTCCTTAGTAAGGAGAGGGGTGTCCGAAGGACGGGGTGAGGTTTCGAGTGTATTGAACTCAACTGAAAAATGCTATAAATCCGGGGACTTGAATAATGATGTTCCGCTTTTGTATAGTTCGATCTGACTGTTGCACTAAGGGTAAAAACCAGGTTTCTTGAGAATGAATAATACTGAAAACCTAAATCTTGTCTTTAGAAACCCGGTTTTTTGCTCTTATTAAACATCTATTGATGAATGATACAAGATATGACCCTATTCCCTGTTCCCTATTCCCAATTCTAATAAAAAGACATAATTTATCCCGTCTTTTGATTATTTCTGAAGAGGTTTAATTTCATTGCGACTAATAGCACCTAATTTAGGTAAAGCCTTCATTTGTGAGTTAGGAGTAATAGCAGCAGGAATAACGGGTGCAACTTTTAATTTCTTGAGGAGATTTTGTAACAACTTATCTTGTTGTTTACGGAAAGCCGAAACCTTATAACCACGGTTAATAATTGCAAACCAAACCAAACCGCGATCGCGTGTGGGTATAACTCCCGCTAAAGCACTGACATTGTTAAGAGTACCAGTTTTAATAACTGTAGCATTAGGTATTTGTCTGTTACCATACATCAGAGTTCCCCGGCGATCTACCCCAGCTGTGGGAAATAAATCCCCTATATTGAGATTATAGGCTTGTGCCTCTCGTTGCAACGTCATAAACATAGCAGATGCAGCTCTAGGGGAAATACGGTTATCCACCCCTAACCCAGAACCGTTGATTAACTGGATTTCCGATGCTGGGACTCCTGCAAGTTGGGCAGCTTGGGATTGCACCACAGTCGCTCCACCAACAGCTTGTGCTAACATTTCTGCTATATCATTGTTGCTAAAAACATTCATTTCCCTAATCAACCGCTTCATGGGTAAAGAACGGTGACGCAACAGGAGAGTTTTTTGTGCATTAGGTTGAGTCTCTAATTTTACAGTCCCCCCAATTACCACTTTTGGCTTAGGAGTTCCTTTAGCCATCCGTGAGTATTGAAAAATCACATTCCGGTTCCAACTGGCAGAATTAAGCGCTTGCTTGAGTAATTGTCCAGCAAGTAATGGATTTCTTTGGAAATTCATCGCAAAATTCCCTGTAATCACCAAATTGCCAGTAACACGCTTGATGCCCATTTTATTGAGAGAATTACCCAGAGTAATTGCTTCCTCCCAGACAAACATCGGATCGCCATTACCTTTAATCACCAAATCCCCCTGCAAAACACCATTTTTGATAGTTCCAGTAGCACCTACCAAAGTTTCAAATTGGTGTTGAGGACCAAAAGTTTTAAAAGCTACCAAAGAAGTCGCAATTTTAGTTAACGAAGCAGCAGGTAGAGGAGTAGTACCTTGGTGATTAGCCATGAGAATTGGTCCAGACTGCATCCAAATTCCCTGACTTTGTAGGAGATTATCCGTTATCAGCTTGGATGTCCTCAAACCTTGGAGATATTGTCCCACAGTCTTAGCACCTACTGGATTTGGATCGGGTGCCAGAACCAAGCTAGGATTAGTTTGCCAACTCAAAGCTTCCAACGCATTTAAAGGCTTAATTTGTAATCCTGCCATATCCATCCACAGGGACAATAAACCTGAACTAAATAATTCCAGCATCCTTTCTTTAATTCCTTTTGTGAACTTAGTTCCTAACTTGTGACCTTTAGCTTTGTTAATTTACAGGTTTTTGTTCTCATCTTCCACATAATCATTGCCATTGCTTAACGAGTTTAGCGGAAGTTCCCATCTCTCTGTTATGCTCACCTGAATACTGTTTTGATGTTACAATGGTCTCATCAATTAACAGTGCAAATCTGAAAACAGTACAGAATTTGACCACGGACATTTGACCACGGAATTTGACCACGGATTCTTGGATTACACGGACAGTCGAATCTGTGAAATCTGTGAAATCTGTCTAATCTGTCTAATCCGTGAAATCTGTGTAATCTGTCTAATCTGTGATCTGCCTGTAGAGGTATCTGAGGGTGGATGTTGCTGTATGTCTTTTGGACTTAGAGCTACAGGAAGCAGGGTAGCAGGAAATTTTTTCAAAGCGATTTGAACAAGTTCCCATCCGTCTATAGGCTGGGGAGAATGTCACTATAATCGTTACTTTCAAGAATTAATAATCCGATTCCGGATATTTTTAGTTTTGAGGAAAAAAATTAGAAACCAGGAAGTAAGAGAAAATAAGTTAACAGTGAGGAGTTCCCCCATCTCCCCCATCTCCCCCATCTCCCCCATCTCCCCATTCCCTATTCCCCATCTCCCCATTCCCCATTCCCCATTCCCATGTTATTTTGGGCTTGCCAGAGCCTATGGTTCTAGTTGCTTTTAAAACTGCGAAAATTGAAAATTTTGATCAATTAGCACTATTTTGTGGTTATAAAGCTAATCTGAACAGTAAAGGCATCTGGTAAAATTTGTAAAGTTTCTAGAAGCTCTGAGCAATGGGATCGACTGGCGTACGGATCGCAATTGACGCAATGGGAGGGGATCACGCACCCGGTGAAATCGTTGCTGGCGCATTGCGAGCCAGAGAGGAATTGGGTGTGGAAGTTTTGTTGGTTGGTGACTCCCAACAAATTGAATCCCATCTGCCCCCAAATGCGAATTTGGGAGAGGTGGAGATAGTAAATGCACAAGAATCCATCGCCATGGATGAGGAGCCTTTAAGCGCCATTAGACGCAAACCCAAGGCTTCCATTAATGTGGCGATGGATTTGGTGAAAAAAGGTCGGGCAGATGCTGTAATATCTGCTGGGCACTCTGGGGCAGCAATGGCATCTGCTTTGCTGCGTTTAGGACGATTGCGGGGAATTGACCGTCCGGCAATCGGTGCTGTATTCCCGACAATTATAGCTAGCAAACAAGTACTGATTCTTGATGTCGGTGCCAATGTAGACTGCCGTCCTAAATTTTTAGAGCAGTTTGCTGTTATGGGTTCGGTTTATAGTCAGTATGTCTTGGGTGTATCCAAACCCAAAGTAGGATTATTAAATATAGGGGAAGAAGATAGCAAAGGTAATGACGCAGCTGTGCGTGCCCACCAAATGCTACGGGAAAATTCCCAAATCGCTTTCATGGGCAATGCGGAAGGACGAGATGTGCTTTCCGGTAACTTTGACGTGATTGTGTGTGATGGATTTGTGGGCAATGTATTGTTAAAATTCGCAGAAGCAGTTGGAGATGTAATTCTGCAAATCTTGCGGGAAGAATTACCCCAAGGATTGCGGGGTCAATTGGGTACCGCTGTCCTCAAACCAAACCTAAAGCGAATTAAGCAGCGAATCGACCACGCAGAACATGGTGGTGCTTTACTTTTAGGAGTAAACGGTATTTGTATTATTAGTCATGGTAGCTCCCAAGCACCTTCGATTTTTAATGCAATTCGTTTGGCAAAAGAAGCAGTAGACCATCAAGTGCTGTCAAGAATTCAATCCCAATATCACAGCCTAGAAAGCGAAAGCAGCTAGCAGTGATTAGTCATTGGTCATTAGTCATTAGTCATTGGTCATTGGCAAGGACAAATGACCAATTACCCCTAGCGGAACCTCTTTGTAGGGTAGAACAAATGACAAAAAACCAATGACAAATGACCAGTCACAACTAATTGACAATCTCCGCTCTCAACAGAGCGTAAATAATGTAACTAAAAGCTGATAGCTGGTAGCTTGGGAGATTAGGAGTGCAGAATTTAGGAATAGCAATTACAGGAAGTGGCTCAGCAGTACCAACAACTTCCCTCGATAACCAGGCACTAACAAAACTGGTTGATACCTCTGATGAATGGATAACTACACGCACAGGAATTCGTCAACGACATGTGGCTAATCCCCAGGAATCTTTGAGTGCGATCGCCACTGCTGCTGCCAAACAAGCTCTAGAAATGGCACTGTTAAAGCCAGAAGATGTAGATTTGATTGTTTTGGCAACTTCTACCCCAGATGATTTATTTGGTAGTGCTTGCCGAATTCAAGCTGAATTGGGGGCTAAAAGAGCCGTAGCATTTGATTTAACTGCGGCTTGTTCTGGTTTTGTGTTTGGTCTGGTTACAGCTGCTCAGTACATTAGAACGGGGGTTTTTCAAAATGTACTGTTGATTGGAGCAGATATCCTCTCTCGCTGGGTAGATTGGCAAGATAGACGTACTTGTGTATTGTTTGGTGATGGTGCTGGGGCAGTAGTATTACAAGCAAATCAGAGCGATCGCTTGTTGGGATTTGAACTTAAAAGTGACGGTACGCAAAATGGTAGCCTGAACCTGCCTTATAATGCATCCGGGAGGGAACTTACTCCAGGTATCGAAATTGCCCAAGGTACTTATCAACCAATAACAATGAACGGCAAAGAAGTCTATCGTTTCGCTGTGCAAAAGGTGCCAGAAATTATAGACAAAGCATTATTTCGTGCCAACTTGAGTGTAGAGCAAGTAGATTGGCTGGTATTGCATCAAGCTAATCAGCGGATTCTAGATGCTGTTGCAGACCGTTTGAAGATTCCCCAGCAGAAAGTGATTAGTAATTTGGCTTGTTATGGCAATACTTCCGCAGCTTCCATTCCCTTGGCTTTGGATGAAGCAGTACGACAAGGTAAAATCAAACCCGATGACGTTATTGCTGCATCAGGTTTTGGTGCGGGTCTGACTTGGGGAGCAGCAATTTTCCAATGGGGAAGATAAATAATTTGTAGGGGTGCAATGCTTGCACCCAAAAGACGCGAAGTTAGTAGGGGTGCAATGCTTGCACCGAGGAGTTAAGAATTCTAGGGGTGCAATGCTTGTACCCAGGAGGTGCAAAGTTACCAATTTTTAATTTTTAATTTTTAATTTTTAATGACCAATGACCAATGACAAATGACCAATGACAAATGACTAAAATCGCATGGGTATTTCCCGGACAAGGTTCCCAAGCACAGGGAATGGGAATGGATTTACTAGACATACAATTAGCCAAGGAGAGGTTTGCTGAGGCTGAGGATATTTTAGGCTGGTCTGTAATCGAAATCTGTCAAAATGACCCAGATAAGCTATCTCGCACTCTCTACACTCAACCCTGTTTATATGTGGTAGAAAGTATTCTGGCTGATTTGCTGCGAGAAAAACAACAACCTGATTTGGTGGCTGGTCACAGTTTGGGAGAATATATCGCTCTCTATGTAGCTGGTGTGTTTGATTGGTATACTGGTTTACGCTTGGTAAAACGTCGGGCTGAACTGATGGATAGTGCCGCAGGGGGCATGATGGCGGCTTTGATGAATTTTGACCGCGACCAGTTGTCACAGGTTCTCAGGGAAAACCCTGATGCGGTAATGGCAAATGATAACAGCCCTGCTCAAGTTGTCATTTCTGGCACACCAGAGGCTGTGCAAGCGGTAATGTCCCAAGTGAAGGCAAAACGTGCCATTGCTTTAAAAGTTTCTGGAGCATTCCATTCTCCTTTGATGGCAGAGGCAGCAGCGAAATTTCAAGAAGTTTTGAATTCAGTAGAATTTCGGAATGCAAAAGTAGCGGTTATGTCTAACATCGACCCGAATCCCTCTGTAGATGCAGAAATTTTGCTTTCTCGTTTAGTGGGGCAGATGACTGGAGGGGTACGCTGGCGAGAAATTGCTCTTGCGTTACCGGACAATGGAATTGAGCGAGTGGTGGAAATTGGTCCAGGAAACGTGTTAACTGGTTTGATTAAGCGTACTTGTTCTGGTTTAACCTTAGAAAATGTCCGCAGCAGTGCTGATTTACCGCATCAGTAGGGGCGCAATGCTTGCGCCCAAAACCCAATGCTTGCCCCCAAAACCCAATGCTTGCACCCAAAACCCAATGCTTGCCCCCAAAACCCAATGCTTGCACCCAAAACCCAATGCTTGCCCCCAAAACCCAATGCTTGCCCCCAAAACCCAATGCTTGCCCCCAAAACCCAATGCTTGCCCCCAAAACCCAATGCTTGCCCCCAAAATTGAGAATGGTGCAAGATTATGAATAAATGGTAAATGGAGAATTTTACCAATTACCCATTACCCATTAGCAATTACCAATTCCCCAATTTTCTATGTCTCGAAACCGCGAACCATTTGTTAGTCTGCTTTTATACCATGCCTTTAAATGGTCGGTGGTGAGTCCGATGCTGCATGTTTATTTTCGGGGTCGGATTTATGGTGCGGAAAATGTCCCCCAAGATGGACCTCTGGTGGTGGTAAGTAATCATGCGAGTAATTTTGACCCACCCATGGTTTCTAATTGTGTCGGTCGTCCGGTAGCTTACATGGCTAAGGAAGAATTGTTTAGGATTCCGGTTTTGAAACAGGCGATCGCGTTATATGGGGCTTATCCTGTGAGTAGGGGAAGTGCTGATCGGACTGCAATTCGTGCGGCTTTAAAATATCTGGATGAAGGATGGGCTGTGGGAGTGTTTTTGCAGGGTACTCGCACTCCAGATGGGAAGATTACAGACCCGAAACGGGGTGCAGCGTTAATTGCAGCGAAAGCAAAAGCCCCTTTGTTACCAGTGTGTTTGTGGGGTACGGAAGGGATTGAGGCAAATGGGGCAAAAATCCCCCGTTCTGTGCCCGTAACTGTACGGATTGGAGAGGTGATTGATGCTCCTAATTCTACGGATAAAAATGAGTTAGCAATAGTGACGCAAAGGTGTACAGAAGCGATTAATGCTTTGCACGATTTGGGAAGATGAAGGGGAATAATAAACCGCAAAGACGCAAAGAACGCGTTCACGAAGTGTTCCTGAAGGGTAGGAAGAGAAACAGAGGTCTAGCATATTATATACCCACAGACTAAAGCCTGGGGCTATACAAACTAAGCCTGCCTGCGCAGGCTAATTATATGTATCTTCATATGAAAACGGTATTAAGTCAAAAATATTACCTGGGAATTTATTCCTACGCGGGAAGGATGGGTGAATTGAGAATGGTGCAAGTTATCAGTTAAAACGCACTCTCATTCCTTACCCAGTCTGATTTATCTAACAACTTGCACCAATGTCATTTACCCCAATCAACCGCTTGGAAATAAATTTCCAAGCTGATAAACGAAGCACGTTTAAACGCGCTGTTAGCGCAGCTTGTTCGTAGGACATAAACCTTACTCAGTCTGATTTATCTAACAACTTGCACCATTCTCAACAAGTACAGAGAAACCGGGTTTCTAAACCAAAATGTAGGATTTTACAGGTCAATGATCTTAAGAAACCCGGTTTCTGAGATTGGTGCAAGTTATCACATTTATCAGACTTTGTCTTTCAGCCTGGGAATTTATTCCTAGGCAGTAAATGCAACTGGTGCAAGTTATCACATTTATCAGACTTTGTTTATAGGTTCCTGGGATTTTAATCCTAGGCGGTAATGACACCGTGACCCTAGTTGAGAATCGTGCCAAAATAATTAATAGCGTGCATTTTTACTGACCTATGGGGTGGAATCGGGGACAGGAGTTATTTGGGAGTCGCTACATTATCGAAGGAAAGCTGGGTGAGGGTGGAATTGGGATTACTTACCTAGCGAAGAATAGACGCGGGGAACTGTGGGTAATTAAAACCCTGCGGGAAGAAATATTAAATAACCCTGTTTGGATACCACAGCAAGGTAAACTCAAGCAAAACTTTATATATGAAGGATTTCGCCTTGGTTTATGTCGTCATTCCCACATTGTACAGGTAGATAACTTCTTTGATCATGATGATTTACCCTGTATAGTGATGGAATACATTCCAGGGGAAGATTTAAAGAAGAGAATAACCCAAAAAGGTGCATTACCAGAAACTGAAGCGCTGTTATATATCCGCCAAATTGGGGATGCATTAACCTTGGTGCATGAGAAAGGTTTGCTGCATCGGGATTTAAAGCCCGGTAACATTATGATTCGTGAGGGTAAGCAAGAAGCGGTACTAATTGACTTTGGTCTTGCTAGACAATTTATACGGGGTGACGTGCAGCAGCATACAGAATATCTTACCCACGGTTATGCCCCACCGGAACAGTATCTACGACATGCGGAACGGGGAGAATATATTGATGTTTATGCTTTAGCTGCAACTTTATATGCTTTGATTACCGGGGAATTACCTATACCTGCACCTGGGAGAACGGAAAATCTCCTGACACCACCTCAAGAGTTAAATCCGAATATTAGCGATAGGGTAAATGAGGCAATTATGAAGGGGATGGAGTTAAATTACCAGTCTCGTCCCCAGTCGGTGCAACAATGGTTGGATTTGTTGGGTGCGGGAATATTTCCACCAACACAACCTGTGATAAATCCTATCTCTTATACACAACCGACACAGAAAGCGGGTTTTTCCCTACAAACCTTTTCATTTGAAACCGTGACTGTAGATGCACAAGGATACATCAACAACAGGCAACATTTGCAAGCACAATACTTTATAGAAGACTTGGGGAATGGTATCACCTTGGAGATGGTATATATACCAGGGGGAACTTTTAAAATGGGTTCAGCGGAAGAGGAAGGGGAAAAAGGACGATGTGAAGATGAAGGTCCTCAACACACTGTTACTGTTCAACCGTTCTTTATGAGTAAATATCCAATCACCCAAGAACAGTATCAAGCAACTATGGGTGAAAATCCTTCCAAGTTCAAAGGGGAAAAACGACCTGTAGAATCAGTATCTTGGAGTAATGCGGTCAGATTCTGTCAGCGGTTAAGCCTAAAAACGAAGGGAATCTATAAGCTACCCAGTGAGGCACAATGGGAATATGCTGTTCGTGCAGGAACTACCACACCATTCCACTTTGGGGAGACGATTACCACTGATTTAGCCAATTATAAAGCAAGTTTTACATACGCTTTTGAAGCCGCAGGTATTGATAGGAAAGAAACCACAGATGTAGGAATTTTTCCACCAAATGCTTTTGGTTTATACGATATGCATGGGAATGTGTGGGAATGGTGTCAAGATACTTGGCATAGTAACTATAAAGGTGCACCCACAGATGGTAGTCCTTGGATTGATTATAATAATAATGAGGGTAAAGTGGTGCGGGGTGGTTCGTGGTTCTATTATCCTAGCTGCTGCCGCTGTGCATATCGCGAAAATAGTATTAGGGCAGAATGTGAGGACATTTACGACCATCTGGGTTTTCGGGTGGTCTGCGCGTTTGGCATGTAAAAAAAACCCTCAGACTATAGACGCGGTAGACGAGGGTCACTCGGCTTCTTTTGAGAGTGCGGCTTCTCTTAGAGTAGCCTGAGGCTACACAAACTAAGCCCACCTACGTGGACTTGAAAAATTTTACAGCCCACGCAGGTGGGCTTTGATCGTGTAGCGATACCCTTCTAGGGTATTGTATAAAATCGGTTCTCCACCTACCCCAAACCCGGTTTCTAGCCCTCACCCAGGGGCTTTTACCGTAAAGGTAGGAGAGGGGTGGCTTTAGCCCGGTTGAGGTCTATTTACTTGCGAACGCAAAACCTCACCCCCTTCCCCTCTCCTTACTATAGACACGGAGTGGCTACTTTCAGAAGCCACTTCGTGTCTACCCGTAGGGTAGGAGAGGGGTGGCTTTAGCCCGGTTGAGGTCTGTGCTTCTAAAGAAACCGGGTTTCTTTTGGTATACATACTTAGATTCTCGGTTCTCCACCTAGAGAAACCCGGTTTCTAGCCCTCACCCAGGGGTTTACCGTAAAGGTAGGAGAGGGGTGGCTTTAGCCCGGTTGAGGTCTATTTACTTGCGAACGCAAAACCTCACCCCCTTCCCCTCTCCTTAGTAAGGAGAGGGGTGGCTTTAGCCGGGGTGAGGTCTGTTGGTGATGTAAAGCTTGTTAAAGTAAATGAAAATATAACCTTAAGAAATAAAGAAAATATCAAATTTTTCTGTATACCGGAAAACATAATATAAGCTTTTTTTTAGCGCAAGGAGGACCGGATGGTTACGACAACCAGACCAGAACAACAGGTGAAAATTGGTCCAACAAAGCTACTGATTAACAATGAATGGGTAAACAGTGTCAGCGGTCGCAGATTTGAAACCATAAACCCCGCGACAGGGGAGGTAATTTGCGATGTAGCAGAAGCTGATGCACCCGATGTGGATAAAGCAGTAGCAGCCGCGAGAAATGCCTTTAACAGCAAAGAATGGCGGGAAATGTCTGCTACCCGTCGCGGGGAGTTACTCTACAAACTGGCTGACCTGATTGAGGAGAATATTGACGAATTAGCACGGCTAGAAACCTTAGATAACGGTAAGCCATTACATGATTCCTATGGCGACTTAAAGCTAGTTATTGCCTGCTACCGTTATTATGCTGGTTGGGCTGACAAGGTACAAGGTAAAACCATTCCTATTAGTGGTCCCTATTTATGCTATACTCGTCACGAACCTGTGGGTGTGGTTGGTCAAATTATTCCCTGGAACTTTCCACTATTGATGCAGGCTTGGAAGCTATCACCCGCTTTAACAACTGGTAACACCGTGGTGATGAAGACTGCGGAACAAACTCCGTTGTCAGCGCTGCGGGTGGGTGAGTTGATTATTGAGGCTGGTTTCCCTCCTGGAGTAGTAAACATTCTCTCAGGTTATGGACCCACTGCGGGAGCTGCGATCGCTCGTCACATGGATGTTGATAAACTAGCATTTACCGGATCGACGGAAGTGGGACACCTGGTAATGGAAGCAGCCGCTAAAAGTAACCTCAAACGGGTAACATTGGAATTGGGTGGTAAGAGTCCTAATATCGTCTTTGCTGACGCGGATATGGATGCGGCTATTGCCGGTTCCCATAATGCTTTATTCTTCAATCAAGGGCAATGCTGTAACGCTGGTTCGCGGCTGTTTGTGGAAGAAAAATGCTATGACGAGTTTGTCGCTAAGAGTGTAGAACGTGCTAAACAACGGGTAGTTGGTGACCCCTTTGACCCCAACACCGAACAGGGACCCCAGGTGGATCGAGACCAGTTTGATAAAGTCATGGGTTATATCGAATCTGGAATGCGAGAAGGTGCCCATATGTTATGTGGTGGTCATCAAGTAGGCGATCGCGGTTTCTTTATTGAACCCACTGTTTTCGCCAATGTCAACAATGACATGAAGATTGCCCAAGAGGAAATCTTTGGTCCAGTAATGAGCATTATTAAGTTCAAGGACATGGATGAGGTAATTCATCTAGCAAATACCACCATGTACGGTTTGGCTGCTGGGGTATGGACACAGGATATTACTAAGGCTCATGCTATAGCTAACAATGTCCGTGCTGGTACGGTGTGGGTAAATTCCTACCACATCTTTGATGCTGCTGCACCATTTGGTGGATTCAAGCAATCCGGTATGGGTCGGGAAAAAGGTGAATATTGTTTAGAACATTACACCGAAGTTAAGACTGTGATTGTTAAATTGTAAGTTTCATATAGCGAAAACCTCACCCCACCTAAAGGCACCCCTCTCCTTACTAAGGAGAGGGGAATGAGGTGAGGTAATTTACAAATCCCGATGGGTAAAGGATTTTGCATCAGCACCAGTGTAAGTACTAACAATGTGACCATCCCCCACCATTTGATATTTGTAGGTTACCAAACCTTCTAAGCCTACAGGACCACGGGGAGGCATTTGTTGGGTACTAACTCCCACTTCGGCACCAAAGCCGTAACGGAAGCCATCAGAGAAGCGGGTAGAACAGTTATGGTAGACTCCCGCAGCATTCACCATTGCCAGGAAAGTATCTGCTGCTGTTGCATCTTCTGTAACTATACCATCGGTATGTTTAGAACCATATTCGTTAATGTGAGCGATCGCTTCTTCTAAATCCTCTACTACTTTCACTGACAGCACCAAATCGCTGTATTCGGTTTCCCAATCAGTTTCCGTCGCAACTCCGATATTGGGTAAAATTTCCCGACTGGCTTTATCTCCTCTGAGTTCTACATTCAATGTTTTTAAAGCTGCGGCAACTTTAAGTAAAAATACGGAAGCAATATGGTCGTGAACCAGCAGGGTTTCAATAGCATTACAGGCTGCTGGATACTGTATTTTAGCATCAACGGTAATTGCTACGGCTTTATCTACATCCGCTGCTTTATCTATATAAAGGTGACAAATACCATCTGCGTGTCCTAAAACCGGAATGCGGGTATTTTCTTGGACAAACCGCACAAAGGAATTAGAACCCCTGGGAATAATTAAATCTAGATATTTATCTAGCTTCAACATTTCTAAAGTTTCTTCTCTAGTGGTCAGCAACTGCACCACATCGGAACTTACTGTAGTTTTTGATAAACCTTCTTTAATAGCTTTGACAATGGCTTCACAGGAGAGAATTGCTTCTTTCCCTCCCTTGAGAATCACTCCATTTCCTGATTTTATTGCCAAAGAAGCAATTTGAATCGCTGCTTCTGGACGTGCTTCAAAAATGACACCCAAAACCCCCAAAGGACAGGTAACACGCTTGAGGACTAAACCCGTATCAATTTCCCGGTGAATTTGCACCGCACCCACAGGATCGGCTAATTTACCAACATCCCTGACTCCAGCGATCGCATCCCGTAATTTATGTTCATCCAACTGCAAGCGCTTGTAAAGGGGTTTGGCAATTCCGTCAGCCATAGCAGTTTCGCAATCAGCTATATTAGCTTGCAAGATGTCATCCTTGGCTGATTCTAAAGCCTTAGCAACAGCTTCAATGGCTTGATTTTTCGCTTCTGTGGAGAGAACAGCCAATTTCAGCGCAGCTAATCGGGTTCGCTTTGCAGTCTCAATTAGGGTGGATGCATTATTAATAGCAATAGTCATAGCAGCAAAGGTAATAATCTTGTCAGTCTGGGGAAATAAGTATCTTTTACTCATCCTACCAATGTTAGTTGCATCTTCGGTTCCATTGGCAGATTAACAAAGAGCGCTATAGTTATCTTCCCTTGAAGGACTTACTTGTTTGGGGAGATGAACACAGATTTTGCACCAAAGTTTTAATCGGGAAGTATTTCTCTGGCAATAAACATATATTTTTAGCAATAAATCGAAAAATAGCAGCTTGAAGTCTACGTAAGCTATTTTTATGGGTATAGCTTGATTCTTATAAATAGTATAAATACGAAAAATCGATGAACAACAAAAGATGACTCGATAATCTGTGTTGGATTGACAGACTAACTATAGCCGAGGGAATTTTTTTCCCTTGTTAAAACCATAGAGTTTGGGAAATTAAATCTGTTCCATTGGGAGATTAACAAAGAGCGCTATAGTTGCTTCCCTTGAAGAACTTACTTGTTTGGGGATTTCAACTACCAAGCTTCCCGTTATGATAGGGAGTTATGCTGCTTTTGTTAATTAATATAAATAGCTGTATGGCTATAAAAACATAAACTGCTAAATTATGGAAATGTAAATCAACAAGATTTAGTTCAGCATTGTTATCAAAAACACTCTTTTTGGGTGCGATGTCGAACTGCTGACGAGGGGAACTCTGTGGACTATGACTGCGAATTGGTAAACATCCGGAGTTTATTTCTCAAACCTGGTGTCAGATGAAGGAATTAAGAATGAGTAATAATTTAGCAGCAAAATTACGTATTGGTACGCAAAAAGCCCATACATCTGCTGAAAATGTGGGATTTATGAAATGTTTTGTCAAAGGGGTTGTGGATAGAGACTGCTTTGCCAAATTTTTAAGCAAGTTGTATTACGTTTACAGCGAACTAGAAGCAGCCATAGAAAGCCATAAAAACCATCCTGTAATTGGGAGAATGTACTTTCCCCAACTGAAGCGTCAAACTGCTTTAGAGAAAGACATGGAGTTCTATTATGGTCAGGATTGGCGTCATTTAATTAAACCTTCACCTGCTACCCTCAATTATCTTACCCGCATCCGCCAACTATCAGCCAAAGCACCAGAATTACTACTTGGTCATGCCTATACTCGTTACATGGGTGACCTTTCGGGGGGTCAAATGTTGCAAAAAGTTGCCCAATCGGTGTTAAAACTTTCTGGTTACGAAGGTACATCTTTTTACAATTTTGAACAAATTCCCGATAAAAAGGCATTTAAAGACAAATATCGTCAAGGATTAGATGCTTTAACTATTGATGATATTACTGTAGACAAAATAGTTGCAGAAGCAAATTATGCCTTTGACTTAAATATGCAAATGGCTGAGGAATTAGATAGTAGTTTAATGCAGGCAATAGGAGAAGTTCAGTTTAGTAATTTAACACGTTCTCATAGTAGTGGAAGCACAGAAATAGTAGCAGCACAATAGGATTTAGCAGTAATAGAACCTCCAAGGAAGTTCTGGAAACCTTAAGAGTGTACCAGAAGCCTACACGGTAAACGAAACTTACGCAGTAAGTTGGAACCCCCCGGATTTATCCGTGGGGTAGTTCACAAGTGTAGGTAGTTCACTATGCCTAATCGTCTTTAACAGGTGATTAATGATAGCATAGACAGTAATTATTTCCTTTAGCGGGATTGTCACAGAAGCCTACACTCTACGCTTGCGCTACTTGTAGGAATATCTCACCATATCCCCCTTTGTTTTTCATATCTGAAGGGGATTTGGTTGCACAAAGTGATCACCTGAATCAATAACTAGCAACTTGGATTAATAATTGGTGGAGAAAATGTCTGATAACTCCGCTTTTTTAGAAAAAGCAAAAGTGCGGGTGGGTTTAGTTGGTACCGGATACGCAGCCAAGTTAAGAGCTGAGGCATTTGTGCACGATTCTAGAGCGCATTTAGTAGCCATTGCGGGTAGTCAGCCCGAAAGAACCCTAGCTTTCGCTCAAGATTACCAATGTCAAGGAATGAATTCTTGTCAGGATTTGCTAGAACGAGAAGATGTGGATTTAGTGGTCATTTCCACGATTAATCGAGATCATGGTGCGATCGCCCGTGGGGCACTCAAAGCTGGTAAACATGTAATTGTAGAATATCCCCTGGCTATGGATGTCGCAGAAGCCCAGGAAATAATTGCCCTTGCCAAAGCCGAAAACAAACTTCTCCACGTCGAACACATTGAACTTTTGGGAGGAGTACATCAAGCTTTAAAGTCCAATTTATCAGAAATAGGTGAAATATTTTATACTCGTTACAACACCATTAAACCCCAGCTACCATCACCCCGTAAATGGACTTATAATCACCAGTTGTTTGGCTTTCCTTTAATGGGTGCGTTGTCAAGATTGCATCGTCTGGTGGATTTATTTGGTAAGGTAATTACAGTCAATTGTCATAATCGTTTTTGGCAGACACAAAGGGAATATTACCAAAGCTGTTTATGCATTGCTCAACTATCCTTTAGTAGTGGACTGTTAGGGCAAGTTATTTATGGTAAAGGCGAAACCATGTGGCAAGCTGAACGCAAATTTGAAATTCACGGCGAAACTGGCGGTATTATTGTTGACGATAATCGGGGAATTTTACTTAAGGAAGGGGAAACTGTAAAGATTGACATTGGCAGTCGTCGGGGTTTATTTGCCAAGGATACAAGCATGGTATTGGATCGCCTATTTCTTGGTACTTCCTTGTACATTAGCCCAGAGGATAGTTTATATACTCTCAAAGTAGCCGATGCGGCTCGGCGTTCTGCACAATCAGGATTAACAGCTGTTGTTGAAGATTAGCGATATCATCACCTGAATTATGAAGTATGAAGTTTGATGAAAATTTTTCAAAATGGTACTTTCTTCTCAATTAGCCATCTATTTGCTGTACTTCTCTGATTTTGCGCTCACGAGATTTTGGGGTTTACAGCCCTGTATTTTATGCTAATATGAGGGTATTCCTTGGTTTACCCTGCCATTTTTTATGTCAAGATTTAGTGACATAT
Source organism: Nostocaceae cyanobacterium (assembly GCA_030065825.1). Lineage (GTDB taxonomy): Bacteria > Cyanobacteriota > Cyanobacteriia > Cyanobacteriales > Nostocaceae > JASJCY01. Next base: position 348 of record JASJCY010000100.1, on the reverse strand, counting down.
TGAGATTATCGCTTCACAACCAATCTGACACCTGAATTATAAAGTTTGATGAAAATTTTTCAAAATGGTACTTTCTTCTCAATTAACCATCTATTTGCTGTATTTTTCTGATTTTGCGCTCACGAGATTTGGGGGTTTACAGCCCCGTATTTTATGCTAACATGAGGGTATTCCTTGGTTTACCCTGGCATTTTTTATGTCAAGATTTAGTGACATATTGAGATTATCGCTTCACAACCAATCTGACACCTGAATTATGAAGTTTGATGAAAATTTTTCAAAATGGTACTTTCTTCTCAATTAGCCATCTATTTGCTGTACTTCTCTGATTTTGCGCTCACGAGATTT
>JASJCY010000099.1 GCA_030065825.1 Nostocaceae cyanobacterium | reverse complement strand
ACTCCACCAAGTAAACTATGCGGGGTTAATAAGGAAAGAACAAAGTTTTTTCTCCCCCCTCTTCCCCCTCTTCCCCCTCTCTGCCTTTACCCGGCAATCTTGGTTTGGTCGAGTACTAGGGTATCGCATAAAAATTGGAATGCTCCCGAAACGGAGACTGGGGAGATGGGGAGGTAGGGGCACTTTGGGTTGCTGTCTGAAATGGAGGGAGAATAATAAGAAAGCAAACTCCTCACTACTCACTCCTCACTCAAATACGACTGTAGGGAAGCGATCGCCTCCCTACCAAAAAATGGTTTAATTCATGGACAATGGCTATATATTGCTTTGGGAATTATCGCCGTTTAGAACCAGTTTGGCGCATTTGGCGTTTTTCTTCTTCTAAGCGACGGCGATCGCGCCAATCTGCTAGCGTCAAATAACCGATACCGCCAGTAACTAATGCTAACAGTACCAACGCTACCAAGAATAAAATACCCAGAGGAGATGGAATTTCCACGTTTCTACAGTCCGTTACGACCCCAAACTACCATTGCAATTGACCAGGTAAACATAACCAATAATGAAACCCAACCTAATGTCAAAATCATAGTCCTAACTTTTTTGCTTGCTTTACAAAACGACTCTAACATTCATGATACTGGGAAGTGGTTAATTGGTGAATCAGCGCGGTCTTGGGGGTTAACCAGGAATAAACCCTTAGAGTAATAGGGAACGTCATATCTTGCACCATTATCAACAAGTATAGAGAAACCGGATTTTTTGGGAATATTGACCTGTCAAAACCCTAATTTTTCGTTGATAAATCCGGTTTCTGAACGGTTTATGAGAAAGTGAAAACCTTACCAATAACTGATGATAAATGACAAAAACATATTTTAATACTGAAGAGATGACAGAAAGGCTAGAATCCCTCAAAGCTGGAATTATTGGCGGTGTAAGCCTTTGCTTGGCTTTTCTTGTGACTGCTGTAGTCAATAATTTCTTGTTGAAGGAGTATTTTCCCTTACTTAGTAATTTGCCAATACTGAGGTTGAATTTCAACTTTTTAGTCAGTGGTGCGATCGCCACTTTTTCTGGGTTGTTATTTGGCGTCACCTATCGCTATATCATCCGTCAAGATAACAATCCTCACCTCAAATCGGGAGGAGTGATGGCTTTTGGGTTAGTACGCGGTTTGGGGGAAGTAGAGATAGGATTAAATATATCTGATTCTATTTTCCCTTTTGTAATCTTGGGGACAGAAAGCATTTTGTGGTTTGCTTTGGCTGCGAGTTTCGTAGATACAGCAATTAAATTGAGATGGATTAAGCCTTTTGCATCTAACTGAATAAAAATAGGAGATTATAGTAATGTTGAAACTTGTTAAAAAAATCACAGTTGCTTTGATAGGAATTGTATTTTTATCTAGTTGTACTGAAGATTTTCAAAACAGAGTTGGAAGAGAAATTCAGAACTGGACTGGTACAGATGGTGTTTTAGATATTTATGCTGGAGATAAACTGGTAAATCGATTTATCAAAATTGAGAAAATCTCCACTGCTTATGCAACTCGAGATAGAAAAACAACCCGTCCCTATCGTTATGGTTACGGTTATTTGGATAAGAATTTTAACTTTAAAGTAGATGAAGGTGAAAAAAAAGTTTACTTTGAGTTTAGTGATTACTCTACTAGTTATGTTTTCTACGACAATCCTAATTAGGAACTAATCAAATCGGCGGAAATAAATATAACTATGTTACGAAACGTAAATAGCCCTGAAACCTTTACCAATGACCAATGACAAATGACTACCCTAACTGCTTCGCTTTATTTGTACCGACCTACTTAATCTTTTGCTCTATTTCAGTGTTAGTGCGGTTAAAACTGTAAAATTATGGTTGTTCAAAAGAGGATAATAAGTCAGTAGTTTTATAGAGTACATACATACAGTAACTACCGTTACTTTTACTGATTCTGGGAATATGTTAGTGAGTGTAAGTCTGAATAAAACGATTAAAATTTGGGGGTTGCCGAATTGAAGTATGAATTTACAGAATATACCTCACCACGCCACTTGCTACAACGCGCTTAACCATAGCCCAGCAGTGGCTCCCCTTCCCCTCTCCTTACCATAGACGCGCAGCGGCTACTTTCAGAAGCCACTACCCTTCGGGATGCGCTTTGCGCTACGTGTCTACCCGCAGGGTAGGAGAGGGGTGTCCGCAGGACGGGGTGAGGTTTTTATTGAAGATTCATACATTGATTCAGCAACGCCAAAATTTGGCATCAAATTTAAAAAAGGAATATTCATCCATGATTATAGATAGTGCATCTGAACAAAATGTCAAAAATTTCCTACAACAGTTACACAGCAACCCAGCATCAGAATCTATGAATGGTGAAGTCGTTGCACCAAAACCATTACCTGATGGGGAACATAGCCTACTCCAGACTACCCTGTGCGAAGTTATCAATAGCATTACCAGAAGTCAAAAATTTGCCTTAGCTTTTCCAGAACTTCGCTGTACATTTGGTGGTGATTGCATTATTCCCGATATCGCTGTATTCCGCTGGGAAAGAATTCCTCTACAAGCATCTGGTAGAATTGCCAAGTTGTTTGAAATCCATCCCGATTGGGTAATTGAAATTCTTTCTCCACAGCAAAGACAAGCGAAAGTATTGAGTCAGTTGTTAAATTGTTCTCGTAATGGTACAGAATTAAGTTGGTTAATTGATCCAGAAGCAGAAACTGTGGTAGGAGTATTTTCAGGACAACGGGTAGAAGTGTATGAAGGTGCTTCCCTACTACCAATGCTCAGTGGTGTTGAATTAGAACTAACGGTAGATCAGCTTTTTAGTTGGTTGAGTTTTGGCTAGCTTTTTTCTTTTTATTCTTTCTAGCTACCACCGTGCTACCATGCTAAGCAAGGAATTACCGCACCCAAAAAAGTTAAGGCTATGGTACAGGTACAGCCACCCTCCCAACCAGGGGTCATCTATCCAGACAGTGATGGCAAACCCATGGCAGACAATACTAAGCAGTTCCGCTGGATTGTGGTTATTCAGCAAAATTTGGAATGGGTGTTTGCAGATAATCCCAATGTGTTTGTTGCTGGTGATTTGTTGTGGTATCCCCTAGAAGGTAATAATAAGAAACGCACAGCACCTGATGTCATGGTAGTATTGGGTCGTCCCAAGGGCGATCGCGGTTCTTATAAACAGTGGGAAGAAGAAAATATCCCACCCCAGGTTGTGTTTGAAATTCTCTCACCGGGAAATACCAAAGCGGAAATGAACCGAAAACTTCTATTCTACAACCACTTTGGAGTAGAAGAGTACTATCTCTACAATCCCGATACAAATGAGTTAAATGGCTGGGTTCGTCGCGAAGGATTTCTGGATTTAATCGAACCAATGCCTGATTGGATTAGTCCTCAATTACAGATAAGGTTTGATTTATCCACAGATGAGTTACAAATTTTTCGTCCAGATGGACAGCGGTTTTTGAGCTATGTAGAAATTGCTCAACGAGCTGAACAAGAACGTCAACGAGCTGAACAAGAACGTCAACGAGCTGAACAAGAACGTCAACGAGCTGAACAAGAACGTCAACGAGCTGAACAAGAACGTCAACGAGCTGAACAAGCACAAGCGAGGGTAAACCGTTTAGCAGAAAGGTTACGGGAAATGGGGATTGATCCGGAACAGATTTGAGGAAGCACAGAATAGATTAATTTCTATCTTTGGGCATATTGACATGTTACAAATTTCCGAAAGTCCGCACTTCATGTCCTTTCGCTTTATTTTCAACCTCTGCAAAATCAAATTGTGCCAATAATTTCTCCACGCTGGCATTATGATCTAAGAAAGAAAATAAATGCTGATATCGAAGTTTGCCTTCTTGATCTAATATAAATTGTGCGGGTAAAGGTGCTCCTAAAGCTTGTCCCGTATGATAAGCACGAAAAACTCGACAACTAGGATCACTAAGTAAAGGCATTTTTAACCCTAAATCCCTAACTACAATTTGACTTTGCTGTTCGTCAGTACTAGTAATCATCAAAACTTCAATACCACGATTTTGAAATTGTTCGTAATTTTCATTTAAAGCCTTGATGTGGGGAAAGCAAAAGGGACAATATTGTTTTTCTGTGAATATACGAGTTAATGCTAATAATACAGGTTGTTTACCCTGATAATCTGATAACTTTACCAAATTACCATTCGTAATATCTGGTAGTTGAAAATCTGGAGTTTTCACTCCCAATGCTAATTGATTCGTTGCTGGAATTGGCAGAAAATTACGGAAAAAACGTTCATTAAATAAGCCGCTAAAATCAGTTGAAGTCAGCATATTTTCTCAATTACAAAATTCTGGGAGCGTGTTTATCAAGAAACCGGGTTTCTCTGGATTAAGTATCGAATATAATCCTACTTAGTCTCTGGGAAACCCGGTTTCTTAGCTTGATAAATTATCAGCCGAAATTTAAACAGCAGAGAAGTAAACTTTGGACTTGACTGGATCGGGGTTCATAGTCTTATCCCCAGGTTTCCAACCAGCGGGACAAACTTCGTCAGGGTGAGACTGAACGTACTGAATAGCTTGTAGGGTACGCATAGTTTCATCAACGTTGCGACCAAAAGCTAGGTTGTTAATAGTCGCGTGTTGAATTACACCATCTTTGTCAATAATAAATAAACCGCGTAAAGCGATACCAGCAGAGGGATCAAGTACATTATAAGCAGCACTAATCTCTTTTTTGATATCGGAAACCAAGGGGTAGTTGAGGTCACCGACACCACCAGATTTGCGATCAGTTTGAACCCATGCTAGGTGGGAGAACTCACTATCAACTGAAACACCAAGGATTTCTGTGTTAAGTTTATTGAATTCTTCGTAACGATCGCTAAACGCGGTAATTTCAGTGGGACAAACAAAGGTAAAGTCTAAGGGATAGAAAAACAGGACGACGTATTTACCGCGATAGTCGGAAAGCTTAACAGTCTTAAATTCCTGATCTACCACAGCAGTTGCTGTAAAGTCGGGAGCCTGTTGACCAACACGGATACATCCTTCTGCTGCACTCGACATACACTAATTCTCCTTAACTTTGTTTATATGTGTCTAGTAGCGTTGGAGTTCGGGTAGCGTGAAAACTTACTACGTCGTAACTGTTTGATTACAAACTGTTACGAATATATCATAGTCATAACGATTTTGAGTAGGGTATGGCAAATCTAGATACGAGAGAATGGTTGCTCACCAATGGGTTAGGAAGTTTTGCTAGCGGTACAGTTTGTGATATCCGCACCCGCACTTATCATGGCTGGTTATTTGCTGCAACCAATCCACCTAGCGAGCGTACCCTGTTGCTTTCCCACTTAGAAGCTAGTTTAGAACTACCAGGAAGGCTTGTGGAGTTAGGGACAAATGTTTGGGGTAGTTCTCAAATAGAGCCAAGGGGTTATGAACTCCTGGGTTATTTTGATGTTAACCCAACTCCAACCTGGGTTTGGGGTGAACAAAACTGGCAGTTAAGTAGACAATTGGTAATGCCCTATGGGTTATTAAAAGGGGGGGAAGCAAACAAATCTCCTGTTTTGGATTCCCAACCTCAATTTTGCCATCGCATTTTGATTCAGTATCATTATCAAGGTAGGGATATCGCCACCCTGAAGCTGCGACCACTGATAGGCGATCGCAATTTTCACCACCAGCAAAAACAAAGTCCCCAATTGCAATTCTCACAAATATTAGGATACAACCAAGTCTGTTTGCAAGGGATATTTGCCGAAGGACATGGTACTCCTTGGTATTTACGCTGGAGTCAAGGAGACTATCACCAAGACGGATTCTGGTATCGGGATTATGGGTTATTAGAGGAAAGCAGACGGGGATTAGGCGATCGCGAAGACCTTTACAGTCCTGGTTATATAAGTATTAATCTACAACCAGGAGATATAATCACCCTAGAAGCGCGGGTGGGTTTTCCCGATTCCCTGCAACCTCCCCTAAACAAGGATACTTTTGTCACAGCAATAGCAGCAGAAGAAAAACGGTTATCCCAGATTTTTGCATGGGAAGAGAGGGAGACAAGGGAGAAGGGGGAGACAAGGGAGAGGGGGAGAGGGGGTGATTACCAATTACCAATTACCAATTACCCATTACCAATTACCAATTACCAATTATCAATTAAACAACAATTGTTGCGGGCAAGTGATCAGTTTATCGTCTATCGTGCTTCTATTGCTGGTCCGACGGTGATTGCTGGCTATCATTGGTTTGGTGACTGGGGTAGAGATACTTTAATTGCTTTACCGGGGTTAGCGTTAGTTCCGCAGCGGTTTGAATTAGCAAAAGGGTTACTGGAAACCTTTGGACGTTACTGTCGTCAAGGTTTGATTCCTAATGTCTTTCCGGATGTTGGTAGCGAACCGACCTACAACAGTATTGATGCAGCACTGTGGTGGATAGAAACCTTAGGACTTTACATTGAAGCAACTAATGACTGGGAGTTTTTAGCAAAACAGTATCCGGTGGCACAGCAAATCTATAAAGGTTTTATTGGTGGCACACGCTACAATATTTATGTGGATGTTACGGATGGGTTGGTGGGTTGGGATGCTCCTGGTTCTGCCCTGACTTGGATGGATGCCATTGTTGACGGACACCCCGTAACACCCCGTCGCGGTAAGCCAGTGGAAATTAACGCTTTGTGGTATTCGGCTTTGTGTTGGATGAGTCAATGGGCAGAATGTTTAAGAAAGGGTGGATATGGTGACGGGGTGCGTCTTGCCAAGCAGGGACAGCGCTATCTCCAACATGCACAACAGATCAAAACCTCCCTGCAAAAGTTCTGGAATCGTCAACTAGGCTATTTATACGACACCATTCAACCAGACGATCACCGTAATTCCCAGATTCGTCCCAATGCAGTTTTAGCGCTATCTTTACATCATTGTGGTTTCTCTCAGCAACAGGGACAGCAAATTTTAGCACTAGCTAAGTCTAACTTACTAACGCCCTACGGTCTTCGCAGTCTCGATCCCAAAGATCCAGAATACATCGGCAAGTACCAAGGTAACCAACGACGACGCGATCGCGCTTATCACCAAGGAACTGTTTGGAGTTGGCTGATTGGTCCATTTATTAGAGCTTGGCAGCGTTTTTACCCACAAGAACCATTACCTTTTAATTCCCAACCCCTGCTAGAACATTTCCTTTCTGATGCCTGTCTTGGCTCAATTTCGGAAATCTTTGATGGAGATGAACCCCACTATCCCAGGGGTGCCATTGCTCAAGCATGGTCTGTTGCCGAGGTGCTACGTCACTTTGAAACTTATCAAATTAATTTATAATGGCTCAGGTCAGACTCGAACTGACGACCAAGGGCTTATGAGTCCCCTACTCTAACCAACTGAGCTACTGAGCCATAATTCCTCAAACAATTTCTAAATTTAGCATATAAATTTAGTCTTGTCTAGCCCCTTCTTTTACAGATTACTCCCTGGCTTAGTAATAATAAAGCAACCAAGGGAGTGAGCCTCCCTCAACTAAAATGGACATTTAGTTGCAGAAAGCCACTCACTATAGGCGTTCCCGGCGTTTTGGTAGCATAGCAATGGGATTAACAGCACCCTTGCCATTAGGATGGATTTCAAAGTGGGTGTGTGGACCAGTACTAAAACCAGTACTACCCATTAAGGCGATGGTTTGACCTTGGTTTACCTGTTGACCAACCTTGACCATAATTTTGCTGTTGTGAGCATAGCGAGTCAAACTGCCATCAGGATGACGAATTTCCACTAGCTTGCCATAACCACCCCTGTTCCAGCCTGCTTTAGATACGATACCGTCAGCAGAAGCATAGATTGGTGTACCAGTGGAATTGGCAATGTCAATACCCCGGTGCATTCTTCCCCAGCGCCAGCCATAACCGGAAGTGAGGGTACCTTTTGCGGGCCAAATGTAAGTTGAACTACTGGGTACGCTTTCAATGGGTCTGGGCAAATATCTATCCACAGCTGCCAGTGGAGGTAACTCTGGAGAAACCTGAGTTCCTCGCATTGTTCCTAAGCTGTCAACCGATTGATTACCAGATTTAGACATGTTAGGTCTGGGAACAAAAATCGGCACTGCGGCTCTACTGTTTCGGGGTAGAGGAGATAAAACCATGGCATTATTTCTTTCTGGTTCCTCTTTCTCAGCCACTGCTGGTTTACCAGATTCTTGAGCGCGATATTTTTCCCGTAATCTCTCTATCTCTTCTTTGAGACTGCGCAGACGTTGATTATTTTTAACCTGTTTTGCTTTCTTTACCCGTTTGTCTGCCGTTTGTATTTCCACAAAGGCTGTAGGAATTGGTGTATCTCCACCTACACCATAAGCATTTGCAGAATTTGGTTGTGTTTGTGTTACCTGGGCAGTTGCCTTTGGAATTACAACATCGGTTTTACTATTGCTATTTTTTTGACCAGTATTATTATTTTCTTTAACAACAGGATTTAAAACTTGATTATTGCTGGCTGTGGATGGTGCAAACTCAACAGAAGCCTGGGCACTTGCCCCATTCTTATGTTGCTTTAATCTAGATACCAAATTGGCTTTAGTGCTATTGCTGGCAGTTTCTGAATTTTCTTTGACAGTGCGAGGAGCCAATTTACGATCTGCTTTTACTGACTTAGTAGTCGCTGTTGATAAATCTTTGGTTTCCTGAGACCGCAGCTGTGTCAGACTTTCTCTTAAACGGTTCGATTTCTGCTGCAAACGTGTGAGTGCAAACTTTTGCTGTGCTTTTAGTTGGGCATCCGCTTTATCAGTGCTTGCCGTCACCACCACAGTTTTGTTGGCTGCTTTATCATTTTTAGCTGCCTTGGATGAATTAATAACCACAGAGTTTTTATTTGCCGCAGCTCGTAACTTAGCTCCAAGCCCAGGCACCTGTGAAATTGCTGTGGGTTCCACTATGGCAGGATTTTCCGGCACGCTCACTGATGAGACGGCTTGCGAACCCAAGGTTTTTGTGGGAGCAAAGTTCACTTTGGTGCTAGGAACAGCAGGGATGATGGAGGCTGGCTTTTGCTCACCTACAGAGTCTGCTGCTAGGGCTTGGTCGCTTTGTCGAGTTACCAAGAGGCTGGTCGCTCCCATTGAGATTGCTAAGCCAATCATCGCCGCTGTTGTTGGCATCCGGTGGTTAACTCGTGAATCGACTGGGTTTAATAACTCTGTCAAATTTTTATCGCCTGGGGGATTTTCTACCACAGCCTTTTCCTCTTTTTGTAAAGCTCGTTTCAAAGACGACCTCCTAATGAACACTAGCGCTTAACGGATCTTAATTTTGTAGTGGAATATCCAGTCAGTGATTCAGATTTAAATCGCTTAGTCAATGATTTATATCACTACGAAAAATAGATCAAGATCACTCTCATCAGAGATACTTAGGCAAGATTAACCTGGTTCTCTGATTTAGACAAGTTCACATGATTTAGCAAAAATTAAATTTTCGCGTTGACTTGCCCGTTCCACTCTTCACCACCTATAATGTGCATCTTTTGACTTTTTGGATTTTGTTCACCCTAGGACTGCTGCTAGAGCGGGGATTGGACAAAATTTGCCATTTGCCAAGACCACTCACTCTGTTTAACTGCAAGCAATTGCCAAAGTTAGAACCTCAAAAAGCGAAGATAATTTAATTTACCCTGATGGAAATAAATTCAGGGTTTAAAAATTAAATCCGCTTCCTCAACAGGTGACTTTACGTTGATTATTCCCAAAAACACAACCGTATTAACTCCTAGCCACTTTTCGACTTCAAAAAGAATGTCTTTTGGGGCGAAATGGCTTAAATGTCTGATATGACTAGTTTTCTATTCTTTTCTTCCTAACCCGGAAAAAAATCTCAATTCATGAAAACCTATCATTCCCACCTCCTTTGTTGCAGGATGATATATATAAATTTCTTATACAATGCTTTGATGATTTCTACGTATTTACTCGGCTTATTGCCTGGTATATATATAACAACTTATACTAGCAACCGAATTTATGCTGAAACTAATTAGTTTCCTATCCCACAAATTACTGATTCAATAAATCTTCACAGACCTATCAAGTATTTTTACTTATACAAATAATTGTTGCAACCCCTTACAAATGGTGAATTATTGTAAATCCCCTAATTGACGATGGGCTTCAAATAAACTGACAGCGACACTGACGGAAAGGTTTAAACTGCGGACTTTTGGCTGTGCCATGGGAATATAGAGAGTTGAATCACAAGCCCCTAACACAGTGGAAGGTAAGCCTGTAGTTTCACTACCAAATAGCAGCCAATCGTCAGGTTGATATTGAAACTTTACGTAATTATGACTACCCCTAACACTGAAACCTAACCATCGTCCTCCGCGTATTTGATGTATGGCTTTAAACGCTTCTAGGGATTCGTGATAGTGTAACTTTACGTAGGGCCAATAATCTAAACCAGCCCTTTTGAGGTAGCGATCACTCATTTCAAAGCCCAATGGACCAACTAAATGCAGTTCTGTAGCCGTTGCAGCACAGGTGCGGGCTATATTGCCTGTATTTGGAGGAATCAGCGGGTTTACTAGAACTACCTGAGGCATTGGCGTGCAATTGATATATTTATCAGCATGATGTGTAGAATTTCGTAAATATACCCAGGGGTAGAGGTCAATAATAGTTTTTGTTAATAGCTACAAAGCATTCAACACCAATTAGATTTTTTTAACCCTGGATCAATCTCTAAATGAGGGTGTTGTAAAAATATATTATGACCCTTATCATAAATTTTTAACTTCGGGGTATAGTTAAAATTTACTTATATCACTGAAGAAAACTGAACACTTTTTTGTTGAGTAGAGGGAATAGGGAATAGGGAATAGGGAACAGGGAACAGGGAATCAGGATTTTCCTGTGTAGACACCTGTAGTGCAGCTTATGTTCCAGTGGAATTGCGATCAAATCAAACATTTGCCATCCTCCCTTTACCTTAAGCCACGAGTTGGGAACATAATTTTTCTTCTAATTCTATTTCCCGTTCGTGGATGGCATTAATCCCTTGGGTAATCACGCTACGACTACTGAAACCAACAGAGTGCAGTTGTAACCACCGTTGAGCTTCATTACCTTTACGGAGAATCTTTTGTAAGGGAGATAGGAAACAACTAAAACCATGTTGTTTGGCTACCATCCATACATCTTCATACAATTGGGCAATCCAATCTCTGGCGAGAATCTTTGTGCCATCTTGCCAATGTAAAAGTTGGGCATCTAAGCTAGAAGTTGCTGCTGCTACTTCATTTGCTGCTGTCAGGGAGATTAATTCTGTGGGGGTAAAGCTACTTTGGATCAACGGATCGAGGTTGGGATTGTTTGCTAGCTGTAACAATCGTGCTTCTAGGAAGGCAGTAATCGCTAATAAGGCAATGGGATCTGTAACTAAATCACAAATTCTTAGTTCCAAGCGATTCAAATCGTAAGGACGGCGATCGCCATTTGGACGTACTGATGTCCACAAATGCCGTACATTTTGCATTGTGCCAGCTGCTAGTTGTTGTTCTACCCACTGAATATGATGGGCATGAGAAGTAAATAAAGGTACATTCCCAGGAGTTTGGGGGAAAAGACCCCAGCGTGTAGAGTGATAACCGGTGGCTTTGCCATCTAAAAAGGGAGATGAAGCGCTAAGGGCAAGAAATAAAGGTGCTTCCATACGAATCACCCGACATGCCCGCATTAACAGTTCTGGATCGCTAATGCCTATATTAATATGAACGCTAGCGGTGACTACTTTGGTGCCGTAGGTTTGCTCAATGTAGTCATGATAGGGGTTGCTGGGGTCGGAACGAAAAAAGCGACTACTATCACCCAAAGACAGAGTACTACCAGGAATTAGAGTATAATCTCCCAATTCTTGGAGATATTTTCGCAATTCCATTCTCGGACGCAGCAAGCTACACAACTGGCGTTCGTAATTCGGGGATGGTGTGGTTGTATATTCCACATTGCGGCTATCTGGTTCCCGCACAAACCCATCTAAAGATGCCACAATTCTATCGGAGAGACCAACGATATCACCACTGTGCTTACCAGTGTACATCTCGATTTCAAAGCCTTTTAATAGTAGCACTCTGTTCTCCTCGGCTCTCCTTGCCTTTAAATTGTATCGAGTTTGACGAATTTATGATGCGATTTTGGTTAACAAAATGTTAAGAATTCCCAAAAAGCTCATACATAAAATAGTATTTTAATCCCTAATTTTCAAATCTTTACAATTTCTTCAGATTTTTCGAGTTTTAAGAATAACCAGGAGGTGTAGCCTCAACTCCCCTAGTTACCAGCGTCACGCTGGTAACCACAACATAGAGACCTCTGGTTCTTCTTGAGAATGGTGCAAGTTATTAATTTAACCCAACCTAGGTTATAGATAATCTGGCGTTGCTGAATATAGCTATGAATCTGAAATAAAAACCTCACCCTGTCCTACGGACACCCCTCTCCGAACTCGCGGAGAGGGGAAGGGGAGCCACTGCTGGGCTATGGTTAAGCGCGTTGTAGCAAGTGGCGTGGTGAGGTCTATTTTGTAAATTCATATTCCAATTCAGCAACACCGATAATCTTCTAGGGGGAAGGGAGTAGCATTTCTTAGCATTTTTGTATCGGTAGTTCAACTTGACTATCTAAGGCTGCTAAAGGATGGTCTCCATCTAACCATGACACTTGGGCTTCTAATTTGTCACAGCACTCCCGCACCAGACGTAAACCTTGTTCCCGTGATAGTTCTGCTGTAGCAGGGGTAAACTTTTGTAAAATATCTGCTTCTATACTGTGATAATGATCCAAGTCTGCTCTGAGCTTGATTAAATACCTTACACCTTCCCCACCGTCTCCGATAGCAAATTGTAAAATTGAATCGACATAAGCCTTGACTAAGGGATGCTTAACTCCCTCCGTAGACGCTGCGTACAGCAAGTCGTAATTTAAATATTCAAAGTCTGGCACCCATAGTTTGTTTCCATCCAGTTTAAAAGTATGTAATCCCTTTGCTGGTCTGACTGTTAGTTGTTCGCTTCTCACTCGGTGTGCTGCTTTTTCAATCAGTGCCATTAGGGAAATTATTACCGATGGCAAGTTGCTATCTATACATCTAATTTCTACGGTGCCGAGTTGATTCAGGCGGATGGGATTCCACGCAGATTTAAGTAGACTCCCTCCAGCATCAAAGAAACGCTGGCGTTCGATTCCGGCTTCATCCATAGCTTGCAGCCATGCATGGAAACGGGCAAATTGTTCCTCTACCAACTTTTCTGCCGAATCTGCATAGGGCATTAGTCCTCCCACTGGTTGCAGATGAGTGTAAACTCCTTCCCAACCAAAGATTTCACTCCCCCGGTAACGAATAGTGTGGGCTGCTAGTCCAATGGCTTGTCCTTCATAAAAGGGACATGCTCGTCCTAGGGAAATTAACGCTGAATCCAAAGCCGTAGCTAGATTGTAGATATTGAGCAGTTCTTCTCGCTCTGCTGCTGTAGAATTGTAGGATACTGCAACTTGAGAATCAATTACCCCAGCAGGTACTTCTAGATGTATATGGGTACCTGTACATTTTCCCGCATGTAGGAAGCTGTCATAACCCACAGTCCGTGCTTGGATATGATAATTGGGTTTGTCGCGCATCACGGGCATAATATGCAAAGGATAGCTGGAGAGGGGATACAACCGTAAACCCATACCTCTTCCCACTGCAATCGCTAACCGCAGATTTTGCAGATACTCTTGGGCTAATTCCGTACCAGAATTGCCCGGAGAAGTGTTTATTTCTACCATACTCTTGACGAATTCTGGCACAAAGTGGTGGGGATTATAACCTTGTGTTTGTGCCATTGTACGACAAATCTGCAAGAATTCATCGGCGCGATCGCACAGTACTCCCTCTTCATCTACTAGAAAAAATTCTTGTTCCAAACCGATGCGACGTTTTAATACATCCATATCCTAAGTTCCTATATTACTTAGGTTACAACTACCTATGTTCCCATAAATAACATTAAATAATGATTATTTGCAAATTTTGATACAGAATTTTACTAATTTATAGATTATGGGCAAGCAGACAGTATTGCTGTAACAAATGCCACTAGATGTTTAAAGTTTAATTTAGTTTTGTTGCTGTTAATGATAAAAATTGAGACTTCATTTATAAAGCAAAAATTAAATTATTGACTCTGGGAGATTAAGATCCCCGACTTTTTCTGTAAAGTCAGGGATCTTGTTGAAGATATTTGTGAGGTTGGTATTTTTGGCAATAGCAGGTTACTAGTAATTTTGTCTATAATAAGAGAATGAATAGAATGTCAAATTCATCAACAGTGATTTACAGATTCTCTGCTAAATTACTAGTTATAAATACTCATGAATATCAAGTCAATTCTCAGCTTTTGTTCAGAGAAATCCATACTGCCATGATAAATTTTATAGTTTAACAACAACCACAATATATAGAAATCCGCTTTTATTTTTGTTGCCGTAGGGTGCGTTATGACTTTAGTCTAACGCACCAAAACAGTCAACAATCAAAAGTTGCTGTAGGGTGTGTTATGACTTTAGTCTAAGGCACCAAAATAGTCAACAATCAAAAGTTGCCGTAGGGTGCGTTATGACTTTAGTCATATCTTGCAGCATTTTCAACAAGCATAGAGAAACCGGGTTTATAAACCCAAAATTAAGGTTTTGACAGGTCAATATTCGAGGGTAAACCCGGTTTCTGACCCAGGTGCAAGATGTGTGTTTAGTCTAAGGCACCAAAACAGTCAAAAATCAAAAGTTGGCGTAGGGTGCGTTATGACTTTAGTCTAAGGCACCAAAACAGTCAAAAATCAAAAGTCAAAAACTAAAAGTATTATGTTCTCTAGCTTTGAAGTTTTATAAATGTTTGGTTGATTTTCGCCGACCTATACTAGTTATTTATCCAGAAAATACAAATAGCCTTGGGATTGTGAACAAAACCAACTGAGGAATCTGTTGGATTTGCCAGCATTTGTAAATATTCTAAATATAGGAGGCTAAATATAGGAGGAAATTATGAACGTACAATCATTTAAAGTTCCAAATTTTAATTGTATTACTGACTATGCATTAGAAACAATAAATTCTGTAAATGTAGATAAAATCAAGAATTATTTTGATAATCTACCAGTAGATCCTTATTTGGAAGGAAACTACCGTTACAGAAGGTTATCTCACTTTCAAATTGAATCCCATAGTTTAATTAAACTTCCCCACAGTCGTTTATTCCAAAGTAAAACTTATAATCCCCTCCTGGGAGATGTGGTCAGAGAATATGCAGAATTGGATGATGAACTAATAGCATTACCAGAGTTTGAACAAATTGTCCGAGAGTTTTTTGACTTTTGCCAACTTTGTTCCACTCATAATGAAATTGGCGTTCATCAAATTAGAACTACTACCTCTGCGCAAGAAATAGGTAATCCTGCACCAGAAGGTATTCATCAAGATGGAGTAGATTTGGTGGGGATATTCTGCATCGATAGAAATAACATCGCAGGAGGAATAACCTATCTCTATAAAGAGAAAAATGAAAAGCCAATATTGACAACTATTCTCCAACCAGGCTCATTTTTAATCTTTAATGATCACCAATTTTTCCACTTTACTTCACCCATTCAAGCCATTAACTCTGATAGGGGTTACAGGGATGTGTTTGTACTTACATGTCCGGGATTACGTGCTACAAATGGAGTGTAAGTGTTGCTGATCGAAAGTATGAATTTGTCTCACGTAAAGTCCCATTACACACGTAGGGTAGAATGGTTGTTTTTCATGTCCAAAAATGCAAATTGATACTCTAATTTAGCAACGCCTATTGATGATATAAATTGTGAATTTGGGCGCAAGCATTGCGCCCCTATATAAAAAAAATGGCGTTGCTGAATCCATGGCGTGAAAATAATTTTGCATCATTCCAAAAGCCTTGTAGAGACGTAAAATTTTACGTCTCTACAGCCGGATTCATACTTCAAATCAGCAACGCCAAAAAAATTGATACTTTTGTCAACTTTGTTTTTATCCCACCTAGGAGTGTGCAATGGAATCTCTTGACTTAAAATGGATACGTGCCCAGTTCCCAGCACTGACGCAAAAAATCAACGGTCAATTTCCTATTTTCTTTGATGGACCTGGTGGTACGCAAGTACCGGGAGCAGTAATTGATGCCATCGGTGATTACTTAGTCAGGTCAAATGCTAATGCCCACGGTGCTTTTATTACCAGTGAACGTACTGATACCCTAATTGCCTCAGCACGTACCGCAGTTGCCGATTTTCTGGGTTGCAATAGCGATGAGGTCATATTTGGTGCTAATATGACTTCCTTGACCTTTGCTTTCAGTAGAGCTATTGGTCGAGAACTGCAACCAGGAGATGAAATAATTGTTACTCGTCTCGACCATTATGCCAATGTTTCCCCCTGGTATGCTTTAGAGGAACGGGGTGTAACCATCCGGGTAGTTGATATTAATCTGGAAGATTGCACCTTAGATATGAGCAGTCTAGAACAGCAAATCAACGAGAAGACACGATTGGTAGCGGTTGGCTATGCTTCCAACGCTGTAGGTACAATTAACAATATTGCAGAGATAGTCCGTCTGGCACATAGTGTAGGTGCTTTGGTATTCGTGGATGCAGTCCACTATGCACCCCACGCACCCATAGATGTGCGATCGCTCGATTGTGATTTTCTCGCCTGTTCTGGGTATAAATTCTTTGCTCCTCATGTCAGTATTTTATTCGGCAAACGGGAACATCTCCAGCGCTTCCAGCCTTACAAAGTGCAACCAGCACCGGAAGAAGTACCATCCCGTTGGGAAACGGGAACCCAAAATTATGAGGCTTTAGCGGGGTTGTTAGGGGCGATTAATTACCTAGCTAAACTGGGATGTCATGTTTCACCCTCAGTTAACAATGAAGCCCTTACAGCCTTTTTGCAAGGGAATACAGAAGAGATTTTCCGCTGTCCCCCAGTTCCCCAAGCCCATTCCTATCCCAATCGTCGTGCAGCTATAATCACAGCGATGACAGCCATCCAAGAATATGAACGGGAACTGAGTAAAGAGTTGATTTCCGGTTTGTTAGAGATTCCTGGCTTAACTTTCTATGGGATTACTGAACCAAAACCCTTTAAGGAACGTACACCCACCGTTTCCATTAGAATTAATGGACAAACACCCCATAGTATTGCTAAAGCTTTAGGCGATCGCGGCATATTTACTTGGCATGGTAATTTTTATGCCCTTGGACTTACTGAAAAGTTAGGGGTGGAAAGGAGTGGAGGCTTAGTGCGTATTGGGCTGGTACATTATAACACTGTTGAGGAAATTCAGCAGTTGTTACAAATGTTACAGGAAATTTCTGTGGTTCCTGTAAATTAATACTTTCCCCTTTCCCTCTGAAGCTTACCGTGTACATAAGAAACAAAAATTTCACCTACTTTCGTTTTGATCTGGTAGGGTGCGTTATGGACGACAGTCCTAACGCACGAGAAATCTCCGATGGTGCCGTAGTTTCGTCGATAACACACCCTACTACTACTAATTCATGAATTTTTAATTACGAATTACGTAGCTTGCTTCCCTGTAGGGATATTACGAATTAGTAATTATTTGGTCAATATTGCTAATAAACCCGGTTTATCCCTGCTTTTTGACTAGAGAACTATATGACTCTATCGAGTCTTGAATTTGACATCACTTTTTCTAACTACCGAATATGAACACTAACTTAAATGGATACGATTTAGTTATCAAAGATGGTTGGGTAATTGATCCTAGTCAATCCTTAAACAGACCCCTGGATATTGCCATTCGTGAGGGTAAAATTGCCGCAATTGGCGATAAACTTCCTCTCTACGAAGCAAAACAGACGATTTCTGCTGCTAATTATCTTGTATGTCCTGGTTTCATCGATTTACACACCCATGTTTACGAATGGGTAACCATTTCAGGATTAAATGCTGACGATGTTGGGATAAATTCAGGAGTTACTACTGTCGTCGATCAGGGTAGTAGTGGTCGTTTTACATTCCCTGGCTTTAAGTCGGATATTGTCGATATAGCTAAAACCGATGTACGCTCTTTTCTGTTACTGAATGAGGGTGCTAATGGACCATTAGACATTACAGGTTCTGGTTTTGAGAATCCCGAAAAAGTAGATATAGAAGCATTAGTAGAACTAGCTGCACAACATCCCCAAACTCTCCGTGGGTTTAAAGTCTTTGCTGATTCGGGAAGCATATCTCGATGGGATATGGGTGTGATGGAATTAGCCAGAAAGGTAAGTAATCGCACGGGTTTACCTTTATATGTCCACACAGGGGAACTATTTCCCGTGGTGGAAGTCAATCGACCCCAACCACAAACCTTAGTAGAAACAGTAGTTTCTTATATGAAAGCTGGGGACACAGTTGGTCACTGTTATAGTTGTCAATCAGATGGGGTGATGGGTTCCCGTACCCAGGTTCCACAGTGGCTGAGAGCAGCAATAGAACGCGGTATACTTTTAGACTTGGGACATGGATTAAAATTTAGCTTTGACATTGCTCAACGGATGATAGAGCAAGGAGTATTACCTCATACTATTAGTAGCGATGTCCATGGAAACTTTGTAGTGGTTCACGATGACTCCCATCTAGGCTACAGTCTCTGTGGTGCGATCTCGAAATTGATGGCTTTGGGATTAGACTTGACAACCGCGATTGCCTCTGTAACCATCAATCCAGCCAGGGTATTAAAAGCAGAAGCTGAGATTGGGACTTTAAAGATTGGTTCCCGTGCAGATATCACCATCGTAGAGTTAGTAGAGGGTGATTGGTTATTTTCTGATTCCTTGGGTCAGAAAGTAATTGCAAAACAAAGATTGGTTCCAGTATGGGTTGTGCGTTCAGGGGAATTGATTCAACCCCATCGTCGTTTGTTGAGGGATTTGCAACACAATACTTTTCCTGTTGTGTCCGTGTAAATAGTAAGGGTTTAGCATTGCTAAACCCCTACAACGAATGTGGTTCAAATACAGCAATTTGCAGTTCAGCGCGATACACAATCAAACCTCACCCCCAATACGGTTCGGTTAACGCTAGCCGTCACCCGCGCATGGTGCGGCTACACAGACCAAGCCTGCAAAGGCAGGCTACTCTGCGAGAAGCCGCTCCGCGTCTATGATCGTGTAGCCCCAGGCTTTAGCCTGCGGGTTTATCCGAACCGTATTAACCTCACCCCTTCCCCTCTCCTTACTTAGACACGGAGTGGCTTCCCGTAGGGTAGGAGAGGGGTGGCTTTAGCCGGGGTGAGGTGAGTATCTTTAGTTTATCTGTTAGTAAAAATGTCAATTTGGGTAAATTAAATCAAGAAAATTCCAGTTTTAGTTTTACCCTAATTAGACATCATTTATGAATAATTCTGTTTCATCCCAGGATTTAGCATTTTTTATATCTAGGATTGAGAAATTAGAAAAAAATCAGCAATTACTTAAAAAATATTTGGTTGCTGCTAAAAAAGAATTAGATAATCTCACAGAAAATTTTAATAACCGAAATGAACTGAAAGAAATTGAATATTTAAAAACTGAGTTTTCAAGTTTGCAAGAGCGTTTTAATCAGATTATATCTGTGGATAGTACCTTGGATAATAGCGAAGCTTCAGATGTAGGGAGTGAGAATCAAAAAGATAATATTGATATTGTCGAGCAGTTTTTTGAACAAGTTGATAAACAACAACAGCATTCAAATTTTGTTGAAGATAAGACTGTAGATACAAATGTTATTCCTCAACCCAAAATCACAACTTGGAGTGATGAGGAATTTAAAGCAGAAAGAATGATATTTTTGATTGACAGGATATATTACATTGAGGAGGAAATTAGTAATAATATCGAAGAAATTATCAAGGGATATGAATCAGGTAAAAAGAATTTTAGTGGTGTTGATTTTCAAGGGTTTAAATTACATCAAGCAGAATTGGATTATGCTAATTTTACGGAAGCAAATCTAGAAAATATAGAACTTATTGATGCAGATTTAAGATATGCAAATTTAATGAGAGCAAATCTTAAAAAAGCAAATTTAATTGGTTCAAATTTGTATTGTACTGATTTGATTGAAGCAAACTTAATTGAAGCAAATCTCAGTCATGTTAATTTATCAGAAGCAGGAAATCTCAAAGGAATTAATTTGAGGGGAGCTAATTTAACTAATGTTTATTTAAAAAACGCTGAATTGATTCAAGTAAATTTAAGTCATGCTAATTTAAGCCATGCTAATTTATTGAGTACAAACTTAGAAACAGCAAACCTTAAAGGGGCTAATCTTCAAGAAGCAATTTATAATCAATTTACAAAATTCCCCCCAAATTTTGACCCTATTCAAGCTGGTGCTTATTTGATTGCTCCTGGAGTTTCACTACAAAATGCTAATTTATCTGGTGCTGATTTAAGTCAAGAAAATTTGCATAATGCTAACTTGGAAGGAGCAAATTTGAGTTTAGCACAATTGTATGATGTAGACTTAAGCGAAGCAAATTTGAGTTCAGCTAACCTCACTCAAGCACAATTAGATGATGCAAACTTAAGTGGAACAAATTTGAGTTCAGCTAACCTCACTCAAGCAACTTTCAAGAAAGCACAATTATTAGAAGCTAATCTCACTGGAGCAAACTTAAATCAAGCAAAACTACGCTCTGCAAATCTAACTGCGGCTAACTTAAATCAAGCAAACTTAACACACGCAGATTTGTATAAAACTAATTTAATAGCCGCAGAACTAAGTCAAACTAATCTCAAAAATGTAGAATTTAAGAATACAAATTTGAGTGGTGCAAACATGACTGGTGTTAGTTTGGTAGGGGTTTATATTAATGGAGAATTTCATGGTGCAAACTTGAGTCACGCAAACCTTTGTGGAGCAGATTTATCTCAACTGAACTTGGAAGAAGTCAATTTCACTTGCGCTGATTTGCGCGGAGCAAATTTAGAGGATGCTAATTTAAAAAATGCTAATTTCAAAGACGCTAATCTTAGTGGAGCAAACTTAGAAAATGCTGACCTCACTGGTGCTATTATGCCAGATGGTACTAAATCACAGAAACCGGGTTTCTTTTGAGATACATACTCAAATTGTCGGTTCTCCACCTATAGAAACCCGGTTTCTTAAGGTTTCTTTTGAGATACATACTCAAATTGTCGGTTCTCCACCTATAGAAACCCGGTTTCTTAAGGTTTCTTTTGAGATAGATACTCAAATTGTCGGTTCTCCACCTATAGAAACCCGGTTTCTTAAGGTTTCTTTTGAGATAGATACTCAAATTGTCGGTTC
>JASJCY010000098.1 GCA_030065825.1 Nostocaceae cyanobacterium | reverse complement strand
CTGGGAGAAAAACCGCGTCCTTCGGTCAGAAAAGTGGTTGTTTATTGTCGCGTATCGTCAAGTAATCAACGACCAGAACTTAAAAATCAAATAAAAGCGATGGAAGAATTTGCAAACAACTGTGGATATTCCGTAACTGAGACTATTTCTGAAATTGGTGGAGGTCTTAATTTCAAAAGAAAGAAATTTATCGAGATGATTATTTCAATGCTCAAAGGTGAAATAGAAGTTATTATTGTAGCCCATAAAGACAGACTGTGTAGGTTTGCATTTGATTTTGTAGAGGAGATTGCTATTTATTCTGATTGCAAGATTGTTGTTGCGAACCAAAGTAGCTTATCACCTGAGAGCGAATTAATTTCTGACCTGATGGCGATTATTCATGATTTTTCTGGTCGATTGTATGGTTTGAAGCGTTACACCAACAGATGGAAAAAAGAAATTGAAAAATCTATTAACAACCCTATACATAATCAATTAGAATGTGACCAGAAAGAAATTCAATGTTGAGAGGTCGAAAAAATGTCTGATGTTATGCTGTTTGGAGTTAAAAAGCTCATTAAATCTTACTGATACTCAGAAAGTTTTAATGTCTAAGCAGGCTGGCACGCTCCGCGTCTAATGTTTGTATAGCCTCACCCTTCTAGGGTGCAGGTGCAAGATATGAGTTTACAAGCAATTGTGGTGGTAAACCGATGCCATTTGGAGGCAATTCTATTAAATTACCTACAATTGGTTGGGTTAAATTACATGAAGGACTTTCTCATGGAACCACCTGTAAAGTAACAATATCGAGAATTGCTGATGATTGGTATATTGCTTTTAGTTACTACCAGAAAAAGCCAGTTCCAATTGTTGATATAATTCCAGCAGTAGGAGTTGATTTAGGAATAAAGACCCTGGCAACTTTATCTAGGGTCGTCATATTTGATAACGCTAAATATTTAGCAAAGAATCTCAAGCAATTAGCTCATTTACATCAGGAGTTACAACCCAAAGTAAAAGGAAGTAATAATCTCAATAAAGCCAAGAGGAAATTGCAAATAATGCATCGCCGCATAGCTTTCTTAAGAAAAGACTTACTCCATAAGATAACCAATTACATATGCAAGAACCACGCGACAATTGTGATTGAGGATCTAAATGTTTCTGGTATGCTAAAAAATGGCAAGCTTTCTCAAGCAATTTCCGATTGTGGTTTGCATGAATTGAAACGTCAATTAGAATGTAAATCAAAGAAATTTGGCTGTGAGTTAATAATAGCTGACCGCTGGTATGCATCATCCAAGTTGTGTTCTACTTGCGGAGATAAGCATGAATCATTAACTCTCAAAGACCGAGTTTATAAATGTTATAATTGTGGTTTGTCAATCGACCGAATGCTTCTGCCAACGGATATGGAAGGTAGACGCGGTAGCGGCTTTGAGTAGAGTGGAAGGAGGCACTTATGCACAAGGACGATTTTCCTTTTTCGTCATATCTTGCAGCATTATCAATAAGCATAGAAAAACCGGGTTTCTAAACGCAAAATGTAGGCTTTCAACATTAGTCATTCTCAACAAACCCGGTTTTTAACGCAGGTGCAAGATGTGTGTTTCCCTTCTTCTTCATTCCTCATGGATATAGGTTAAGCGTCGTTTACGACTTTATGAGTTTGGGAGCACTCCAAGGGACTTCCAAACATAAAACCGCTCAAACCCTCTTGTGCTCAAACCCTCTTCCTTCAGTTGACCGGATTTGATATGAATGACCTAGTACTCAACCACATTAATTTTGACAAGTCGCGGGTGTGAGCGATCCCCGACTTCTTTAAGAAGTCGGGGATCTGTGACCCCTCGTAACTAATGTGGTGGACTACTAGGTTGAACACCTGGGTAATTATCGCTCATAATCATATAACTCAGACCTTTTTATTTCTAACATTAGTACTGTGACAGAACCTGGAAGCTACAAAGATACAGTAAATCTCCCGAAGACTAAGTTCGATATGCGGGCTAATGCTATCAAGCGGGAACCCGAAATCCAGAAGTTTTGGGAAGATAATCAAATCTATAATCGCCTGTCTCAAGAAAATCCGGGCGAATTATTTATACTGCATGATGGACCACCATACGCAAATGGTACTCTCCATCTGGGTCATGCTTTAAATAAAATCCTTAAAGATATTATTAACCGCTATCAGTTATTGCAAGGACGTAAGGTTCGTTATATACCCGGTTGGGACTGTCATGGTTTGCCTATTGAATTGAAAGTTCTGCAAAAAATGAAGTCCGCAGAAAGGCAAAGTCTAACTCCTTTGGGATTGCGACAAAAAGCGAAGGAATTTGCCTTGACGACGATAGAGGAACAGCGGGAAAGTTTTAAGCGCTACGGTGTTTGGGGTGATTGGGAACACCCGTATCTAACTCTGAAGCCGGAATATGAAGCCGCACAAATCGGTGTTTTTGGGCAGATGGTGTTAAAAGGCTATATCTACCGGGGGTTAAAGCCTGTTCACTGGAGTCCTAGTTCTCGCACTGCTTTGGCGGAAGCGGAGTTAGAATATCCAGAGGGACATACTTCCCGCAGTATCTATGCTGCTTTTTTGTTAACAGATTTAGGAGATGGTGTCAAGACTCAGTTAGGGGAGTATTTGCCGGATTTGGCTGTGGCTATCTGGACGACGACTCCTTGGACTATTCCCGGTAATTTGGCAGTAGCGGTGAATCCAGATTTGAATTATGCTGTGGTGGAGGTTGAAGCACCAGACCCAGAGACGCAGAGGTTTAAGTATTTGATTGTTGCTGCTGATTTGGTGGAGAGTCTTGCTGAAACTTTGGGGTTGGTTTTGTCGGTAAAAACCACATTTAAGGGGCAAGATTTAGAACACTCAACTTATAAGCATCCCCTGTTTGACCGGGAGAGTCCGGTGGTTGTAGGTGGCGATTATATTACTACTGAGTCGGGTACGGGGTTGGTGCATACTGCTCCTGGTCATGGTCAAGAAGACTACATTGTTGGTCAGCGCTATGGTTTGCCGATTCTCTCTCCTGTGGATGATGCGGGTAAGTTTACGGAAGAAGCGGGACGGTTTGCGGGGTTAAATGTCCTGGTGGATGGTAATCAGGGGATAATTGATGGGTTGAGGTCAGTGGGTTCCCTGTTGAAGGAGGAACCCTATGTTCACAAGTATCCCTATGATTGGAGGACGAAGAAACCGACGATTTTCCGCGCTACGGAACAGTGGTTTGCTTCTGTGGCTGGTTTCCGGGAAGCTGCACTAAAGGCTATTTCTTCGGTACAATGGATTCCGGCACAGGGTGAAAACCGAATTACACCCATGGTTGGGGAACGTTCGGATTGGTGTATTTCCCGTCAGCGCAGTTGGGGTGTACCAATTCCGGTGTTTTACGACGAGGAAACGGGGGAACCCTTGTTGAATGAGGAAACTATCAACCATGTACAAGCTATTATTGCGGAAAAGGGTTCTGATGCTTGGTGGGAATTATCGGTAGAGGAATTGTTACCGGAAAGTTACCGAAATAATGGCAAGACTTACCGTAAAGGTACGGATACCATGGATGTATGGTTTGATTCTGGTTCTTCTTGGGCATCGGTGGTTAAACAGCGTCCGGAGTTGCGTTATCCCGCTGATATATATTTGGAAGGTTCGGATCAGCATCGGGGTTGGTTCCAGTCGAGTTTGCTTACTAGTGTGGCTGTAAATGGAATTGCACCCTATAAAACTGTGTTAACTCACGGTTTTACTTTGGATGAACAAGGACGGAAGCAGAGTAAGTCTCTGGGGAATATTGTCGATCCTAGGGTTGTGATCAACGGTGGGAAGAATCAAAAGCAAGAACCTCCCTATGGTGCTGATGTGTTGCGGTTGTGGGTGTCTTCGGTAGATTACACCTCAGATGTACCTTTAGGTAAGAATATCCTCAAGCAGTTAGCGGATGTACGGCAAAAAATCCGTAATACTGCACGGTTTTTGTTGGGTAATTTACACGATTTTGACCCTGCAAAGGATGCGGTTCCCTTTGAGGAGTTACCGGAGTTGGATAAGTATATGTTGCATCGGATGACGGAAGTTTTCAGTGATGTGACTAAAGCTTTTGATAATTACCAGTTTTTCCGCTTTTTCCAAACGGTACAGAATTTCTGTGTGGTGGATTTGTCCAATTTCTATTTGGATGCTGCGAAGGATAGATTGTATATCAGTGCAGCAGATGGTTTCCGTCGTCGCAGTTGTCAAACAGTATTGCAGATTGCTTTGGAAAACCTAGCACGAGCGATCGCACCTGTATTATGTCATATGGCGGAAGATATTTGGCAGTTTTTACCCTACCAAACCCCTTATAAATCTGTTTTTGAAGCTGGTTGGGTGCAGATAGAGGATAAATGGCATAATCCAGAATTAGCTGCTTTCTGGGAGAAATTACGGAAAATTCGTACAGATGTCAACAAAGTTCTAGAAACATATCGAACCGAGAAGGTTATTGGTTCTTCTCTAGAAGCTAAGGTATTACTGTATGTCTCTGATTTAGAACTACGTAAACGTTTACAATCTCTCAATCCCAATCTTGATAGTTTAACTCACAAGAGTAATGGTGTAGATGAGTTACGCTATTTGTTTATAGCTTCTCAAGTTGAATTACTAGAATCCGCACCTACTGATGCACAAGGAAATGATTCGTCTTTTGCTGATGTAGTTGTTGATGTTGTGAAAGCAGATGGACAAAAATGCGATCGCTGTTGGAATTACTCTACCCATGTGGGAGAATCGGCAGAACATCCCCTATTGTGTGAACGTTGTGTTGATGCATTGGCAGGAGAGTTTTAGCCAAAAAACCTGGGAATTACAGCGATTTTCAGGTAAATAAACCACAGTGTAGGGGTTTAGCAATGCGCTTTACCCCTACATAGATATAGCGGTTCCCACTCTCGTGAGGCATAAAAGCTACTGTAATACCATTTTATTTTATTAATGATACAAATTGTTTGATTTGGGCGCAAGCCTTGCGCTCCTACACATCCTCTTAGCTGCAAATTATGATTTTAGATAGCATAATTTGATTACGAAATTGGGTATCATGGGAAAAGTACCAGTCATTGAACCTAATCAATCCTATACATTTGCAGATTATTTCAAATTAAATTCCGAACCAGAAGAAATTCTCGAATATTTTGGTTATAAATTTGCATCTCAATCTCTTACTTTACCAACAACTGAAGCAAATCTCGATAGATTAGCAGATTTAAAAGCAAGAATTGAAGAAAGTTTACCTTATATTAGCTTAACTAGTGAAATTGCCAGAAGGGAGTTTTTAATTGCTCCTGTGATTATGGAATTAATCCATTATACTCATGCTAAAGTTAAGGTAGAGTATGTTTTAAATATCAATAATCAGTTAAAAGGAGTTATTGATTATTATCTCAAGTCTGAGAATCAATTATTAGTTATTGAAGCTAAAAATGCAGATTTGGAAAGAGGTTTAGTCCAATTAGCTGTAGAATTAATTGCTTTCGATAATTGGTCACCTGTTGATAATTCTAGACTTTATGGAGCAGTTTCTATTGGTAATATTTGGCAATTTGCAACTTTAGAACGTGAATCCAAGGAAGTTACTCAAGATTTAAATCTTTACCGTGTACCAACTGATTTAGAAAGTTTAATGAAAGTTTTAGTTGCTATTATGAGAAACTCTTCTGATCTGACTTGAAAATCAGTAGGTGTAGTATTTGTAGGTGTAGGGTGCGTTATGACTTTAGTCTAAAGCAGCAAAATTTGTATTAGAAAATGGTGCGTTATAGGGGATAACACACGCTACGTATTTTTGATTATGTTCAATTTAAAAACCCCACCCCTAGGTGTAGGGTGCGTTATGACTTTAGTCTAAAGCAGCAAAATTTGTATTAGAAAATGGTGCGTTATAGGGGATAACACACGCTACGTATTTTTGATTATGTTCAATTTAAAAACTCTACACCTAACGCTATAGTTTCTGTCCATTTGAACAAATTCAAATAATCGCGCTTAAACTCAGCTTCACTCAATCGATTCCCCCTCTCCTTGATGAGGAAAGAGATTGGGGGTGAGTTGATCACGAAAGAGATTGGGAGTGAGTTGATCACGAAAGAGATTGGGAGTGAGGTAATGAGGAAAGAGATTGGGGATGATTTGATGAGGAAATAGATTGGGGGTGATTTGATGAGGAAAGAGATTGGGGGTGAGTTGATCACGAAAGAGATTGGGGGTGAGTTGATGAGGAAAGAGATTGGGAGTGAGGTAATGAGGAAATAGATTGGGGGTGAGGTAATGAGGAAATAGATTGGGGGTGAGTTGATCAGGAAATAGATTGGGGATAATTTGATGAGGAAATATATTGGGGGTGATTTGATCAGGAAATAGATTGGGGATGATTTGATCAGGAAAGAGATTGGGGATGAGTTGATGAGGAGATAGATTGGGCATTCTGTGAAAAGCACACAGCGCGTAACGCACCCTACAAACTTAAAAATTGTAATACGTAGGGTGTGTTGCCTTTGCGCGCAACGCACTAAACTTAAGTGAGTGAGATGAATGGTGCGTATAGCCTAACGGCATTCTGTGAAAAGCACAAAGCGCGTAACGCACCCTACAAACTAGAAACTACAATTTTTCGGTAATTTACAGCGATTTTCAGGTAAATAGACCACACTGTAGGGGTAAAGCGCATTGCTAAACCCCTACGATGGATGTGGTTCAAATAGATGAAAATTGCTGTAATCGCGGGAAGGGAGTAGTTCAATCTCTTCCACCAGATTAACTATCTGGATATTGGTGAGAAACAAAGGGAATTTCCACCACTTCACCTTCCGTATCTCCCACTTGGACTTTTAAACCCACTCCACCTGCTTTTGTGCGGATGTAACCAAGTCCAAAGTAACCATCTGGAGTTTGTGTACAACTGGTGAGTTTACCAATTTTCTCCTCTCCCAAGGTAATCGCACTTCCAGGTTCAACCGATGCTTGCAGACGAATACCCCATAGATACTGTTTAACACCTTTATAAGTATTTAAACGGGCAATGGTTTCTTGTCCAATATAACAACCCTTATCAAAAGAAACGGTCTGCCATAATCCTACTTCCAAAGGGTTGTAATCATCCGTCAGTTCCTGTTCTGGAACCGGACGACCCTGTAGAATTCGCAACATCTCCCAAACGCGATCGCTCATCGGGACTGCACCCAATTCAATGATTTTATTCCACACTGCTGCCTTATCAGTTATTGGCAACATGATGGTGTATCCAGGGTCAGCCAAACCACTACCAACAGCTACCCGTAACCCCTCAATTGGAGGAATAGAAATCACCATGTGAGTACCTTGAGGTTTACCGATAATTTCCCCAGCACCCAGCTTTTCTACCACAGCATCACTACCAGAACCAACCAGACTAAAGGTTACTGTATATTCAGTAATATCACTTAATTTGACTTTATCTGCAAAGAAGATATATTTGTCCAGCCATTGCATTAAAAATTCACGACGGTTAGGAGAAACCAACAAAATAACTGCATCATCTCTCACATAAGCCGTGACTAAGTCAATAGTGCGGGCAGTAGAAGTTACAAATACCGTATCACAACCCTGTCCTGGTTTGAGGCTTTGGAAATCGTTCGTACTTTGGTTGTGTAAAAAACGGAGTCGATCATCATCAGATACTTTAATCCGTCCCCAGTGACTGCGATCGTATATTGCAACTCCTTCTTTGACTGCTTGGATCGCTGCTGTGTCTTTGGTGTCAATGGCTGATGTAGACATGGTGTTTTACAATTGGGAACCATTGAAAATCCTAGCAGATTAGGGTTTGTGGCTTCAATGACCAAATAATTGGTAATTGGTAATTGGTAATTGGTAAAGCGTTATGGTTACTGATGGCTTTATCCGGGAAAACTATTGGGTTCTCGTAACGGTTTTACCCCAAAAAACTATAGCGCTGTGGTTACTGATGGCTTTATCCGGGAAAACTATTGGGTTCTCGTAACGGTTTTACCCCAAAAAACTATAGCGCTATAGTTACAGATGGCTTTATCCAGGAAAACTATTGGGTTCTCGTAACAGTTTTACCCTAAAAACTATAGCGCTATGGTTAACGATGCTTTATCCGGGAAAACTATTGGGTTCTCGTAACGGTTTTACCCCAAAAACTATCCCTCTTTTGTCACTTTCCGGCTTTTCCTATTAACAGAAAGTTTTAAACAGACGTGATATCAATGGGTTGAGACGCTTTGAATCAAAATTTTGCCATTTTGCCATCTTGCGGAAATTCTATTCATAAATAATTGAGCGATGCGGAAGTCGCCGCTACGCGAACGCTTGACACACAAGAGTCACAGAATTTAGAAATTGTAAGACTTTTCGGAGAGTGACACAACAGGGCTATAGCGCTTTTGAGTTGAGTGAGGTACACAATAAACCTCACCCCTTCCCCTCTCCGCAAGTTCGGAGAGGGGTGGCTTTAGCCGGGGTGAGGTGAGTGTCTGTATTACACAAAGCGTGAAAACCTCTATATAGCGCTATAGTTAGCGATGGCTTGATCCGGAAAACTATTGGGTTTTCGTAACAGTTTTACCCTAAAAACTATAGCGCTATAGTTATCGATGGCTTGATCCGGAAAACTATTGTTTTATCACAATTGTTTTACCCCAAAAACTATAGCGCTATGGTTAATAATGCCTTTATCCAGGAAAACTATTGGGTTATCGTAACGGTTTTACCCTAAAAACTATAGCGCTATAGTTATCGATGGCTTGATCCAGGAAAACTGTTGTTTTATCACAATGGTTTTACCCGAAAAACTATAGCGCTATGGTTAGTGATGGCTTTATCCGGGAAAACTATTGTGATGGTGACATCCTTTCCCACTTTGAAGATTTTGGAACCGATAAAAAACCGCCAATCAAGAAAACCCCATCAATAATGATGGGGTGCGACTGACAGAAGTTAGCGTTATGTACCATTGCGGCACATGAGTATTAATTCCCAGCCATGGAATACGGAACTGGATGTTTTATAAAGAACAGGAGTTGTACTGAAATTGAACTGATTTAGTGATACATCAAGTAGCTGATCGCTCATTAGCAAAAAAATAACCCCTAAGAAGGGGTAGGTAGCCTAACAATGGCAGTAGTTTACGAATATTGAGATGAGCCGACAGAATACGATAATTAGTTCTGTATAAGGTGTTCCGTATATATGCCCATACTAGCAAGAGAAATCTGGGTTTAATAGGCGATCGCTAACTCTTGACAATTGCTTTACAACAACTAAAACTTTAGGCACTGAGGGAAAGCTGTGATTGGTTAATTTCAATACCTAAACCAGCTGCAACCCGTTTACCATAATCAGGATCAGCTCTAAAGAAGTGACAAATTTGCCGCATCTGGATATCTTGCTTTGCCTGACTCAAGCTAGATATTATATTCTTAATTAGCCTTTCCTGGGCATCAGCAGACATCAACCGGTACAAATCCCCTGCTTGGGTATAATCATCATTACCTTGACGATGGTCATAACGGTCAGCAGTGACATCACCTAAATACATTGGTGGTTCTGCGTAGGCTGGATTTTCTTTAGGTGTATTTTCGTCACTATTCGGTTCATAATTGGGAGTATCACCACCATTATTACCCAATGCCATAAAACCATCACGTTGGTAGTTCATCACTGGACACTTGGGCTTATTTACGGGTAATTGCTGATAGTTTGCACCCAGACGGTAGCGATGAGCATCAGCATAGGTCATAATTCGGGCTTGCAACATCTTGTCTGGAGAAAAACTGATTCCAGGGACAATTGCACTGGGAGAGAAAGCAGCTTGTTCGATTTGAGCAAAATAATTCTCTGGGTTACGGTTCAACTCCACAATTCCCACTTCAATCAGGGGGTAGTCAGAGTGCTTCCAAACCTTGGTGACATCAAAAGGGTTATCGGGGTGATTTTTTGCCTGTTCCTCTGTCATTACCTGGATGCAGAACCGCCATTTGGGATAATTTCCGGCTTTAATTGCATCATAAAGGTCAACGGTGGCATGGTCTGGATTTTCTCCCTTAACCTTACTAGCTTCCGGTGCGGTTAAATTTTCGATGCCTTGCATGGTCTTAAAATGAAATTTACACCATACCCGTTCTCCCCGTTGATTAATCAGACTATAAGTATGGCTACCATAACCATTCATATGTCGGTGGGTTTTGGGAACTCCCCGGTCAGAAAATAGAATTGTAACTTGGTGTAGAGACTCAGGACTCAAAGACCAGAAATCCCAGCGCATATTGGGGTCTTTTGTATGACGCACGGGACAGCGTTTTTGGGTGTGAATCAAATCAGGGAACTTGAGAGGATCGCGAATAAAGAAGACTGGAGTGTTATTACCCACCATATCCCAATTGCCCTCTTCGGTGTAAAATTTGAGAGCAAAACCTCTGGGGTCTCGTTCCGCATCGGCAGAACCTTGTTCCCCTCCTACTGTTGAGAAACGGGCAATTACTTCGGTTTGCTTGCCAATTTCAGCAAAGAGTTTCGCTTTAGTATACTGAGTAATATCTCCAGTAACCGTGAAAGTTCCAAAAGCACCAGCACCTTTGGCATGAACAACACGTTCGGGAATGCGTTCACGGTTAAAATGAGCTAACTTTTCCTGCAGATGGAAATCCTGCATTAGCACAGGACCACGAGAACCAGCGGTTAAAGAATTTTGGTTATCTGCAATGGGATATCCATCTGCTGTTGTTAGGTTTTTATGCTCAGTCATGAAATGAGTTTTCCTGGGATTAGAGAATACTTCTTATAGGGATAACATTAGGATAAGTCAAAAAACAGTAATCAGAAGTTAGAATTTTTATAAGTTAAAAAGTAGTAATTAAGATTGACATAATTCCTCCTTTAGTAGGATGAATTAGGAACCAAGAAGTAAGATGGCATTAGTTATTAAATTAATTTTGTAATCTTATAGCTTTTCTCAGTCTGGTGAAGTACAGATGAAATTACTAAAATTATAGCAGTTTTCACTTCAGTCCAATACACTAAGAACCTCACCCTCTTTCCCTCTCCTTACTAAGGAGAGGGATGTCCGGTCTTGTCAGGGTGAGGTCAAATTTGTATTGCACCCAACCGAAAACCGCTATAATACCCTGTCAGGGCTATTACAAACCATTAACACCCTTTTTACTAATTTGCATCATTGCTGCTAATGCATATATGTTGTATATTGTCAATCGCTAAAATACCTGGTTGACTGACAAAAGTCTTGGAAGTGTTGAAATTTCGTAGCCCCTCCACCCAACGCAATCGATTGCGGTTGTTGGGTTGTAGCTTGCTTCCCCGGAGGGGTAGCATGTAGACGCAACAGCGGCTTTGAGCAGAGTAACCCAAGCTACATCAAAAAGATTTGTCAGTCAATCAGTATAATACCCTGTCAGGGCTATTACAAACAATTAAAATCCTTTTTACTAATTTGCATCATTGATGCAAATGCATATATGTTGTATATTGTCAATCGCTAAATTAACTATAAAAAATGATTAAGGTTTAATTATATTGTGGAAAAAAATCCGTTTATTTGTGGAAAACTACCTCAATCACTGTGGAAAACTTGGTGTTTATCCGGGAAACTAAATTTTAAGTATAATTACCCTGTGGAAAAATCTCCGTTATTTTCCACAGTTTTTCCACAGCTTTGGTAACACTGGTACTTGGTGGATTGTGGACAACAAAGTGCTAGGATAATCCTTCACAAGCTAGATTTGATGATGAAATTAGTTTGCGCTCAAAGCGACCTGAATACAAACCTCTCACTTGTCAGTCGTGCCGTGCCTTCACGTCCGACGCATCCGGTACTTGCCAATGTTCTCCTACAAGCAGATGCGGAAACTAACCAAGTAAGCTTGACAGCCTTTGATCTCAGCCTAGGTATCCGTACCAGCTTTAATGCTCAGGTATTACAGCCAGGAGCGCTGGCTATTCCTGCCAAGCTACTTAATGATATCACTTCTCGGCTACCAGAGGGAGATATTACCCTGGATGATGAATCAGACTTGACAGGGGATGGAGAAGGTTTAATTTTGACACTTACACCCCAGAGTGGCAGCTACCAAATTAGAGCCATGGAAGCACAAGAGTTTCCCGAATTACCTGCAATTAATCTTGAGACAGCTGATGGGGCATCTTTGCATTATCTGCCTGCTACTGCCTTAATTGAAGGTTTGCGTGGCTGTTTATTTGCTACTAGTGCGGATGAAACTAAACAGGTACTCACGGGAGTACATTTAACACTGAAAGCGGATACTTTAGAATTTGCAGCCACCGACGGACATCGTTTAGCAGTGGTGGAAACTGCTAACGAAAATCCAGATGCTGATGTTGACAACCAGTTGGAGATGACGGTACCTAGCAAAGCTTTGCGGGAACTAGAGCGAATGTTGGCTCATAAGTCCTCTACTGATGAATCTGTAACATTATTCTTTGACCAAGGTCAAGTGGTTTTTGAGTGGCAAAATCAACGTCTAACTAGTCGGACTTTAGAAGGGCAATATCCTGCTTATCGTCAATTAATTCCCCGGCAATTTGAGCGAGAAGTAACTCTAGAAAGAAAACAATTATTGAATACTTTGGAACGGATTGCTGTCTTTGCGGATCAAAAAAATAATATTGTCAAAATTAATATTGATAGCGGAACCCAAAAAGTGACTTTATCACTGGAAGCACAAGATGTAGGCAGTGGTAAAGAGTCAATCCCCGCACAAATTTCTGGAGATGATATTTTGATAGCTTTTAACATTAAATATTTGATGGAAGGCTTAAAATCTTTGCCATCTTCAGATATTCTTATGCAACTCAATCAACCCTTAACCCCAGTTATTTTTACACCCCTAGGTGGGATAAAAATGACATATTTAGCTATGCCTGTACAACTGCGAAATTAGTTTTTCTCTGACATAGTCATTTACAGTAAAATCAAGTTAAAAGTCAAGTAAACTAGGGTGCGTTAGACTAAAGTCTAACGCACCAAAATCACAATAGAAATTAGGACGGGCAGGGATGCCCATCCCACTCTTATTGTATTTAATCAAGAGTGGAAACCGCTATATTTATAATATCTATTAGCGGACAATTATACTTTTACAGCCTCAGCAAAACGAATCTTCAAATAATCATTCTCCATTTTTGCTCCCGCTGGCTGTAGTGCTGCTAAAGCTTGAGGTAAGACTAGATTCCGGCGATGATTGCCAATAGTAATATTTAATTCATCACCGCTTTTACTGAGATTAATTTGGTTTTTAGGAACCCCGGGTAAATACAATTCCAAACTATATTGATTTTGGTCTTGTACAACTCTAATTGTAGTTTCTTTGTGATAAACCTGAGTTGGATCTTCGTCTTTGTAAAGGGTTTCTTTCAGACGTTCTAATGCCTCTAAACCACACATTTCTTCCGAAAAAAGAGGTACTTCTTTGATGGGTAAAGGATGGAAATTTTCATGAATTTCCTGACGATATTGGTGCTGATTCTCCTTCCAACGTCGGAAAAATGGATCTTCTACTTCGTTAGGAATGATGCGATTAGCTACTACTAAATCCGTCGCCACATTGTATAAGCTAAGATAAGCATGAGCGCGCAGAGACTCTTTAATCACCATCTTTTCCGGATTGGTAACCAAACGCACAGATGTTTGAGTATTATCAGTTAATACCTTTTCCAAAGCTTCGATTTGCTCGTAAAATTCATAAGGTGCATCCATTACCTCTTTATCTGGTAAAGAAAAACCAGCAATGGGTTTAAACAGAGGTTCCACCAGGGGACGTAGTGCCACGGAAATGTTCTGAAATGGCTTGTAAAAGCGACGCATATACCAACCCCCTACCTCTGGTAAACTAAGCAGTCGTAGCGCTGTTCCCGTGGGTGCTGAGTCGATAATTAAAACCTCAAAATCCCCTTCATCATAATGGCGCTTCATCCTTACCAAGCCAAAAATCTCATCCATGCCTGGTAAAATAGCCAATTCTTCCGCTTGTACCCCCTCTAAACCCCGTGCTTGTAAAACTTGGGTAATATAGCGCTTAACAGCACCCCAATTCCCTTCTAACTCTTGCAGCGCATCCAGTTCCGCACCCCACAAATTGGGACGAACTTGCTTGGGAGTATGTCCCATTTCCATGTCAAAACTGTCTGCTAAGGAATGAGCAGGATCTGTACTCAAAACCAGGGTACGATAGCCAAGTTCCGCACAACGTAGTCCAGTCGCAGCAGCTACGGAAGTTTTCCCTACACCGCCTTTACCTGTCATTAAAATTACACGCATGGATGATTCTGTCTTGTCTGAGAAGTATTTACATTTATTTACATTATCGACTGTTTCCAGGCAAGAAATGCTGTTTTACCACATCCAAGCGGGAACAATGCCAATAATCAACATGAGCAACAATGAGATTGTGGGAGTTCAGACGTAATTCACTCCAGCCAGAAATAGAGATACGTGGTTTCCAGGGAAGAGGAGTATTCCAACTGAGTGTCCACTCGGTTTTGATGGTGTCTCCCTCCCGGTGAATATCATGTAAATCCATTTTGGCATCTAAAAACCAAGTTTGGATAAATTTAATCATCTGCTTGTAGCGTTCAACACCGCGAAATTTATTCAGCGGATCTTGAAAATATACATCTTCAGCGTAAATAGTATAGGTTTGATTAACAGGAAATCTTTGGTAGTCTTGTTTGAGAATTTCAATAATATCCATAATTACTCTATTTTTTATTAGTAAGTGGTTCAAATTAAATATAAAGCCTCACTCCCCCTAAATGCACCCCTCTACTTACTAAAAAGAGGGGTAGGGATGAGGTGTTATACCAATTTTAAAAAAGAATGCGACACATAATTGATTCGTAGGGGCGGGGTTACCCCGCCCCTACAATTGGATCTGTAGCAAACATTTTTTGATTCAATGTTATTTGATATTTCATTATAAATAACCTCTAACTACCTGGACATAAATTTTGTTAATTGATTGAATAAATGTAAAAATTGTCAATTTCCTATTCCCTATTAAGAGTCCCCTATTCCCTAGTTTCAACAGTCAATCTTAGTTTTGTCCGACTGCTTACTGACTCTATTTTTTATAAATTAAAAATACCGAACCAATCACCCCAGGATTTTCTACATAGATTTTATTGTTATAGTATAGCCCCGGAGACTGACCACCATCAAATAACATTGCTTCTTGAATATTTCCCAAACAATTATTACTAGCAATGCCTTCTAAGACATCATCAAACTTATCTGGTAAAAGTTCTTGATTTACCTGGGATAATTCAATAGATGAATTAGCATTAGAATCATTAACTAATAGAATTACATAACCTTTGTTAGTGATAGCTGCCATGGAGCGATTGGTAGCCTCTTTACAGGCAAATTCTCCCAAAGCATTACAAATATCTTTAAATTTACCATTACGATAAAATCTACCGTTACCTCCCACTATGTTGTAATTCAGAATATTATTCTTTCTTTTACCAATTTGAATAGTAGCTTGTCGCTGTTGTGGCTTTCCTCCAGAAATACCAAAGGAAGAACGCCTATTTTGAAAATATCCCGAATATTCAACCCCCCGGGAAATATTTAATCCTTGGGGTTTATTGTCAGTATCGATATAATCAGCATTTATTGCTGCAATTGGTAATTTTCCGTTTAATTTGGCATTTTCATCAGCAATTAACTCATAAAACATTTTCGGTACATATTCTTTTTTTGTTTTACCGTTCCCACCTTTAGCGTATAGTGGATGAGCCAAGCCAAGATTGACTTTAAAATCTAATGCTGCGGATTTAGGATTAAAAATAATCACATGGTTAATGCCTCTTTTATCTTTCTTGCCCTGATTATTAGATTTAAAGAAATCAATACTAAAACTACTATCTTCTCCAATACATTTTTGATTTTTAACCTCTTTGGCTATTAATTCTTCTTCCCGAATACAGCCTGATAATACAGCCACAAAAAATATACTTAGTAAAATTAATATTCTATTTCCCAAAATCATGAATATATATTCCATAAAAAATCCGCTACATGGTTATTGTAACGGGTTATGAAAACAGATAGTGATTTTAATTAAACTAAAACTCCAAATTCCTTGAGCAACCGCTACACTTGCTAAAATTTGGAAACTTAGATCCCCGACTTCTTTAAGAAGTCGGGGATCTCTCAACCATATCCAACTATGATTTATGCCGCGAAGACGTATTTCGCTAGAAAGCGGAAACTTTTACCATATTTACAACCGAGGGAATAACCGTGAAAACATTTTCTTGGAACGGGAAAATTATCTTTACTTTCTCAAATTGGTAAAACTACATCTGATTACCAACGCAGTGGATATCCTGTCTTACTGTTTAATGCCCAATCATTATCATTTTTTAGTTTACCTGAGAGATGAAACCTTATCTAATGCGATGAAATCTCTCTCTCTTGCCTATACTAAAGCTATAAATAAACGTTGTAATCGTTCCGGGGTGTTGTTTTAGGGACGTTTTCAAAGTATCCATGTTGCACAAACAAATTATTTAGTCTATCTCACACGCTACATTCATCTCAATCCCGTTGCAGCAGGGTTGGTAAAGGAACCAGGGGAATGGGAATTTTCTAGCTATTTGGAATACGCTGGATTGCGGGCTGGTAAAATACCTCAAATGGAGTATGTTAAGGGGCAAATTCCAGAAGAAGTAGCGTATCAGCAGTTTTTGTCAGATAATAATTTTCCTGATAGTGTGGGTTTCAAACGGCTTTTGTTGGATGAATAGTTAGTCTCAGATCCAACAGATCCCCGACTTCTTTGAGAAGTCGGGGATCTAATGCCGCAATTACGCAACCAGATCCCCGACTTTTTTAAAAAGTCGGGGATCTAAAACCGCTCAAACAACCACCCATCCCCCACAATTTCCTCCAACTTCTCCACCAATCGCGGGATAACATAATTCGGATCATTCAAGCGTTGCTGCACAATCCAAGTATCAAATGCTTCCTGAGTTTCAATTCCTTGAGTAACCGCAGCTGATGTCATAAGATCCCCGACTTCTTCAAGAAGTCGGGGATCTGAACCACACCTATACACCTTTATTTTTCTACCCTTGGGCAGCAACCTCCCAAAAGCCTTTTGCGTATAAATTACCCCATGTCCCGTGAGATGGAACACATCAAAATGGTCTTCTGGGTAGGATTGCACCAAATTCCCTAACTCTGACACCGAACCGCTTTCCTCCACCACCAACCCCAAAGGTTGCTTTTCCGTAGCTTGGAGAATATTCGCTTCTTCCCGTTCGTAATCTAAAATAGGCTGAATATCTTGGGGGGAAGTCGCCATAAACAGCAACCGCAAAGGACGATTTTGCACCCCAATAGTATTATTTTGGCGTTGTTCCACAGAACGCGCAGGTAATATTTCGTTGCGTAAAAACACTGTGCCATTGTGTAATAATTCCCAGGGTAAATGAGCTAAACCCAACGCTACTTTCTGGGTTTGCGGGTTTAACCCCTGCGCTTCACTGGTTTGAATTAAATCCAGGTAAATAACTTGTTCATTCCTCTCTTCCAATGCTCTGCGTAACCATCCTTCCTTCCCATCCAACCACGAATACAATTCCCGTCCAATATTCCGTAACTGTGCGGTATCATCCATTTCTTGGGAATAATATTGGTTCTCGCACAACTCTATCAGTGTAGCTAACGCTTTTGTATCCAGACGACGATTACCATAGTCACATCTGAGTTCAAAAGTTTGACTTTGACTGAGAGCAAAAGTAAAAGTGAAAGGCATAATATCAGTTTATTATGGGGGCAACAGATCCCCGACTTTTTCAAAAAGTCGGGGATCTAAAACAACGATTTTTATATTTACCTTCACCGTGTTATCACGTAATTCCGCAAATTTATAATTTCTTCTGAAATTCACCCAACCTCTTTGGTGTGTAAGTTGACAAACCATCAC
Source organism: Nostocaceae cyanobacterium (assembly GCA_030065825.1). GTDB lineage: Bacteria > Cyanobacteriota > Cyanobacteriia > Cyanobacteriales > Nostocaceae > JASJCY01. The sequence continues at coordinate 2,997 of JASJCY010000098.1, read as the reverse complement.
AAGCATTCATAACCTCTACCTTCCCCTAGACAAGATGGAAGTAAAAGATTAACAGGAGGGAGAAGATGTATTTCAACTTATTTATCGGTTCCACTATTGGTATTTTTATTTCCGTACTTTTAGCCTTTGGGATTTTTCAATGGTTACATATCCCTGCGGGTAATTTCTTAGATTGGATTATTGGTGGTGCAAGTTTCTGGTGGTTGTTAGTAATTGTGACAGTACCCTGGAATATACATTTCCAAGCAAAGGAAGTATTAGCGGAAGCGGAACAATCAACCAAGAAAGACATTCCTGTGGATGAAAAACAAATCCAGTATGTGAATGTTTTAGCAAAGCGATCGCTCTTACTTGCCCTTGGTTTACACTTAGTTTCAGCAGTTGGTTTATATATCCTCGCAGCAACTGGTATTAGTGCGGTAGGATATCTTGGTTCTGGTGCAGCTTTGCTATTAACGGGTTTACGTCCAGCTATTAGTGCATATCAGTATCTATATGCCCGTTTACGGATGATTAGTCAAGAATTTAAGTATCCTCGGCAAGATATTGTGGAATTGCGTTATCGGGTAACAACTATAGAAACAACCCTCAAAACCTTAGAAGAACAACTCAATCCAGAAAATCCCCATTCCATACCCAGTAAACAAGAAAGAGATGGGGAAGAGACTCGTAAAGTTTTGGCTCGTATCAGTGCTAACCTAAAAGAATTACGCGCTACTAACCAGAAAGAACACGAGGCTTTATCCAGGGAAGCTAAACAAGCTATTGCTCAACTTTCCACCGATGGACAGTTTCTGGATCATGTGCGAGAAATTATCCGCTTCTTCAAGACTGCTTGATCTCAAATTTTCCATAAAAATCCCGCCACATATTATGTAGCGGGCTATTATCTATGGGGATTTGAATTCAACTAAATTAAGCGAACCATTCTAAAGTTGCTTCTTCCTTAGTATTTGTATTCCGTGATGGTGTCTCCCGTTCAAACTTCATATGAATTGAACGTGTTTGTTCCCCATCAGCGGCAACAGCCATAATTGGATAGTCAATTAAGCCATCTTGGAAGGACATCTGGAAGCGGAATGTACCATCGGGATTTAACTTAATGGGACGACCACCAATAGTTACGGTCGCATCCGGTTCCGTTGCACCGTAGACAATCAACTCAGCATCAGCAATTAACCAGAACTTGCGGGGACGCATGGGAGGTGCAGAAGCAGAGAAACCAGCACCAGACATTCCCACACCAGACATATTTAAACCAGACGCGGTAGGAACAGCCCACATACCTACCCCAGAGGGGAAGACATAGGAACTGATGGCTTGTTCTGGTCTGACGGAACCAGCAACGTGCTGCATAGAACCAAACAGAGAACCTGCAACCCGCATTGCTTCCGCAGACTCAGCCATATCAAAGATTTGCTCGTAAAGGGCATTATCACCAGCACCTGTAACAGCCGCTTTTTTGGTAGGAGGAACCAATTGGTAAATAGTCTTGCCGCGCAAATCTTCATCAAAATTCACGGTGACAAAGATATCTTCAATCCAATCGGAAGGATAGACGGGGGGAATGTGTACTTTTTGGGAACGCGCTAATACCAACCAGCGACCATCAGCACAACGGTAACCAATGTCAATTACATAGTCGCGATCGCTCACGGGAATTGGCAGATACCATTCTCTTGCCAGTTCATCACAAGGATATTCCTGGATGCTGTGGGGGCTTTGGTAATCTAAATTGATGTCGGTAACATCATAAATCCGTAGCGCCAGTTGTTGTCCACCTTGGCGACGTAGTTCCTCTTTGTGGCTGTTAGGAATATCCCAGTAAGCATAAGCCCATTGGGGATCACGGGGCATCAAAACAATGCGACTCTCACCATAACCACCAGGTAGATCACCTAATTCTTGATCTACATCTGCCAGAGTACCACCGGTACGATCTTCCTGACCCAATTCAAATTTTGCTGCTTCCACGGTTTCCTGTGCCTCCATTGAGTGAGATACTGTCAGAGAAAGTTTGCTGCGTTCTACTTCTTGAATAGCTGCCAGCAGTTCGGCTTTACGCATACGGCTATAGCGAGAGATGCTATATTCACTAGCTACTTTACGTAGCTGCCGTAATGTCATTTCTTCTAATGGTGGGCGTTCTTTTGTCATGAATTTTGTCTCCAGTGCTTTTAAAGTAAGTCATCCTAAATAGATGAAATCTTATATCACTGACTCCTAGTTTTGCCCGGTTGTTCAGTTGGGAATTTGTTTTAAAATTGCCGTTTCCTCGATTTTCCTCTAATGCCAAAATCAGCATTTGTTGGAAATCAAGTAGCTTTGTTAATGAATATTAACCAGTAATACCATACTGGGATCAAGGGGTTTACACGGTCATTTTTGCCAACACTACGAATTTATCAATACTTCCGGGATCACATTGTCAGGATTTCATCATATTCAGGGATCTACTCCCTGGTTGACGGAGAGTTAATGTTATGAATTCATGACATAGTTTTTGTTTCCCACATAGTGGATTGTGCATCAAGGAAGTATGGGATAGGCATCCCTTTGTATTGTAGTTAACAGAAAACCGTTATCATATCGAGAAGGTAATGGTCATTTGCTGCACAGAACCCACAAGAAATACATTCTTTCAAACGTAAAAACTATTAAGTAATAAGTAATAAGTTTTAATATTTATGATACCTTCGCCAAAATCCGAGACCCTAGAAGGGTGCGGCTATACAAACATAGACGCGCAGGCTTACAGCCTGTGGGCATTTTCACAAAAATAGCGAAGGTATTGAAGTTTAACAAGAGTTTGTTGACGCAGTAGGGGCGCGGTTTTTGCGCCCTTACCAGGTTTTTGCGCCCCTAGTGGTTTGTCCCATAAAATATGATGGGGTTTCCATCACACCCACCTGGGACTATAAGTCCCAGTCTAATAGTCAAAGTCATATAAATATGACTATAAAACTAGCCATCAAAACTAATGGGACAAAGCACTAG
>JASJCY010000310.1 GCA_030065825.1 Nostocaceae cyanobacterium | reverse complement strand
CGCAGTAACACGTACAACCTTCTTGTGTTTCATATCCAACCTTTCTACGCTATAATCATAGCATATCATGGTGAGGTTTGTACAAATTATTCTAACTTTGTTTAACTATTTGACGAACAGTTCATGCCCCATGTCATTCTCAAAACTAAGGTTTTTGCTTGACGGTTGATTTGACTACAACTCGTTGCTGTAAGGTTTTTCCTTGGGGAGCATGGGAGACTCGTAAAAGGTAGCAAAACTACCCAAAACGTTATAAAACGGTTGTCTGAGTGAGGGGTGGTAAACGGTAATAGGGGTTAAACCTCCCACCCATCTATCTAGAGGTTGGTTAGCTCCCACTAACCAGTTCCTTAAAAGCCTGAGATTTACTATGCTTAGGGTCAAGCCATCCAAGCTTAACAGCATCAACTAAACTCAGTCCCAAGCCTTTCAAGAAACACGCGGTACGACGTAACAACACTGCTTGTACTTGTTCCTTCCGCATATAGCGAGAGATTTCCTTATCGGTACCACGAGCAAGGATATTCCGAGCAGCATTGAGATCAGCCTGCAATACATCCCCAGTAAACCTGATAAAGTAGTCCCCTTTCCTCGTACCAAGTAAGGTACCAGTTATGGAGTCTACTTGCGATGTATAACTCGGTTGAACTTCTGTGATAACTGAACCAGTCCAGTTAGCCCATTTCTGTAATGAGTCCCGCATATAACCTTTCATCCAACTATTTAATTTACGGGACATAGCTAAGAATTGACGCTTACCTTTGATTGGTTATTGGAAGTATGTTTATTTGTACCCAGGAACTTTATTGAGAATTTTAACTAGCAAATTTAGAAGGCAGCACCTAAAAAGTTTCTCAAAAACAGATAATATCTTCCCTTTGATTTTGGAATGTTTCCTCATCAAAGTTAACATTCTAAATCACTCAAAAGGCAATAAAGGTAATGCTATTTCCGCTTAGCTTCTCTGCATATCAGGCGAGATATTTGTTTTGTAAATCAAATCTATAACAAATAAAACTATATTTCTTTCCCCTTGGATTTATATACCCACCCTTTATTTTGCCGAAGGGATACCCTACATGATTATTAATGTAGTATCTGTCATTTTTTACAATAGGCTGAAATACAGACAAAAACCATGGTTGAGCGTCGTCAACCCAAACCCACGGTAGATTTTATAGATGAATATTGCCAGCACTATAGAAACCTATTTTCAGATGTTAGAGGCTTTGAAGCTTTCAAATATCTACATATGGGAATGATATCGGATATAAAGCGCAAAACATTGCCGGCGAGCCTCCCTTCGGGAGGAGCTGAGTCGCACAGCGACACGCTTCGCGGTAAGCAAAGCTATGCCGTAGGCTTTACGCTAACGCCAAAGTAGTAAAACTAGATAATCATCAACCATTACATCATTTTTTAACAACTTCGCCTTGGTCAGCAAAAGCATTAAGACAACAAAGGTTGCAGCTAATTTTAGATGTACTTTCTGGTCGTCCGATAGTTTTGATTATTGATGAAACAGGAGATAAGAAAAAAGGTAACAGCACAGATTATGTCAACAGACAGTATATTGGAAATTTAGGAAAGACGGAAAATGGAATAGTTGCAGTAACGGCATATGCTGTATTCTGCGGAATGACCTTTCCATTGACTTTTGAAATATATAAACCAAGAGAAAGATTACTTCAAGGAGATAAGTATCGCACGAAACCAGAAATAGCTGCTCAAATGATAAAAGGATTACAAAAATTAGGGTTTAAGTTTAATCTTGTTCTTGCAGATAGCTTATATGGCGAGAGTGGTAGAAATTTTAGAAAAGTATTAGATGAGTTGAAGTTAAATTATCTGGTTGCGATTCGTTAAAATCACCGAGCATGGATGCCTCCGAACAATCGAGTACAATATTTAAAGTGGCATATATTTAAACGTGTGTTTTCTGATTTAAATAGAGAAAATAGGTATATAGGGAAATAAATTTGTGGAAAACGTGGAGAGATTAGATATTGGCAAATAACTACTGACCCAGAAGAGCTTCCGTCTAATACAACTTGGTTTGTAATTAGCAAATATACAGATATAACACCAAGAGAGGTTGGTAATTTTTATGGATTAAGAACCTGGTTTGAATATGGTTTAAAACAAAGTAAAAATGAACGCTTGTTGGGCTGATTTCCGCGTAACTAGTTATTCACAGATTGAAAGATGGTGGGAGATTGTTTGTAGCGCCTATCTATTGGTTAGCCTCCATGGAGAACAATTGCTTAAACGACCACCACAATCTGAATCAAAATTTTCTTTACACCCTTGGTGGAATGATAAAAGTGGTTGGAACAATATTCTCAATAATCTTCGTTTGATTATCCAACCCTTTGTACTATTTAATCTCATAAAACCTTGGCTACAAGTTTTTAAAATACCTGAACTGCATCAAGGCTTCTTAAAACTTCAAAGGTTTATTAATTATTTCACGGACTCTATTTTTACTGAACCAAATTATTCGTATTTCTATTTTTCTTCTGCCTAGAGTGACAAAAGAGGGTTAAATTAAGAGATAGTTTAGAGACCCTTTTAACTGAACGACGTCAATAAATCTTTGTAGAGACGCGTAGCTTGCTTCCGGTTCGCGCAGCGTTTCCCGAAGGGGTAGGGCAATTGGTTCTTGCGTACTTAGCGTGCTAAATTAGTCAGTAAATAAGCTTGAAACCCTTGCTGGGCTTGATTTACGGACTATTATTTCTTGTATTTTAGGCAAGATTGATGAAATTTAGACTATAAGCCCTTGTAGGATCTTGATTTGAAAGCAAAGTTATCCACTGTAATTAAACATTTAGCACGATATCTACGAAAGAACCCAAATTCTCTGTTCTCCCCGTACTCACTCTTCTCGGGTTATTGGTATCCCCAACCAGTTACTGAGTTCCTGTGCTAACCATTCCAATTCTAGTTCCGAATGGAATCCGCTTCCTTTTCCACCCAGTTGATATTTTCGTATCCCTGAATAAATAATTAATTGAGCATCTGTAGATAATTGTTTGGGAATATAGACAATTTTATGAATATCTTTTAAAGCGCTTGAACGCTCAATATTGAATTTTAATCCCAATAACTCTTTCCTCCAGGAAATCGAAGAGCGATTTAACCGCAAGCGAGTGCGTCCAAAGATAGGAAACAGAAACGTATATGCTAAGGAACAGCCAGCACCCCAAAAAGGTAGAGAAAATAGTAAAAAGGGAATATTAACGGGGAAAGGAATAAAAACAACGCTAGCAGTCCAAAACAGGATAAAGGAATTCCAGGCGATCGCAAATAAACCAGTGGATACCAGCGACCAGTTAAAACCAGACTGGGGAATTATAACTTCTAGTACTTTTTTATTTTTATTGAGTTGAATGTTACTACCAGCAGGTTTACCTACAGCTAAAGCACTATTGTTTCTGATATGTGATTGCTGTAAAGCTTGGAGTGCTTCTTGTGCTGAAGGTAAACGCCGTTCTAAACTGGGTTCGCTCATCCACTGCAACCAGTCAGTGAAGGCTGGACTGAGATTAGTTACCTGCTCAAATTCAATGCGCAAATCCTTCTGGGGTAAGTCAGCAGGATGGATACCCGTTAGCAAATAAATCAACGTCGCACCCAAGCTATAGAGGTCAGAAGCGCCAACGGTGCGTCCACCAAATTGTTCTGGTGGCATATACCCATAAGTCCCCACCACAGTTCTGGTTCCCCCTTCAGATGCGATGGCAGTTTGCACAGAACCAAAATCTATGAGATAAACTTGACCTACGTGATCGTCAGAACTTTGTGTTAACAAAATATTACTAGGCTTAATATCGCGGTGAATAACGGGGGGATGTAGTCCATGGAGGTAAATTAAAATTTCTAAAACTGCTGCTGCTATTTCTTTGACTTCTACCTCTGTAAAAGTACGCCCCTGACTTAAATGTTGCTCCAAAGTTGGTGCGCTTATATAAGTCTGTACCAGAGCGAATCCTTTAAAATCCGGTAAATTTACCTCAAAATAGTCTAGATAGCGAGGAATAGATGGATGGGATAAACTCTTTAAAGTTTGAGCTTCTCGTTCAAACAACTTCAGGTCATTCCATTCAAAATCACTACCAAAGGACAGCAATTTGACAACTACCAACTCACCAGTTGTGACATCTTGGGCTAAAAACGTTCGTCGTCCAGCCTTCTTCCCCAACTGCTGCTGTAATTGGTAGCGTGAACCCAAGCGGTCGTCATCAGGGGACTCGCCTAATTTTTCTAGCATGATTATTGAATAAGCTAATAAACTAATAAGATTTATATTTTGTTGAGTTTTGCAGAACTCAGAATCAAGTTACCTGGGATTAGTCGATATATTTACTATAATTATCAAATTTTATGCCTTCCCAACTTTGGCCCTATATAACTCCTGGAATACCCGATGAATTATTCGAGCGCTTACCCGGAATTCCCCTCAGTAAGCGAGAAATTCGGCTGCTGTTAATTGCCCAACTACGACTCAAACCAGATTCGGTGTTATGGGACATTGGAGCAGGTACAGGTACAATTCCCGTAGAAGTTGGGTTATTGTGTCCCCAAGGGCAAATTATTGCCATAGAACGGGATGAAGAAGTGGCAAACCTAATCCGGCGTAACTGCGATCGCTTTGAAGTTGAAAATGTGAAAGTAATTGAAGGTAGCGCCCCCGAATGTTTACGGGAACTCAAATATGCTCCCCACCGTGTTTGTATTGAGGGAGGACGTCCCATCCAGGAAATTTTGCAAGCAGTATGGGATTATTTACCATCTTCAGGTCGAGTGGTTGCTACAGCTGCTAATCTTGAAAGTCTGTACACTATTTCCCAAAGCCTTGCCCAGTTGCAAGCCAGAAATATAGAAGTGGTTCAATCAGCCGTTAACCGCTTAGAAACAAGGGGTTTTTCTCAAACCTTTGCTGCTGTAGATCCGATTTTTATCCTCAGTGGAGAAAAATTAGACTAACACCTTATGTTTATCATTACTACTCCTCCCTTCGGTGGTCTAAGATTACCTATAAAAATTTCTCCCCCTCTTCCCCCTCTTCCCCCCTCTTCCTTCTCTTCCTCCTCTTCCTTCTCTTCCTCCTCTTCCTCCTCTTCCCCTTATGAATGGGTCTGACTCAATGATGTAATCTTCTAGCCCGACAGGAGTAGTACAGTGGACGCGTAAATCAAGCCACCATATAAAATAGGCGAAAAGTTGAGACAATGGGCATTCTTGCTTTTTACTTTTTACTTTTTACTTTTGCTACCTTAGGCAGGGTGCGCCAACAGCAAGTCCCTTTGCGTCTACCTAGTTAATACTTTACATTTCATACTTTATACTTTATAATTTATAGTTTTTATCTATGTCTTGGTCTCGGGTTATTAGTGGAATTGTAGCGATCGCCGTAGCATTAACGGCAACTATTTTGGGTGGATGGTATTTTACTATCCTGTTTGGGGTAATAATTTTTTTAGGTCAAAAAGAATATTTCGATTTAGTGCGAGCCAAAGGTATAGCTCCCACTGTGAAAACTACCATGATTGTCAGTCAAGTGCTTTTGGTAACTAGCACTCTCAACAACAATTTGGCTGATGCCATTATGCCTTTAGCTGGCACCTTTATTTGTTTTTACCTGTTGTTCCAACCAAAACTAGCAACTATCGCAGATATTTCCGCTTCCATTTTGGGACTATTTTATACTGGCTACTTACCAAGTTACTGGGTGCGTTTACGAGCTATTGATACAGATATTATCAGTAATATTCCTTTGGGTGGCTATTTCCCTACAGACTGGACAAATATTGTTACACAAGGCTTAAGTTCTTTACCCAAAGGTTTAACGGCAACCTTATTCACTTTCTTCTGCATCTGGGCTGCTGACATTGGTGCTTACTTTATGGGTAAATCCTTTGGTAAAACCCCTTTATCTGAGATTAGTCCGAAAAAAACTGTTGAAGGGGCTGTGTTTGGGATTAGTGGTAGTGTTGGTGTGGCTGTGGTTGGAGCCTACTATCTGCATTTACCCCAGTTTCTCATAACTGGTGTGGTATTGGGTTTACTAATTGGGGTTGCAGCTCTTTTGGGTGACCTTACAGAGTCCATGCTCAAACGGGATGCAGGGGTAAAAGATTCAGGACAGTTAATTCCCGGTCATGGGGGTATTTTAGACCGTACTGATAGTTATATTTTTACTGCTCCCTTAGTTTATTATTTTGTCACACTTGTGCTACCGCTACTGAGTAAATTTTAGCTCAACCAAAAAGAAGCCTCTCACCTACCCGCAAGGGAGGTGATGAGATGAATTTTTGGGCGGTGAGGAGTTTCAT
>JASJCY010000097.1 GCA_030065825.1 Nostocaceae cyanobacterium | reverse complement strand
AACCTGCCTCAAAAGGTATAGCGCTATAGTAATGGTCACAACCTTCCCCAAGAACTCGCTTCGCGCTTAGTAACGGTCATAACCTGCCTCAAAAGGTATAGCGCTATAGTAATGGTCACAACCTTCCCCAAGAACTCGCTTCGCGCTTAGTAACGGTCATAACCTGCCTCAAAAGGTATAGCGCTATAGTAACTGTCACAACCTGGCTCAAAAGGTATAGCGCTATAGTAATGGTCTTACCTTCCCCAAGAACTCGCTTCGCGCTTAGTAATGGTCACAACCTACCTCAAAAGGTATAGCGCTATAGTAAGGGCATCAGAAAACAGGGGTGGAGTTACCCCCACCCCTATAATTAGAGTTCTAACGGTTTGAAGACATACCTTAGGATTTTGGGGTTTGAAAACACCCCCTAGTCCCTACTCTGGAAAATTACTGTTCAACTGTAGCTGTGAACAGAGTATTTTCCTCAATCAGCGGAACATACTACTGACTGAGCTATCTTCATGGATGCGCCAAATGGTTTCTCCAAGCAGATTAGCGACAGAAAGCACCTTTAGTTGGGGAAAGCGATCGCCCTCTGGGATGGGAATTGTATTGGTAACAATTACTTCCTCAAATAAACCAGTAGACAATCGCTGAGCCGCAGGTGGGGAAAATACGGCATGAGTAGCACAGGCATATACCTGTCTAGCACCTTGTTGACGCAGTAAACGCGCTCCTTCCGAGATAGTGCCACCAGTATCAATCATGTCATCCACCAGCACCGCTATTTTGCCTTTAACATCGCCGATCACGTTCAAGACTTCAGCGACATTATGAGTTTGACGGCGTTTGTCAATAATTGCCAAGGGAGCATCATTTAGCTTTTTTGCAAATGCTCTTGCCCTTGCCACACCACCCACATCAGGGGAAACAACTACAATCTCAGACAGTTTTACCTTAGTTGCCAGATAATCTAGTATTACTGGGGAACCGTAAACATGGTCTAAAGGAATATCAAAATATCCCTGTATTTGTGCCGAGTGTAAATCCATTGCCAGAATGCGGGAAGCACCTGCTTGCACAATCAGGTTAGCCACCAGCTTGGCAGTTATTGATTCTCTTCCGGCTGTTTTTCGGTCAGCACGAGCATAACCATAATAGGGAATTACTGCTGTTACCTGCCGCGCAGAAGCTCGACGACAGGCATCAATCATAATCAGCAATTCCATTAAATTGTCATTTACAGGATAGCAAGAGGGCTGGATGAGATAAACATCACAGCCCCGAATTGATTCTTGAATTTGAACGTATAGTTCTCCATCCGCAAAGCGTTTGCGAATCATCGGTCCCAAGTCCATGCCCAAATAACGAGCCACTTCTTGAGACAGTTGGATATTGGCAGAACCAGAGAACAGCCGCAGACGATGATTTTCCGTAACTCCTGTGGCAGAAGCGGGCATTTTTAAAGTTGCAGAACTGAGCACAGCAGATCCTCGATGTGCATTCATGGCAATCTTATCACTAGATATTTAGTAGATTTAACCGAATTACCCACAAAAAAGATTTGTGAGGTTTTTTAAAGCTTTCATAAAAATTTGAAACATTCCTCCATAAAATCACTGGGATTTCATTTTTAGCATTGTTGGCAATCTACACATGATTGCCACAGTTGCAATACACAAAGGCTTAAGTCTCCAAAGGATACCATTTTAGAAAGGCTGCTATAGGTTGAGATGCTTTCGATTAATGAAATTACCAAAGTTCCCATAAGTTAATCATGATAGAGTATTTTTCTCTACCAACTTAAATTTTTAACTGACATTTAATTCCAATCAAATACAGAATCTGGTAAAAATTTTGGCATTCCCCAATTAAGGGATGAATATGAGTGGGGTAGACCGGAGTGCCTGCCTCAGACATATAAGGGACGGGCAGGATGACCATTCCACAGGTATTCCAGCCCATCCCAGAAAATCATCAAAATCATCCCACATTTATCCAACGCCAAGATTTTTGATACACAGTGGCAATACAAACAGACATTGGTAGGTTGTTGGAAATTTAAACTTATAGTAGTCGAAATCCCCATGAAGGACTGATAAATCAGTTGCTAAAAGTATAAATGTTTAAGAAGTCGCTACAAAGTGGTTAGATATTTTATAATACTGTTTGCAAATTACATAATATGGCTTTTGCTAGTATTTACACGTAAGTACTGAAAAAAAGTGTGAAAATAGATTAAAGCAAGTCTGTTGCTACTCAACTTAGCCCCTAAGATAAAGAAGTTTGGTAATCTACCCATAAATCTACTTTGACAAAGCTGTCTATCTTAAATGGAGCAGTTCTTGGAACCTTCCGTTTCTAGGTGAACTCCTCATAGTAGTGCTATTAACCCAATCAGCTATGCAACCACCAATTGCCGTTGGCACTGTTGTCCAAAACCGTTACCGTATAGTTAAAATTCTCGGTCAGGGGGGATTTGGTAGAACCTATCTAGCAGAAGACCAAAGACGCTTTAATGAACTTTGCGCTATCAAAGAATTAATCCCTACTGCTGCGGGAACTTCCTCTTGGCAAAAGGTCAAAGAACTGTTCGAGCGAGAAGCTGCTATACTGTATCAAATCAGACATCCACAGGTGCCGCAATTTCGGGAAAAATTTGAACAAGACAAGCGCCTATTTCTGATTCAGGACTACGTTGCTGGGAAAACTTATCGGACTTTACTGGATGAAAGTAAGGAAACTGGTAGAGCTTTTACGGAAGCGGAAATGTTGCATTTTATGCGTTCTTTGTTACCAGTTTTAGAGCATATTCACAGTCACGGCATTATTCACCGGGATATTTCCCCAGAAAATATTATTCTACGGGAAAATGATGCTAAACCAGTATTAATTGACTTTGGGGTAGTTAAAGAATTGGCAACCCGCTTACAAGCACCTGATAATACAGCAGTAGCTACCTATGTGGGTAAATTAGGCTATTCTCCCACGGAACAAATGCAAACAGGACAAGTGTATCCCAGTAGCGATTTGTATGCTTTAGCAGTCACAGTGTTGGTGCTGCTGACGGGAAAAGAACCCTATGAATTTTTTGATGAAGACCAACTTACCTGGAATTGGCAATCCCTAGTAACAGTAAATCCACTGTTTGCCCAGGTATTAAATCGAATGTTAAGTTACAGACCGAGCGATCGCTACCAAAATGCCAGTGATGTCTTGCAAGCATTAAAATCCCTTGACAGTACGCCACCTTCTACCCCCCAACAGTCAGAATCGCAAACCCTCGCTGTCGGTGGTTCTCCTGTTCCACAACAACCTGTTACACCCCAAAAATCCAACCGATCAATTCCACCACCACGTACTGGTTCCATTTTGGATAAACCCTTGACAATTGGGGCAATTGGTGCTGCTGTGGTAATTTTGGCAGGATTAGGTTCTTGGGTGGTGGTAAGTTCCATCCGCAGTCAGTCACCAGCACCAACTACCACACCTACACCAATACCACCACAAACTTTCCCTTCACCTGTGGTTACAGGTAGCGCTACACCCACACCTACACCCACTCCTACACCCACTCCAGAAGAACCTGTAGTCAAAATTAAGCGTCTCTATTTGGGCACATCTGGTACCGCTAATGCTGAAGGTACACTGACACCAAATGACATCGTTAAGTACCCTTTAAAGGGTAAAGAAGGGCAACAGTTAACGGTACAGTTAACACCAATTAGGGCAGTGTTGTTAACGATTCTAGACCCAAGGGAAGTCCCAATTTATAATTCCACCCAGGCAGTCCCATCCTATCAAGGAACGTTGCTGGCGACTGGTGAATATACAATTGAATTACGTCCCGTTGCTGGAGTGGCGGAAACTGATTATAATCTGAATGTGAAATTGGTAAATCCAGCCATACCCACACCCATAGAAACTCCCATACCCATAGAAACTCCCACACCCATAGAAACTCCCACACCCATAGAAACCCCTACGGAAACTCCCATACCCATAGAAACTCCCACACCCATAGAAACTCCTACGGAAACTCCCGTACCTACACCCACATTTACTCCTGAAATTCCATCTGGTGATAGTACCCTCCCAACCCCTGATTTTACCGAACCGACTACTGGGGAGTAGGGGAAAACAATTCAAAATTCTAAATTCTAAATTCAAAGTTCTAAATTCTAAATTCTAAATTCTAAATTCTAAATTCAAAACTGTGAACTAGGAAATGGGGAGTAGGAAAGAAAAGTTTCTAATTATGAAAATCTTCTGAAACGTGACGCTCTTGGGGGAATAAAATTGAGTAGTAAAGGGATGGATCTACTCGGTCTGTAAACTGGGGGTATAAATATTCTGGGGGTTCAAAATCGTGACTATCTGGTTCTGATATATTCTCAACTGGGGATAAACGAATTCCCTCAAGCAACTTTAACCATGCATTAGAAAAGTAATTGTTTAAGTTCTTTGTAGTTAGAAAATTGTTGTTGGTATTCAACATAGGACTCTCTCCTAAAAAGATATTTGAATACCACTCCAACTTATATACTATTTTTTCAGAAAATTGGCAGATTCTGTGATTTGTTTTAATGAATCTACTGGTTTTGACTCATTTTAAATTAAGTTATATTAAACTATCTAGCAAGTTCAAAAGTTACAAACAATTGAACCATTACTTTAGTCAAGGACTTGTAGATCCTCAACTGTGATAAATTCTTCTTCATCAGCTATCTGAAAGCTGTAATCGATGGTAATGTCAGTTGGGTAACCGAGTGTAGAATCGTATTCCATATCTATTCTAGATGCTCTTTGGGCGATCGCATCCCTGATCAAATGAAACAACTTGGGAATGGTGTTGTATCTAGCGAATAGTTCCAGATTAACTTTTTCACCAGTCTCAGAAGTGATGGAAGTGGTTACACCGTTACGCACTTCAATAACGACTGGACCTCTAGCTTCAGGTAGACAAAAGCAACCCCTGCTAAGAGTATAGCGGTAGTTGGATATTCTTTGTTCCCTCCACAAGCGGCGATTAAGTCTGTATTGTTTGATAGTCGATCTAGAAATTCTTGTTGGTTGTGTTGGTTGTGTTGGGGATGAGGGTGGAAATTGGGACATTACTGGTGTGTTAAAACCAACAGACAGGAGTAATCCCGCAATCATAACGATAGGCAAGCGCATACAAGTATACCATTAACTTAAGTTTCCTACACTTTACCTTGACTTGATTCCAGAAAATATCTTTCTTTAGGAGGATAATCTCAACAGTTGTATCACTTCAATAAATCTTCGATTTCCTCGTCACTAAAGCCAAATTGCCTAAAAATCCGCAAAATATAAGCAGGAGACATTTCTCCTGCACCTATAGTCACCTTTTTTGACACTCCATCGTCCTATAAGGACGAGGATTCTTGGTTCATTGACACTCCTTAAATGTTTTCCATTCTTTCTTTAATGTTTGAGGCATAACATGTTCAATAGTTAACTTATCGGTTTCTACCTTTTCCCTAGTAAGAAATGCCTCTAGTCTTTCTAAAATCAGCTTTGTCCTATCATTCAAGCTTTTAGTATATATATTTTCGTTAATAATACCATTGCGGAATCTATCATCATCTGGCCATACTTTGTTTTTCTCATATTGTTTTAGAACTTGACGTAATCCATCAATCGAATCATCAGGATTTTTTTGTTTGACTTCAGAATACAAAGTATTAAAAACTTTTCCTAAAATATTTGTAGAAACCCCACAAAAGAAACGGCGAACGAAATAAGACTCCAGATAACACAAAATTTCTTCAAATTTTTCTAATGATAATCTTTTCTGATCATATTCATGATAAATATTCAGTAAAAATATATGACAAGTTTTGAAGTCTAACCTCATCAATCGCTTGAAACAAACTCTTAACTTTTCTTCAGGTTCTTCTTCTTCAAACTTAAGACGCTTATAGTAGTTAGCAAATTTCACCAATTCTTGTAACTCGTCTTTGATGTCCATTTGTGAATTATCAAAACGCTTTTTGAGATTTTTATAGACTTCTTTTTCATTAACAGCATCTCCATCTTTACGCAAATAAAACCAAAATGCATTGTTTAGTTCGTCAGTGTAGTTCTTGTCACCTACATAAGTCTTAAAACTCTCTTGGAGAGGTCGCCATTCGCTTTGATAAACTTCTTCTCGCTTTTCGGGAGGCAATTTCATAAATATATAATTACGAACTAAATCAGCCTGAGTAAGTTCTTCACCCTTATTGTTTAGACTTTCAAAAATAAGGTAGGGATTATCACTATCATCAGTAGTAATATTAACGAAACATAAGCGTTCAAGCAGAATGGTTTTAAATTTTGTATAGTTTAAGATTTGATCATCTTCAGGATCGGGTTTTTTGAACTTACCATTAAAAAATTTATAAGCTTCATAAATTTGTCCTTCTTTTTGTATATCCTTAGTTTGCTTGCTTTGAATAATACTCTTATAGACATCCCGATCTCCTTGAGTAGGTAGAATTTTGTAGATGTCATCATTCTTCTTAAATTTATTTATTAAATATAATTCTTCGACCTCTTGCGCCATATTTTTATCAGTTTTTTTTAGATAGTTCCGCAGTGCCGCTAAAATAATTGTCAGTGTTGTCAGACGTTGTTGTCCATCTATGACAATAAATGGAGATATTCCATCTGCCGTTCCGGGTATTGCTTGAGTCACTATTGGACCAAGAAAATAAGCACCTTGAACTTGATCGTTATAGAGATACATCAAGTCTTCCCAAAGAGTTTCCCAGTTTTCTTTTTTCCAACGGTAAGTTCTTTGAAAAAGGGGTATTTGAAACTGTTTGCCACCTTCAAGTAGATTACGTAATGTAGTTTCTGATGCTTTCATTCTTATTTATAAATCAAAGTGTTGTTCTATACAATCATAAGCTAAAATAATGTGAATTTGTAGCACAGATTCCACTTTTGGTAGCTTTACAGGTTCTGATTGGATAAGGATTGGCAGTAATTGTCCAATCATCTTTGATCAAAGCAAGCATTTTTAACTGCATCGTGGTAAATATATTTTGCTGCCATTATCACACTCCCAGGATTTAAATACCCGACTTCTTGAAAAAGTCGGGTATCTGAAAATTGGATGCTAAATTAACTTGTCTCCAACTTAAGCAGTTGCAAACTCTGTATACTGACGTTTCTCTGGAGAATGAAAAGCTAACACAATATCACTTTGGGGTACACCTTCCCTTAATAAATCAGTTGCAATACCTTCCTCTGTCCAATCCTCCTCAATGTAAATTTTGTCATTTTTAATCCTCACATAAATTGTAATTCCTTTAACCCTTCTTCCGTCTTTCCAACCAATCACTAACCAAAGATATTGGCTTCTTTTATCATCCAAAGCTAATATGCTATCAACCCCTGAAGGATTAGGTGTTTGTGATGCTAATTCTTCATATTCAGTGAGAATTTTTTTAATGACATCACGATAATGTTCTAATTTATCCATTGAACAATTTCCTCTTTGGCTAAATTAACGATGATTAACAATAATTTAGTTTCTTCTAGAACTTTTTGAATGGCTTTTTGAACAAAAAATGATTCATAAATATCTTCACCAATTGCTAAATAAATTTGAGCTTGGGGAAAGAGAATTTTTGAAAATATCCGATAAATAATATATTGACCTAATGCGGTTTCAAAATCCCTCATTGGTGAGCGACTCACAAAACTTTTGATTTCAATAATAATTTGTTCTTCACCTCGTTTAGCTTCTAATGTTCTACCAGCAAGTAAGTCCGCAAATAATTGTATTTCTTCATATCTGATAGTATGAGGATCGGCAGTAATTGTCCAACCATCCTTAATTAAAGCATTTTTAACCGCATCATGGTAAATATCTTTTGCTGGCATTATCACCCTAATAATACAAATGGTAATTGTTGTGGTGCGTTAGGCATAAGCCGTAACGCACCCTACATCTTCAAATAACAGCTACAAAGCTAAATGTGGAGTGCGTCATAAGCAAACCCTAACGCACCCAAAATTAATTATTTCGCTGCAGTTGGCATACCCAAAATATCCTCAATTCTGGGCATTTCTTCCAAAGGAATCACCCTTCCTTCATCCTCAAAACCAGCAATTTGATCGAAGTTCAAATACCGATACAAATCATCAGCAAAGGGATGAATTTTCTTGGCAACAATATCCATATATTCTTCCACAGAAGGCATTTTTCCTAATAGGGCACAAACCGCTGCTAATTCCGCAGAACCAAGGTAAACTTGTGCCCCTTTTCCCATACGATTGTTGAAGTTTCTCGTAGAGGTGGAAAACACCGTTGCCCCATCAGCAACTCTGGCTTGATTCCCCATACATAAACTACATCCTGGCATTTCTGTTCTCGCACCAGCAGCACCAAAAATACCGTATACCCCTTCTTCTTTCAATTGTTTTTCATCCATGCGAGTGGGGGGACATACCCACAAACGAGTAGTAACTGCACCAGCATCTTCCATCACTTTTGCCGCAGCACGATAATGCCCTATATTGGTCATACAAGAACCAATAAACACTTCATCAACTTTATCCCCTACAACCTCTGATAATAGTTTCACATTATCAGGGTCATTGGGTGCAGCGACAATAGGTTCTGTAATTTCATTCAAGTCAATTTCAATTATTTCTGCATATTCTGCATCTTTGTCTGCTGACATTAATTCTGGGTTTGCTAACCATTCTTCCATCTTCGCGACGCGACGCATAATGGTACGGGCATCTTCATAACCCCGTGCTACCATATTCTTCAGCAGGGCGATATTTGAACGCAGATATTCAGAAATTGTCTCCACACCCAGTTTAATGGTACAACCTGCACAGGAACGTTCCGCTGTAGCATCAGTAAGTTCAAAGGCTTGTTCTACTTTCAAATCTGGTAAGCCTTCTATCTCCATTATCCTTCCCGCGAAGACATTTTTCTTGTTTTCCTTCGCTACCGTCAGCAAACCTTTCTGGATCGCAACATAGGGAATAGCATTGACAATATCCCGCAGGGTAATACCCGGCTGTAATTGCCCTTTAAAGCGCACTAACACCGATTCTGGCATATCTAAAGGCATAACCCCTAAAGCACCCGCAAAAGCCACTAGACCCGAACCTGCGGGGAAGGAAATGCCTAGGGGGAAGCGGGTATGGGAATCACCACCAGTTCCCACGGTATCGGGTAACAGCATCCGGTTTAACCATGAATGGATGATACCATCCCCAGGACGCAAGGCAACCCCACCCCGTTGGGAGAAAAAGTCCGGAAGTTGATGGTGGGTTTTAATATCCACTGGTTTGGGATAAGCTGCGGTGTGACAAAAACTCTGCATTACCAAGTCAGCGGAGAATCCCAGACAAGCTAATTCTTTTAATTCATCCCTGGTCATCGGTCCTGTGGTATCCTGGGAACCAACGGTAGTCATTATGGGTTCGCAAGATGTTCCCGGACGCACTCCTGGTAAACCGCAAGCTTTACCCACCATTTTCTGTGCCAGGGTATAACCTTTACCCGTATCAGCAGGTTGTTGGGGACGAATAAAGATGGTGCTGGGTTCTAAGTTGAGTGCAATGCGGGTTTTGTCGGTGAGGGTACGTCCAATTAATAAAGGAATTCTTCCCCCGGCACGAACTTCGTCTAAAATGGTGTCAGGTTTAAGTTGGAATGTGGAAATAACTTCCCCACCTTCGTTGGTAATTTCTCCTTTGTAGGGATGAATGGTAATTACCATTCCCATTTCCATCTTCGTAACATCACACTGGATGGGTAAAGCACCTGCATCTTCTGCGGTGTTAAAGAAAATTGGCGCAATGGAACCCCCTAAAATATATCCACCAGCACGTTTATTCGGTACAAAGGGAATATCATTTCCAATGTGCCATAACACCGAGTTAATAGCTGACTTACGAGAAGAACCCGTACCCACAACATCCCCGACATAAGCCACAGGATGTCCTTTCTGTTTCAATTGCGCAATAGTTTTCAAACTCCCCGGTTGCCGTGATTCTAACATTGCCAAGGCATGTAAAGGAATATCCGGACGCGTGGTAGCGTGGGTAGCTGGAGATAAGTCGTCGGTATTGGTTTCCCCAGGAACTTTAAAAACAGTAACGGTAATAGCTTCTGGTACTTGGGGACGGTTCGTAAACCACTCCCCTGCTGCCCAAGAGTCAATTACCCGTTTAGCATAGGGATTAGTTTGGGATAATTCTAGAATATCGTGAAAAGCATCATACACCAATAAAGTTTTACTCAGGGCATTCGCAGCAAATGCAGCTATAGGTTCTTTTCCTTCTCCCTTCATAACTAACGGTGTTGAAGATTCCGACAGCGAAACAGTGGGAGTTTGCAGCAGTTCAATTAGGGATTGGACATTATAACCCCCCACCATGGTACCCAATAATTCTACTGCTTCGATGGAAGAGATTAAAGGAGATTTGATTTCACCTTTAGCGATTCCAGTCAAAAACCCAGCTTTGACATAAGCAGCTTCATCTACTCCTGGGGGAATGCGATCGCGCAATAATTCTAGTAATGCTTCTTCTTCTCCCTTGGGAGGATTTTTCAGTAATTCACACAATTGGGAAGTTTGATTTGCATCTAATGGTAAGGGAGGGATTCCCAATGCTGCTCTTTCTTCAACGTGCTTGCGATATGATTCCAGCATTTTACTCTCCAAATATTCAGCCAAAAATGTTTGTAGCGTTTTTATTACTGTCTAACTCTCAGGACTGTTTCACCCATGAGTCTTGACAGATGGGATTAAGCAGCAACTAGCCCCTCAGACGATGTTTTTGTTTGGCAAGGACTTATAATTATCACTGTATAGTGACTTTTGCCGCTCAAGCCTTTTACAAATAATTCTTGTTTAGCTCAAGAAATTTGAGTTGTCTGCCTATTCTTAAGATAAAATAAATCCTTTGTCCGTTGCATCCTGTGCATTTTATATATGACAACAACTTACAACGTTGAAATTCACCACCAGGGTAAAATTCATAACTTAAAAGTTCCAGAAAATGAAACAATTTTATCAGTAGCTGATGCTGCTGGCTTGGATTTACCTAGTTCTTGTCATGCTGGTGTTTGTACTACTTGTGCTGCTAAAATTACTAATGGTGGAACTGTAGATCAAAGTGATGGTATGGGAGTAAGTCCTGATTTACAAGCACAAGGTTATGTGTTACTTTGTGTTGCCTATCCCCGTTCCGATTTAAAAATTGAAACTGAAAAAGAAGATACTGTTTATCAAATGCAATTTGGTAAAGGGTAATTGGTAATTGGTAATGGGTAATTGGTAATTGGTAATGGGTAATGGGTAATTGGGAATTGGTATGAGTTTTCAAAAACCGGGTTGATTGTGGCATAGATATTCAAATTATTGATTCTCCACTGATAAAAACCAGGTTTATTAATCTTTTGATATAGATATTCAACTTCTCTGGTTGATTAAGCTAAAGCACATTTAAATTACATATTAAATTTTGCTGCCATAACTCTTGTGGGTTAGGCATCCCTGCCTACCCTATAATACAAATTAAAACCACAACATCTTATCTACCCATAAAAACTTTGGTAATTGGTAATGGGTAATGGGTAATGGGTAATTGGTAATAGATAATCGGTAATCGGAGGTGAACGAAAAAATGTGTGGGAGAACCAAAATACTTATTACTTATTACTTAATCTCATCCATCCATAAAAACTGAGTTTATTAATCTGAAACCTGTTGCAGAATCTTATTTTCAATTCTGATTAAACTTTTAGTATTTGCATTCTGTTTCACATCCAAGGTTGGTACAACCACAGAGGAACTGCTTGAATTTTTTGCTGGAGATGTTGTGGGTACAACAACTGAATTAGGTTTTCTGGGAATGGTTTTGACTGGGGAAGTACTCCTAGAAGAAGATTTATTTTCTGTGGCAGGTGGAGAAGAATTTTTCCGAGTATCTCGTATTGTCCGCAACTGATTAACTAAGGATTTTTGCGGAGTCACTTTAGGAGAGGTTTTCGTCTCTACTTTTTTACTGGTGGAAGTTTGAGGTTCTGTTTTCTTGGTCTCTGGTTTTTTTGATGATCTAGTTGTGGAAGACCTTCTTACCCGGGGTTTTGAAGTTTCTTCCCTGGAAACTTTACGAGTACGTCTACGTCGCACAGAAGTACCAGTAGGGGATGAAGATTTTGCCCGTGAAGGGGTGTTAGTTACTGCGGGGGTGGTAGTTTCTTTCACCTCAGGTAATGGCACCACATCGTTGGTAAATACCCCTCCAGATTTCTCTTCGTTATTTTGTTCCACAACCTTGGGAGATTCCTGGGAAGAAGGGAAAACCATACTAGTAACCCCAAAGCCTGCTGTAGCTGCAACTATGGCTATACCAGCACCAATAAACAATTTCGGGGAAACCTGAGGCAAAGATTTCTGTAAATTGGCAACCCTAAATCCAGATGGCGGTTTTAAGGGTTTTGGTTTCGCTGCTGGTTTCGAGGCTAGTTGCTCTTGGTATTCCTGAGATGATACATTAATAGTTGCTACTGCTTGAGTGGGAACTGACTGCCCTATACCATTTATCCCCCCTTCAGGTAATAATTTTAACCACTGGGCAACAGTGGGGGGACGAAAACGAGCTTCAATGCCCATACCCCGCATTACCGCTTGGTTAACAGCAGCGCTTAAGTGGGGTTGTATTTCCCGGGGAGCAGGCATTTGTTCGCGATCGCGCAGTAATGCTGGCATGGGTACTTGTCCTGTCAGCAATGCGTACAAAGTGGCTGCTAAACCGTAAACATCCGTAGCTGCGGTGCGTGGTGCTTGGGAAAGGTACTGTTCAATAGGGGCATAGCCCTCAGATACCATATTTGTATGGGTTTGTCTCACACCATTATTAAATTCCCTGGCAATGCCAAAATCAATTAGCACTACCTCCTGAGTTCCTTGACGGAGGATAATATTATCGGGTTTGATATCCCGGTGTAACAAACCATTTTGATGCACTACTTCTAATGCAGCACCAATTTGGCGAATATAATGAATGGCTGTGGCTTCTGGTAAAGGTGTTCCTGATAGCACATAAGCTTCTCCCAAGGTTTCCCCCGGAATATACTCCATCACCATGTAGGGTAGTCCAGCTTCGATAAAAAAGTCGCTAACCCGGACAATATTGGGGTGGATACAAGTAGCCAAGCGTCTGGCTTCATCCTGGAATTGACGTTCAAACTTGTTGTAATCAGGATGTTGTCTCAGCTTGTGATTGATGGTTTTAACTACTACCACCTGATTTAAATAGTGATGAGTGGCTTTGTAGGTAATCCCAAAGCCTCCCCGACCAATTTCTTGGTCTAAAGTATATTTTCCACCCTGCAATTGTGTACCAGTTAGCATAACCTTTGCAATTTGCGTCTGTGCTGTTTAATTTTAGATTTAAAATGAAGATTAATCATCCGCAGTCTCAAAACAATTAAAAATTCAAAATTAAAAATTCAAAATTGGTAACTTTTTCCCTCCTAAATCCTGGGTGCAAGCATTGCCCCCCTACTTTGGGTGCAAGCATTGCCCCCCTACTTTGGGTGCAAGCATTGCCCCCCTACTTTGGGTGCAAGCATTGCCCCCCTACTTTGGGTGCAAGCATTGCACCCCTACTGTTAATTATTTTCAAACTAGAAGCTGTGACCGAAACCAAAATGCAGTTTACTTTCTCCTTGGTCATTCATACCATAGTCAGCACGAAGTAAGCCCAAGGGAGAGTTAAAACGGATACCAGCCCCATATCCGATACCACTGCCAGGTTTGCCGCGATTTCCTGCTGGATCTCCTACAACTGTATCACCAGAACCTAAATCTGAGGCAAAGTCAGCAAATACCACTCCTCCTACTGCATTCCAGACGGGAAAGCGATATTCTGCTGAAGCTATCACAAAACTACGACCATTACCTACATCACCGGAATCATAGCCGCGCACGGAACCAGAACCTCCCAAATTAAAGGTTTCATAGGGAGGTAAATCCCCCACCACAGTACCTGCTTCGACATTGAAGGCAAATACCTGGGTTTGTTTGGAGTCAAATAATTTCACCGGCAGGTACTGACTATAATTAGCCCGGAGACGATTCATAGAAATGTTACCTTGTCCTAGGGGTACGGATTGTTCTGTACTAACTTTTAACACAGAACCTTGGGTCGGATTTAACCGATTGTTTCGACGGTCTTTGGTAGCACTAAAGGATACCGTAGCCAGGTCGTCAATACCCGTGTCACTAAATGATAAGGGATTACCCCTCTCATCTACTGAAGTGATATTACCATTTCTATCTCGAATACTTGTACGAGTATAATTAAATCCTAAGGAAGTATCCCAACCTTCTATGGGACGCTGGAAGCTCAAACTCGCACCAATTTTACCTTCCCGGACTTTATCACCATTAGCTAACTTAATTTCGCTGTCAAAGGTGTCAGAAAGTTCCCGACGACGAAAGGTTCGCACACTATATCCTAACCGATTGGGTTCACTGGCACGATAGGGACTGGTAAACTTGGTGTCAAAACCTATGTGACGACCACCTACTTTGACATTAGCAGCTACCGAATCCTTCACCCCACCTACATTCCCGTCTTTATAACTTAAGGATGCCACTAATCCTTGATCCCCGTTGATCCCACCCCCAAGGTTAACCGAACGTGCCCCTACTTCCTTGAGGAGATAAACTATATTTAGGTTATTAGCATCCCCTTCTAGGGCTACATTCACAATTTTAAATAAGCCAGTGGCATATAAGCGCTGCAAATCCTGCCTCGCAAGACTTTCTTGGAAAACTTCCCCAGGCTTTAATTTTAACTGTTTTTGCAGAAACTCTGTTTTGGTACGTCCCTTGACTGGTTTACCCTTTTTATCAACAGTTTCGCCCTTATCATTTACAAACCGGAACTGAATCTTACTTACCAACCCTTCCGCCACATTCATTGTCAGGATTCCCTGACGGTTGGGTTGAATAGATAGTACTCGCGCCATTTTATAACCATTATCAGCATACCATTGATTAATTTCTTCTACAACTTGCTTTAAATCCGCCGGACTAATCGGCTTGTTCAATAGCCCTTGTAGTTTTTCCCTGGCTACTTGATAGGTAAGTTTCCTTTCCCCTTTTAATTGTAGCGATCGCACAACTATGGGTTTTACTTGATACACTACATCCAAACCATCTTTGCTGACCCTGGTTTTGACCTTAGCACTCTCTAATAAACCAGTATCTAAAATTGCTTTCACATCCCCTTGCAACTGAATTTGACTGGTTTCCCCTCCCATCTGGGTTTTAATTGTCTTGCGGATAATTGACTCTAATTCTGGGGTTACTCCCTCCACTTTGACATTAGTGGCAATTACTACTAAATTTTTATCATTTTCTGGAGTTGTGGATGTTACCGGAGTAGGATTTACTTTCTGAGAAACTACTGGTGCTTTAGATGCTATTTTTTGTACATTTTTATTAGTCAATAAAACTGGAATAACTTGTTTTGTTTTATTTGTATTATTAGATATCTCAGATTTTGTATTAGATTCTATCTTAGTCGGGGTAGCAGTATTTTTATTAACAACCACCGGATTCACAGAAAATTCCTGGGAAGTTAAGCTTTCTGGGGATGCTATGGCTGACGAAAGTGCAGGAGTTAATAATGTCTCCGGAATTACTATATTTTTAACTGTTTGTGATTGAGTAGCAACCGATTCAGTTGCAGCCATTGCTGATTGGGTAATATTGCCAGGTATTACAGCAGCTAAAGTAAAAATTGCAGCAGAAGAAACTCGCATAATCCTCATCCGAACAACTGGGAGTTAGTTGTATAGAGGTTCAGCAATGGGGATAATACTAACTTCCAGTTTATGCGCTGTATTTTCCCCATTGATGCCTCTTGCTCTGTGTGACAGTAAATTCTATATTTTTGTTTCTTATGAATGATTTATCTAATCCACAGCTATTAGTATTGAGCAACGGTCATGGGGAAGATGTAATTGCCGTCCGGATTTTACAAGAATTACAACAACTAGCAAACCCACCCCAAATCTTTGCTTTACCATTGGTAGGAGAAGGAAGTGCTTACCAAAAATTAGGTATACCCTTAATTGGTTCCGTGCGAACAATGCCTTCTGGTGGCTTTATTTATATGGATGGTAAGCAACTTGTAAGGGATATGCAGGGGGGTTTAGTACAATTAACCCTCAACCAAATTCAAGCTGTACGAAACTGGGTAAATTCTTGTCAAGAATCTGGTCAAAAAAGCGGTATCTTAGCAGTAGGGGATATTGTACCTTTATTATTTGCTTCGTTGAGCGGTGCAAATTATGCCTTTGTGGGAACAGCAAAATCAGAATATTATGTCCGGGATGAAGTCGGGTTATTAAAACGCAAAACCAGAGGTGCGCGATGGGAAAACTTTTCTGGTTCCATTTATCATCCCTGGGAAAGATGGTTAATGAGTCGTCCTCGCTGTCAAGCTGTATTTCCCCGAGACTCCCTCACCACAAAGATTTTACAAAAATGGCAGATTCCCGCTTTTGATATGGGTAATCCGATGATGGATGGTTTACAACCTTCCTTTCCCACTCAGAATTTTTATCGTCGAGATGCACAAAAACAAGAACTCCCACGTCCTTTACTAGTAACCATTCTCCCCGGTTCCCGTCCCCCAGAAGCTTACAACAACTGGGAAAGAATTATCATTGCTGTATCGACATTAATTACCAGTTTACGCAACCAAGATATTTCTCGGGATGTCATCTTTTTAGGTGCCATCGCACCCAGTTTACACTTCGATAGTTTATCGCAAATTCTCCAAGCTATGGGCTGGGTATTACAACCCCAAGCTGAAAACCCCCTGCAAATTGCTGACAGCAAAACCTTGGTATTTAAACAAAATCACGCTTATTTTATCTTGACCCAAAATGCCTACAATGACTGCTTACATTTAGGAGATTTAGCGATCGCCACTGCGGGGACAGCAACGGAACAATTTGTCGGATTAGGCAAACCAGCTATTATCATACCTGGTAGTGGACCCCAATTTACCCCAGCTTTTGCAGAAGCCCAAACTCGCTTGTTGGGAAAGTCAGTAATTTTAGTGGAGGAACCACAAGCAGTTGCAGCGGTAGCATTATCTTTGTTAAACAATCCCGATCAGTTACACCAAATTGCTGAAAATGGGGTGCGACGCATGGGAGTACCCGGTGCAGCACGAAAAATTGCGGAGTGTTTAAGGGAGAGATTATACTAAGCTCTACTTATAATTCCTGAATCCCCCTGAGATATGTTATCAAACGATTATATTTTTATGTCATGAAATCATCATATAAAAAATCGCAGGACAACCCAACGACTACTTTAGTATAGCACAAAATATGCTGCTTTAACCATTGAAATTACGTTAGTCAAAAATGAGAACGGTTATCAAAATCGTACCGTTATAGGAATAAAAGATGATTGTCAGATGATTTTTTGAACTTTTAACAAAAATTTATAATTCAGTTGTTGGATAAAAATCTTTTTTCTTGATTTCCAATGTCTGTTATGGACAATTATCCCCATAATCAAGATAGACACCACAATTATTCAAGTCTGGATATATATCCTTATGTGGTTATAACTCGATATGTTCGAGGTGGTGATTCGAGTAATTATAGTAGTAAACACACATCTTGCACCTAGGTTAAAAACCGGGTTTCTTGCCAATATCTCAGTCTCAAAACCTTGATTTTTCCTTGAGAAACCCGGTTTTTTTGGTCTTGCCCTTGAATGGTGCAAGATATCAATAAAGGAGTAGTTGTAACTCCAATCTGGATATGCATCGATATTTGGTTATAAAACGATACAAATCCGAGATGGTGATTCGAGTAATTATTGTGGGAAGGGAGTAGTTTTAGTTGTAATTGTACCCTGTCTGCCCATCGATATTTGGTCATAAATCGATGGACATCCGAGATGATGATTTGAGTAATTGTTGTGGGAAGGGAGTAGTCTGTCAAGATAGTTTTGAGGGATAGCTAATCTCAAAAAGATTCCCCCAAAATCAAAGTTACATAAATCTATCCATCATTTCAAAGTTGACAAACTAGTAGTTGTCATTCCAGTCTGGATATGCATCGCTATTTGGTTATAAATCGATATTAATCCAGGGTGGTGATTTGAGTAATTATGCTGCGATCGCAAAAGTAAGCTGTCGCGTATTTAATTTGCGTAATTCAACAGGTTCCAGAAGTTTCACCAACTAAGTAAGTTTAAACTCCTTTAGCCTGTACAAACTTCCACATGTAACTAGATAGTAAATTAGTCAAAATATGTGCCACAATGGGCACCATCAAATTACCACTCAGCAAAGCACTATATCCCAACACTACCCCGACAGCAGTAGCCCACATTACATAAGCCCACTGATGAGAACCGCTATAGTGCAAAATACCAAAACAAATGCTAGAGGCAATTACCGCGAAGTTATCCATACCAAAAGCTGGTAACATCACTCCTCTAAACAGCAATTCTTCGCTTAATCCTGGTAACAATCCCAACCAAAGTAAATCAGGCAATACTAGAGGCTTAAGGACTATTTGCAAATAATAATCGGCACTTTTACGATAAGCATTCCAATATTGATAAGCCAAGCCACTAAAACCAGTGATGGTTAAACCCAAGCCTATTCCTATCAAAAAATCTTTCCCATGCAAACGCCAAGATAACAGGGAAACCTGACCTAATTCTAACCACAATTTGGCGACTATCCATAATGCGAGGGCTGTCACTCCCATCGCTACTAAGACTTGAGTCCGTGTCAGGTATGGATTTTCTGGATTTTGGTTTTGCTTTTCTACCACGGGAATTAAGAATTAAGAATCAAGAATTAAGAATTAAGAATTAAGAATTAAGAATTAAGAATGCTTAAGGTGTATTGTTGCGTGTTGTACTAGAGAAATGGTAAATGACAAATGATTAATAAGCAATGACCAATGACCTTAAAGGAGATATTGTGGGACTAAGAATAGATGGATCGATTCCTGCTTTGTGTGCTACCAATACGCCTATTGCCTCTAAATATGAGTTTACCTGTATTGATTTTATACCCAAACTAGGGGCGCTAACTTGCATTTGAGTCTGATTCTCATTAACGGTAATGATTTGACAGCGATTGTTGCTTAAACTCAGCAAGGCACTACTACCACAAGCATTGGCTGGTACTATTATAGCATCTACTTGATTTGCCCAAATATCGCCTAGTTGTCGAAAATTATTTTCAATAATGAATTGTGGTGCGCGACTTAACCCTACCAGTACACTTGGTAAAAAAGTATAACCTAATTCTTCCGCTGCGGCACGGGGAGATACTTCAGCATCTAAGGCTGGGGGTAAAAATGCTGGTGCATGGGCACAAGGGATTTGCAACTCTCGCACGATTAAATGGCTGATTACCGCTTCCGCACCAGCAATTGTGTCCACTCCTTTCCCTAAACGGTAATTATAATCTGCTTCGGCGTCTACTTCATCAGGAAAACGGGCAACAGTTGCGATCGCTTCTGCACCTCCTTGATTTATCAGTGTTTCTGCTGCCCTTAACAAGCTATCTGGGTTACCTATTGTTCCCCAACTAGCACCCGATGACGACAACCGTAATTCTACGTTTAATGGCGCATCAGTAATAACATAATCGCTAAGAGATAATCCCAGGGTTGCTCTAGCTGCATCTGCTGCCTGTAAGTGTCGTAGCCGTAATTCTGTTTCTATACCTTGGTCTAAAAGTAAACCTACCTTATTTTGATGTACGGGACGTAAGCCCCAATTACCAGCGGCAAATTGGTCTAATCCGTAACCTTCGACATAAAAGGTATTGGGGAGATTCCAATATAAATTAGCACCATTCATCACATTGGGGTGAGTAATCAGGCGATCGCACACCTGGGATATTGCCTTTGCAACAGGTAATGCGTCTCCTGCATAACCCCCAATAGATGCACCAATGCCGGTGGGTACAATTAAAATAGCGGTGTAAGGACTCATAGAAAGATTATCTATGATTTCGGTGGACTTTGTCTAACCGATAAATTTTTAAGCTTTGATTCATGCTGTTGTTTCAATCGGTAAATGTGCTGCTTATCCCCAGAATCCAGCATGTTCCAAATTTGAATTTTGACTTTATGACTACAGTTTTCTGTACTGCGAATAACTTGTGACCAACTGTTGGCTTGTCGCAGCAAAGATATTACTGCATCAATGGTTTCAGCTTCTTTTTCATCAATTACAGTTTCTTCTACAGCGAAAACGTTATTTTCCCCATCATTGTCCAAAGTAGGAAGTGGTGCTACGTATTTTTCCTGGGCTACTTTTGGTTTAACTATTACCTCTGAAGTAGAGTTAGGATTTTCAACACAAGTCTCTTCTTTGAGGGTTTCTATTGCTGGTTCTACTTTTGACGCTGTTGTAACTTCTTCAGTAACTTGAGTATCATTTATTTCTGTAATATTATCTGTAGTCTTAATATCTTCATTGTCGGTAAAACTGGAGTCAGATTGCAATTGGGAAGCATCCTCAACCATTATCAACCGTCCCTCTTTGAATGCCTGCCTCAAGGCAATTGCTTCTGCCACAATCTGCTGTGCTGACAATCCCTCTTCATCCACCATCCTTTGCAAAAGTGTCCCTGTCCTATAATCTTCTTCGTGGATGGGGGGAATTTGGCAATATGC
>JASJCY010000309.1 GCA_030065825.1 Nostocaceae cyanobacterium | reverse complement strand
CACCACAAGAGGTAGGAATTACACCTACACGAATAACAAGTTGTCAAGGTACAGATTGGAATGTTTTGACATTCCTTGTGTACTACTCGCCGCCAATCCCTGAATATTTCTACTCATTTCTGGCGAACGGGTCGCACCCTGTCTAAAAGACGAGGGGTTTTGCGCCTATCGCCTTACCCGATAAGTGGTGGTTTTTTCAGTTGGTTGTTTTTTTTGTAAATTGTTAACATTCCTTATAAAATGTGCTAGCAATAGCAGCAGCGAAAATTTTTCAATATCAAACGACTACAGGTTAACGCCTCCGGGATTTTGATTAAACTGTTAGCTATCAATTATTAGTATAGTAGCTACTTAGTAAATCATAAGTATACTATTTGTGGGTATTTATTCTGAACTAGAAGTGTTTTATTAATCCTCTGTGAAAAACAATGGAAAACGAAATTTGGTTTCGCCCCTTAGTCTGGATGGATTACCGACTGGCGGTATTATTTTTGGTGATTATCCCCCTAATTATGCTGATGTGGGCATTTGTGCAAAAAGCCGAAGCCATACAGCGCTTGTTAACTATTTACTGGCGGGTATCGAGTTTGCTAGCAATTACCGTTTACTTAATGATTGCTGGGTTTCCCCTGAGTTTTCTTTCTGGCTTGACAGCTAGGATACTGATTCCCATTGGGCTATGGTTTTGGGTGGATCTCAACGATGAAATAGAATATTATCCCAGAGGAGTTTTAAAGTTTGTTTTCTCTGCTTGGCGCTGGGCTGTTAGTCTTTACTGTATTTTGGGTGCAATCGCCACTTTACCTTTTTTTAATTGTGCCTTTTCCACAGATGCTTTCAAAACTCCCTACTGTCAGGTTTGGCTAGAAGCACCGTTACTTTTTAAAGATTATTTTCATTACAACAGTAAACCAGGTTTTCTGGGTTTCCTCGGAATCGTTGGTCTAATAATTTACGTGCTTTCCTTGGGTTACTTTATGCTGTTTAGGTTGGGTAAGCAAGGACGCTCTGCCATACAACAGTAAAATGGTAATGGGTAATGGGTAAAGGGGAAAAATGAACAATTCTATTGGTAAGCGCTTGGAGAAGTACACCGAACAACGTCCGCAAGAAGTATTATTGGTAACCGTGGAATTTAACGGGGAAGAAGACCAAATTACCATATTTAAAGGCTTTTCTAGCTCTTTGATGCGCCCTACAGCCTTCGACCCCGATGTGCCCGTTTTACCTGATGATGCAAAAATTATCAGTATTGACCGCATTGCCAGCCCTTATAACCCCCAAGCACCCCGTTATATCCAGCAAGGCTTGAATTGGGAACAGATGCAAGCCCTATTGTCAGAAAGGGGAGTCTAACTTGAAAATAACTCGTTTCCAGGCAGCAGCCTGGAAATGCAGCCTACAGAGGCTCTCCTTCCAGTCTAACAGGAGGCAGCCCACCCTAAGAGCTGATTGACTAACAAATCTTTTTGATGTAGGTTGGGTTGTAGCTTGCTTCCCCGGAGGGGTAGCATGTAGACGCGGTAGACAGGTCATGGCTTCTCTTTGAGTGCGGCTTTGAGCAGAGTAACCCAACAACCGCAACCGATTGCGTTGGGTGGAGGGACGACACCCAACCTACGAAATTTCAACACTTCCAAGACTTTTGTCAGTCAACCAGCCCTAAGAGGATGTTTGAATAGTATTGTTATTAACATTAAAACAAGCGTAAACCTAACCCCCCTATCCCCACATTCTTTTGACTTTTGACTTGATACGATGTTTCGTTCTGGATACACCCTTCCTGTTTTTGCTACAGCTGCCAGTATGGCGGCTTTACAGTGGTTGCGCAATAAACAACCGTTATCAGTTGTATCACTGAATTTGATTACACCAGTACAGATGGCAGAAATACCGATTGAACAGGTAGCGGGACTATCAGAAAATACGGCTTTGGCAATTACCCGCAGCAATCCCGGTGATAATCTAGATTTGACCAGAAATACTCCAATATGGTCACTTGTAGAGTCTAGAGAAAAGCAAGGAGAGGGAGAAGAGTCAATAATTATTCGGGGAGGGGAAGGAATCGGTAAGCAACTATCTCGTGATGGACAAGCAGCTATTTATACTTATGCCCAAAGACTGTTACGAGAAAACTTACAGCCGATGTTAGCACTGGGAGAACAAATCGTGGTGACAATTATTCTCCCGGAAGGGCGATCGCTAGCTGTGCGGACTTCCAATGCTGCTTTTGGTGTGGTGGAAGGACTTTCTTTGTTGGGAACTACAGGCATTTCTCAACCATTGACAGCACCGGGACAATTGGCAGCTTTTGAGGGAGAATTACAACACAAAGCCAAGAGTTTTGATTGTTTAGTGTTCTGTCTAGGGGAAAACGGTTTAGATTTAGCAACCAAACAGGGAATCAATCCCCAACAGTTGGTAAAAACGGCTAACTGGTTGGGTTCCATGCTAGTAGCAGCAGCTGTGGCAGGAGTTAAGGAAATTTTATTGTTTGGCTATCACGGTAAACTAATCAAGCTTGCTGGGGGGATTTTTCATACCCACCACCACCTCGCAGATGGACGAAAAGAAATTTTAGCAGCACATTGTGCGATCGCTGGGTTAAGGACTCAAGACATACAAAGAGTGTTTGACAGTCCCACAGCCGAGGCTGGATTGACATATCTGCGGACATTAGATGCAAATAGTGATACTGATAGTGATTGGGTAAATCGAGTATATGGAACCATTGTCGAACAAATAGATACTCGCTGCCAGGAGTATATTACCAATCACGTTGACCGAAGTATAAATATTACGGTTTGCGGTTCTATTCTTTTTGACCGTGATCGTCAAGTTTTTGTGAAAAGCAAAAAAGGTGGTTCCCTAATGGCAAAATTATGTTAACTTGTTATGAATAATCATAAATAATCCAAATCAATAAGTTATTTGTCTTTGTCTCTGATTTAGGGTAAGTTTTTCTTTTTAATACCATTTGCAAATACCTGGGTTGAATAGACGCAATCAACGTTGCGTTTGTTCTTTCTTTTCTCACCAGGATGAGAAAGAAAGTAAATGGTATTAACTAAACCCTAAAACGACGTTTTCCCTTACACTCACACTCCTTTCATCATGAATACAGCGGTGTCTCTACTCACACAACAAACGCCTCAACAAGAGGAATCTTTGAGGCAAATCAATCGCCAAATGATTGCGATTCTCGATTTTGGGTCTCAGTATTCCGAACTGATTGCCCGTCGTATCCGAGAAACTCAGGTTTATTCAGAAGTCCTTTCCTATCGCACCACAGCTGAGCAACTTCGTCAACTAAATCCCAAGGGAATCATCCTTTCTGGTGGTCCTAGTTCAGTTTACGATAAAAATGCTCCCCATTGCGACCCTAAAATTTGGAATTTAGGAATTCCAATTTTGGGCGTGTGTTACGGTATGCAGTTGATGGTTAACCAACTCGGTGGGGAAGTTTCTAGGGCTGACCGGGGTGAGTATGGGAAGGCGTCAATCTACATAGACGATCCTACAGATTTACTCACCAATGTGGAAGAAGGCACGACTATGTGGATGAGTCACGGGGACTCGGTAATTGATATGCCGTCGGGGTTTGAATTGCTGGCACATACAGAAAATACTCCCTGTGCTGCCATCGCTGACCATGAAAGGAAACTCTATGGGGTGCAGTTTCATCCAGAGGTGGTACATTCCCTGGGTGGTCTGCCTTTAATTCGCAACTTTGTTTATCATATCTGCGACTGTGAACCCACTTGGACGACAGATGCCTTTGTGGAAGAATCGATTCGGGAAATTCGTGCCCGAGTTGGTAATAAACGGGTATTATTGGCGCTTTCGGGTGGTGTCGATTCTTCTACCCTCGCTTTCCTGTTGCATAAAGCCATTGGCGACCAACTGACCTGTGTGTTTATTGACCAGGGCTTTATGCGCAAGTATGAACCGGAACGGTTGGTGAAGTTGTTCCAGGAAGAGTTTCATATTCCTGTAGAATATGTTAACGCCAGGGAACGTTTCCTGAAAGCCTTACATGGGGTCACCGACCCAGAAGAAAAACGCCGTCTTATAGGACACGAATTTATCCGTGAATTTGAGGATACGTCGAAGCGGCTAGGATCCTTTGATTATCTAGCCCAAGGGACTTTATATCCAGATGTGATTGAATCTGCTGATACCAACGTAGACCCCCAAACAGGGGAACGGGTAGCGGTGAAAATCAAGAGTCACCACAATGTCGGTGGTTTACCGAAGGATTTGCGATTTAAGCTTGTAGAACCCCTGCGGAAGCTATTTAAGGATGAAGTCCGCAAAGTAGGACGTTCCATTGGCTTACCAGCAGAAATTGTCCAACGCCATCCTTTCCCCGGTCCTGGTTTAGCAATTCGCATCATCGGTGAAGTGACTGCTGAAAGGTTAAATATCCTCCGGGATGCCGATTTGGTTGTGCGTCAGGAAATTAATAAACGGGGTTTATATCACGAATATTGGCAGGCATTTGCTGTATTGTTGCCAATCAGGAGTGTTGGTGTAATGGGAGACCAACGCACCTATGCTTATCCAGTGGTTTTGCGGATTGTTACTAGTGAAGATGGGATGACCGCAGATTGGGCAAGAGTGCCTTATGATGTACTGGAAGTGATTTCTAACCGGATTGTAAATGAGGTTAAAGGTGTAAATCGTGTAGTGCTGGATATTACCTCTAAGCCACCTGGAACCATTGAGTGGGAATAGGGAGACTCTCAGATTCCCGACTTCTCTGGGAGCATATTTTTCTCATTACAAGGTTTTACCTTGTAATGAATTTTAAGGAGGCTTTACCTCCAGGGTTGACGGGAGGCAGAATTTAGGATAGATTAATTTCCAGGCTGAGCCTGGAAATCAAAGAAACCGGGTTTCTATAGGTGGAGAACCGAGAATTTGAGTATATATACCAAAAGAAACCCGGTTTCTGAATGTCTAACTTGCTTGGGAGCCAAAACTAATCCTTTCTGATTCATAAGCTGGTGGTTCGACGTGAATTAAAATCCGGGCTGGGTGAAAGCGTTGTTCTAGTCGTCTTTCTACTTCTTCTGTGATTTGGTGTGCAGTTTGCACATCATTAGCTTCTACAATTAAATGCATTTCAATAAACACTTGACGTCCCAACACACCACGAGAGGCTATATCATGACAGTTAATTACACCAGGAACTGAAAGAGAGATATTGTGAATTACTTCTGGTGCGATCGCCATTTCGTCCACCAGCCAAGGTAAATTCTCTTTTAAAACTGACCAGCCACTCCAAAATACCAACAAAGCTACAGGGAAAGCTAAAACTACATCTAGGCACTGATAGCCTAATGAAACGCCAATTAAGCCACCAATAACGGTAATTGTCACCCAAACATCACTCATGGTGTGTTTAGCGTCTGCTATCAAAATTGGACTATTTACCCTCTTTCCTACACCACGTTCGTAAAATGCCACAAAAATATTCACTCCCAGAACAATTAGTAATAACCACAGTTCTGTTGCTGATATTTTGACAGTCTTACCACCTTGAATAATTCTCTCAACTGCACCTTGGAGAATTTCAAAACAAGCTATTCCTAAAAAAGCAGCAATTGCTAAGGCTCCTACGGCTTCAAACTTTAGGTGTCCGTAAGGATGTTCACGGTCAGGGTAGGGAGAAGAAAACCGACTGGCAATTAATCCTAAGATATTATTAGCACTATCTGTGACACTATGCAAGGCATCAGCTAGTAAGCTGAGAGAACCTGTCCACCATCCCACTATAGCTTTGAGTGCCATGACAAACAAGTTTAATAATAAGGTAATTATTAAAACTTTGCGTACTTCTGTGCGATTATCGTCAGCCATAGAGTTATTTTTATATTAAGCACTATGACTTATACTGTAGAACTTAAAACATTAATAAATACCAACGAAATGTTGCGATTTCTTACGTGTAAATAATGATTTTTGGCTTTAAATATAAATCTTTTTAGATGTTTATTGAGATTTTTTCTAATTAATGTTTCACAAGAGCCAGATATCTCTATATTCTGGTTACTAGGTACCAGCCCAGTAACTAGGGTTTAGCTTCTTCGCCGGAAGCCCCACACCGTACTATACTCAGTCGGTGTGGGATGGATAGACGGTCAATTGATGGGGTTCAATGCCCCATCAATTGACAATTTCCGTATCAACTCACGGATAACATCGGACTGAGTTCTTTCTGATAATTTACAAAAATTTGACAAATGCTCATATTCTCTGTCAGATACCCGTG
>JASJCY010000096.1 GCA_030065825.1 Nostocaceae cyanobacterium | reverse complement strand
TCCCAGACATTTTTTCGTTCACCCTCCCATTACCGATTACCGATTACCGATTACCTATTACCCAATAATAAGTATTTTGGTTTTCCCAGACATTTTTTCGTTCACCCTCCCATTACCGATTACCGATTACCGATTACCTATTACCCAATAATAAGTATTTTGGTTTTCCCAGACATTTTTTCGTTCACCCTCCCATTACCGATTACCGATTACCGATTACCGATTACCAGTCTTCACAAGTTCCTCAAATTTTTCTTATAGAGTGAAAGTAGAGTTAAAGTCGATAAGGGTCAATCCCCAATTCCTCGGTAGCTCGATACCAAATTGTTATAAAGCTTAACAGAGGAAGCAGATATGTCTTTAATCCATCATTCAAATGATTGGCATCCATTAAAAGAACTGGATACTCTGCGTAAACAAATGAATCGTCTGTTTGATGAGTGGATTCATGGTGAACCAAGGGGAAGCCTAGTTCCAAAAATTTTTGCTTGGGAACCAGCAATTGAACTCCAAGAAACTGACACAGACATTATCTTGAAAGCTGAAGTTCCGGGTATTGAACCTCAAGATTTAGATATTGAAGTCACCCCAGATGCAGTTTCCATTGCTGGAGAACATAAAGAAGAACAACGAACTGAAGAAAAAGGTTTGTTCCGTTCTGAATTTCATTATGGTAAATTCCACCGCATAGTACCTTTACCAGTATCAATTGAAAATGAGCAAGTCACAGCTGATTTTCAACACGGTGTTCTTACCCTTACCCTTCCTAAAGTCCAAATGGCACGTCGCAATGTTGTAAAAGTCGATCTCAGTGTCCAAGAAAAAGCTCGACAAGAGATGATTAAACAACGTCAGCATCAGGAACATTTGCAACAGACGATGCATACTCGTGCTTTAGAAGAGTTAGAAAAAACTCAGGTTTCTAATATCAAAGAAGAAGCTAGAGAATCTGTGACAGAAGAACGTCAGCATGAAGAACATTTAGAGGAAACAATGCATTCTCGCAGCGCTGCGGAAGTAGGTGTTCCCAATGTTGATCAGAACTGATTTATGTTCTTAAAAATGCCGAAAAATCAACAGGTGTAGGACTAATTTTTATCATTAACTTGGCAGGAGATAGCTATGAAAACCCAAGATACTCATCGAAATCATCCAGAAGTTCTTGTTGGTTTGGTGCTACTCCTGCTGTTAGCAGCAGGAGGAAGTGCATGGTGGATATGGCGAACTAAAAAACCGCAACCGAAAATCCAACAACCTATTTCCACAAAAGTAGAAAAATTGCCATCTGATACTAGCCAATCAACTGTTATCCCCAAACCAATTAACAAAATTAAACCAACTGTTATCCCAAAACCAATTAACACAACTAAACCAACTGTTATCCCAACACCAATTAACACAATTAAACCAACTATTATCCCAACACCAGTTACAAAAACTGTGCCACCAATAACAACAGCAGTAACACAAATAAAACCGCAAAGTTATTGGTTAAAAGTTAATGAAATTGGCGATATTCTCTTAGTCCCACAACAAATTGAAGTGGAATCGGAAGTTTCAGAAGAAGTTGCTTTGAAAGCAGCATTTAACAAGCTTCTTAATACCCGTGAAACTTCTAATTTAAGTAGTACTATTCCCCCGGGAACTCGTTTATTAAGTTTGCAAGTTACTAAATCGGGAATTTATGTAAACCTCTCCCAAGAATTTGCTTCTGGAGGTGGTACCACTTCCATGATTTATCGAGTAGCTCAAATAGTTTATACTGCTTCTAGTCTTGATTCCCAAGCTAAAGTTTATCTTTCTGTGGAAGGTAGACTATTAGATGAAAATAATCCCCTTGGTGGTGAAGGATTAATTTTCACAGAACCCCTAACTAGAGAACAATTTGCTAAAGATTTTTCTATTTCTGGACTTACACATTGAGGGTAAATACCAAAATCACATTTGTCCTAGGGGTAAAGCGAATTGCTAAACCCCTACACCGCTAATCTATAGGGTTTTTAACTTGAGTCAAATACACTCTTATGGAACCGTCATAACCCTCTTGTGTTACTCTGGGAGGGAAAAATAAGAGCCAAATTTTCAACTCTAAATAGGTTATAGATTAGAGGTTTTTTGAAAAGTATTGTTATTAACATCAAAACCCTGGAAACCTAATTAGGGAATGGGGGTTTCAAAGTCTGTTTCCTAGTAGGAGAGAGATAAGAAGTGAGGTTTTTAGTAAGCTTTTAGACTTTCCAAACATCCTCTTAGGCATTTGAGCGTTTATTTTCGTTCCAAAATGTGTGAAATCAAGATTTTTGGTAAAAGTCTTATGCTCTAAACATCCCAGATTATTCTATAGCGGTTTTCAGTTGAGTCCAATACACTCGAAACCTCACCCCGTCCTCCGGACACCCCTCTCCTTACTATAGACACGAAGTGGCTTCCCGAAGGGTAGGAGAGGGGAAAGGGGTGAGGTTTATCTGTATTCTATCCAAGTGAAAACTGCTATATAAGCGAAAGTGATAAAAACGTCCGAGGAAAGCAAACTGACAAGTCAGCGCTTGCGCTATCGCATTCCCTATAGATGTAACCCACATTCCGCACCCTAGGATGTCACACAGCATAATCACTTAATTTTTTCTCTTATGTCAGCTATAAATTATGCTAATAAAACTTTTAACCTCCGTTAAAACAAGGAGATTAAGTATATAAACTAGCTCTGTCTTATTCTAAAAAACAGTAAAAACCGATTGTGACAGTTGAGGGTGCGGAATGTCGGATGTAAAGAAACAGAAATGTTTCCCAGAAAAGGGCTAATTTCAGCGATTTACTTTGTATTGTAAACCCTACGGTCAGGATACGCCTACAACCGAAAACCGCTATATTTACCATCGCACAATGATTAATTTGTATACTGCGTAAGTTCTAGATTCTATAATCTACACAACAAGAACTCCAATTTTTCCAATAAATCGAAGTTTTGAAACTTTTGAACCTACTGCTTACCAATATAAATTCCCAAAGCACGGGCAGTTTCCACCAAAAAACTACTGGGTTCTACAGAACAAGGACTCTTAGCGAGTACAGCTTCTAAAGGAACGGGTACTACTCTCCCATTTTGCCAAGATACCATCAAACCAGATTCTCCAGCAACCACCAAATCCACCGCTGCTTTACCAAAAGCTGAGGCTATCAAGCGATCGCTTGCTGAAGGAATACCACCCCGCTGAATATGTCCTAAAACTGAAACCCGGATTTCTGTTTCTTGTTCTTGATTGCTGTATTCTTTAATCTCATCAGCAATATACTGACCCATACCACAGGATGGTTTTTCGCATTGGGGATATTTCCGCGAATCTTCCGCAAGTTTAGCCCCTTCTGCAACTACAATAATAGCAAATTTCCGCAAGTAGCGAGTCCGCAGTTCTGATAAATGTCGGTAAATTTGCTGAATCGAGTATGGTATTTCTGGAATTAAAATTACATCTGCCCCCCCAGAAATACCAGCTTCCAGCGCTAAATGTCCGGCTGAACGCCCCATAACCTCGATAATCATCACCCGATCATGACTAGCTGCGGTGAAGGTAAGGCGATTAATAGCGTCTACAATGGTATTTACCGCTGTATCAAAACCAACTACCTTTTCTGTGAGGGCAACATCATTATCAATGGTTTTGGGGATAGCGATAAATTGCCAGTTGCCTTGGTTTTGCAATTGATGCAAAATTGACAAACTGCCGTCTCCCCCAATACCTATTAAAGCATCTAGTTCTAGGTCATGGTAACCAGCTGCAATTTCATCAATATGAGCTATAGTATCACCTTTATTAATAGTACCCAAAATCGTGCCACCAAAGCACATTAAGGGGTCAATACCATGCAAATCTAAACCGTGATAATTGAGAGAAACTGACTTTCTCTCCTGTAGTCCTTGAGTTGCGTAGGGAATCCCCACTACCTGCCAATCATAAGTAACAGTAGCATGGTTAAGAACTGCCCGAATTACGGTATTAAGTCCCGGACAGTCACCTCCACTAGTTAAAATCCCAAGACGTTTTTGCTTTTTCATAAACACTTGTTAACTATTGATTAACCTTCAACACTACCCTGCAACCAGTCAAAAATTCGATCTAACTGATTTAAAGTTACCAGTCCGTATTGCCACAGAATCATAGGTAACAAAGCAGGAGTCTGTTCCGGATGTCGCAATGCCAACTGCAAATCACTTGCAGGAATTGCTAAATCTTCCTGTAAAAAACTGAGAAATTGCGTAAGTTTCCTGGGTTCCATCTTGCTACCCCTCCTGCGGAGATATATTGAAGTTAAGCTAGAAATCTGAGGAAGTTGTGAGGATTTGATAAAATTACGATTAATTTTGCAGATGTCTTGGATATAAAAGTTACCCAATGACCAGTGTGAAAAAATACAATCCTCTTACCGATACTTTTGCAATCGGTTTGATTTCCCATTGCTGTTTGTCTATTCATATCTTGCACCATCACCAGAAACCGGGTTTCTTCAGAATGAGTAATCATCAAAACCCTAATTCTTCCTTGAGAAACCATCACTAGAAACCGGGTTTATTAAGAATGAGTAATCATCAAAACCCTAATTTTTCCTTGAGAAACCATCACTAGAAACCGGGTTTATTAAGAATGAGTAATCATCAAAACCCTAATTCTTCCTTGAGAAACCATCACTAGAAACCGGGTTTATTAAGAATGAGTAATCATCAAAACCCTAATTTTTCCTTGAGAAACCCGGTTTCTTTGCTCTTGCCTTTGAATGGTGCAAGATGTCAGTCTATAAACTTGATAGGAATACCAAATCATAGACTTACAATTCTCACTGGTTTGGAGAAAATGGGATAGAGTTCAAATTTTTTCCTTGGCAAATTCCTAGGGAGGGGGAATACTATGGTCACAGAAATTAGTTGGAGTGTTGATACCCCTATTCAGTATGGATACCGAAACAAGCACTAAATTGATTGAGTGGAGGAAGTTCATGTTGTGTGTGAGGTTAGGGAGCATGTGTTATGGTTTATAGACTTAATTGAGAGATAATGTAATTACAATCATCGGCATTCTCTTTAATTTCAAAATCTCAAAACCGCAAAGACTATATATCCTAATGCTGGCTAGTTTTTGTTCTTGCCAGACATTACTAAGTTTTTTGTTAGCCAAAAATAGAAATGCAATTGTTAAAAAGCTACAGCAATTACTAGTTAGCGGATTCAATTAGGGATTATTGCTACATAATAAACCCTAGTCTTCTTCCTCTAGCATTGCCTTTGCTAGTAAAAGTTGCTCTTTGTGTTCTTCACTTACCCTTGGGTATTCCAGATGCAGTTGTTTTAATTTGGTACAGATGATATCAGCAACGACAAGATGTGTAAACCACTTCCTGTCAGCAGGAATTATATACCAAGGTGCCCAGGGAGTACTAGTATGATTAAAAACATCTTCATAAGCCTCCATGTAGTCATCCCAAAAACTTCTGGCATGAACATCATTAATAGAGAACTTCCATTGTTTTTCTGGTCTTTCTATTCGTCGCAAAAAGCGTTGCTTTTGTTCTTTTTTTGACACATTTAAAAAAAACTTGAGAATAATTATACCATTATTTACTAAATATTTTTCAAAATTATTGATTTCCTCAAAACGCTGCTTCCAGATGCGATTTCCATGAGGGAAATGGGGTAGTTGTTGTTTTTGCAGTATTTCTGGATGAACCCTTACTGCTAATACTTCTTCATAATAGGAACGATTAAAAATCCCTATTCTTCCTCTTTCTGGCAATGCTTTTGCACAACGCCACAAATAGTCATGATCGAGTTCTTCTGCACTGGGGGTTTTAAAACTAAATACCTGACACCCCTGGGGGTTAACACCAGACATTACATGTTTAATAGTGCTATCTTTACCTGCTGCATCCATAGCTTGGAATATTAACAGTAAAGCATAGGTATTTTGAGCATAGAGAATATCTTGATACTTTGCTAATCTTTGAATATCTGCATGTAATTTTTCTATTGCATCAGCTTTTTGATGGTAATCATCTTTATATGTCGGATCGTAGTCTTTTTTGAACGAAATTTTTTTCTGTGCTGGAACTAGAAAATACTCATGATTCATCTATTCTTTTTCCAAATATTTTGTTATGGTTCAGTGACTTGACATCTGCATTGCCACAATATTTTTGAGAATTCGTAATCAGAATTCGTAATAAATTGTTATATTCTTAAATTGTCAACAAGATTACACAGATTTTGCTTGTGTATCTTCACTAAGATTAACAGTAGCAGGTTAAACTGTGACTGTTATTCCACATAAATTAATATTTATACTTACTATGTATACGAGTCTGTTATCTCGGACACAATAATAAGTAATAAGTAATAAGTTTAACCTTTGTTAACCGAGCAGCATTGAAAACAATGGGACACATAATTGGTAGGGGTGCGGTTTCCGCACCCTAGCGGTTTCCGCACCCTAAAGACATGTTTAAGGATTTTGAAACACCTAAAAGGGAACTCTTAACGGGGAACGGGGAACGGGGATTCAGACCCCCTGATTTTATCTAGAAGGCAACAGGAAACAGGTCGTTCCTCCCTATTGCCTGTTGCCTGTTGCCCGTTCCCTTCTTGTTGACAATTCAGATGTCCCCATAAACAGGAATAGCAGCACCACGGATATCCTTAGCAGCTTCTGAGGCTAAAAAACAGATTACTTGTGCTAGAGATTCAGGTTTTACCCACTTATCAACATTATCTGTTCCCATTGCTTCTCGGTTACTGGGAGTATCAATAACGCTAGGAAGGACAGTATTGGCAGTGATATTGGTATCTTTGGTTTCCTCAGCTATAGCTTGTGTCAGGGCAACAACACCAGCCTTAGAAGCGCAGTATGCGGCTAATTGTCCACTAGGTTGCACTGCACCTTTAGAACCTACCGTCACAATACGTCCATAGCCGTTTTCTAACATCCGTCGCAAACTATGCTTACACACCAAAAAAGTTGTAT
Source organism: Nostocaceae cyanobacterium (assembly GCA_030065825.1). Lineage (GTDB taxonomy): Bacteria > Cyanobacteriota > Cyanobacteriia > Cyanobacteriales > Nostocaceae > JASJCY01. The sequence continues at coordinate 13,810 of JASJCY010000096.1, read as the reverse complement.
TCAGATTCAAGTCAAAATCCCGCTTCCAATTTTCAAAGCTGTATTCGTGGGTTTTCCCCATTGCAAAGCCACCTACCAGATGAATTAACACATCCACCCGTGGTAGATCGTTTATTAGTCTTTCTACTGCCTCTTCATCGTTAAGATTAGTTGCTACAAACCGAATACGGGCAAAATCGGCGGGTGAAATCAAACTTTTGAGTCTTTCCACTTCTTGGGCTTGAATATAAGGAATTGTCACCTCTGCACCGAGTGAGAGAACCACAGGGGTAACACCCAAACCCAATCCACCAGTACCACCTGTGAGTAGAACATGTTTACCTTTCATTATTTTGCGTTCCTAAAATCTTAATGTTCACTTTAGCTTGATAAGTCCCCCCGTAAATTTAGGGAGTCAAAAACTACAAGGTTATCTCGAGTTGCCCTTGGAGTTCCTTGCTAACCATTGGGATAAGATTTTGAGTGAGCGATCGCTTAAATTCCACAAGTGCCTGTTGGTGTTGGGTAGCTTTGGGCTTTTGCGCTATGTGATGAGGAATTTCGTCCTATCTTTGGAGATTTAGCTAAGGTGGGGGTGGGTGGCTACCTTGGGAGGTTGTTAGCGGAATTAGTAGAATAGGTTCTGTGGGGATTCAAGATAGCGAGCCATGGCACCAGATACAATACTCCAAGTAACCAACCTGGTGAAAGACTTTAACGGTATTCGTGCAGTTAATGATGTTAGCTTTACCCTACCAACTAACACTATCACCGCTGTTATCGGTCCCAATGGTGCTGGCAAAACCACCCTTTATAACCTAATTAGCGGACAACTTTCCCCCACTTTCGGTAGCATCAAACTCAAGGGGAAGGAAATAGCAGGTTTACCCCCCGATAAAATTGTCAAAGCTGGTATCGGTCGCAGTTTCCAAATTACTAGTGTCTTCCCATCCCTAACTGTGTTACAGAATATACGTGCCGCCGTTATCAGTCGTATGGGGCGACAGTTTGATTTATGGCAGGGTGTAGAATGGGATTCATTGGAGGATAATTCCCCTGCAAATCCCTTGCAACAAGCAATCCATAAAACACTGGCGTTAGTTGGCATTGAACATCTAGCTACAAATATAGTTTCTACCCTTAGTCATGGTGACCAAGCACTGGTGGAAATGGCAATTGTCCTGGCTTTGGAACCTCATTTGATACTATTAGATGAACCCACTGCGGGAATGAGTAGAGAAGAAACCAGGCACATGGTAGAACTGATTCGCCACGTACAACAGCAAACAGGATGTACATTCTTGATTACTGAACATGATATGGAAGTAGTCTTCCAATTGGCAGAGAAGATAGTTGTTATGCATCAAGGTGCAATTTTAGCTACAGGAAATCATGAAGAAATCCGTAATAATATCAGTGTCCGCCGCGCTTACTTGGGAACCGATGATTAGTTAAACTCAGATTATCGTTAAACCTTCATTCGCCTAGGATTAAAATCCCAGGAACCTATAAACAAAGTCTGATAAATCAGACTAGCCAAGGTTTTCAGTACGTTTACCCTGCGAGAACGCCTTTGGCGTATAACTGATAACTTGCACCATTGTCGATTAGTCATCCTCACCGCCTAGGATTAAAATCCCAGGCTTATAAACAAAGTCTGATAAATCAGACTAGGCAAGGTAGGAGAGTGCATTTTAATGTACTGGGTCTATTGGTTCCTTAAAATTTATGATACTGTTGGCGAATTAATGAATGGTCTAGCCCCTCATTTCTCCTTCCTTGCCTCTTATTAGGAATGCAGCGATTGAGGCTCTTGCCTCAAATCCTGGCAGTTGCCGGGAGTCTCTGGTGAGTGCATTTCCAGGGTGGAGCCTGGAAACGAGAGAGACACTCAAAGTTGGGGGTGAAACCCATCACTAATTTACCAAAAATTACTGACAAAAAATTGAACTACCCTATACTAAAAGTTGATACCATCCATACTTATTACGGCGAACTGACAAGTCAGCCCTTGCGCGATCGCCACATTCTCCAAGGAGTCAGCCTAGAAGTATATCCAGGGGAGGTGGTGGTACTGGTGGGAAGGCATGGTGTTGGTAAAACAACCACACTCCTGAGTATTATGGGCATCCAACCCCCTAGAGGGGGTAGTATTCTCTTCAATAATAAAGAAATTGTCGGTTTACCCAGTTGGGAAATTGCCCATAGGGGTATTGGTTTAGTGCCAGAAACCCGGCGCTTATTTCCCGATTTGACGGTGCAAGAGAACCTAGAAGTAGGTATTAAATCAAACTCTAATGGCTACACTATAGACCGGGCTTATACTGATTTTCCCGAACTGGCAAATCTGCGTTCTCAGCCAGCAGGTTACCTTTCTGGTGGAGAGCAACAAATGCTCACTATTGCCCGGACTTTGATGGGAAATCCCCAATTGCTGCTGATGGACGAACCAACGGAAGGACTAGCACCATTACTGGTGCGACGGATAGCAGAGATAATTGTACGCTTAGTTAGTCGCCAGCAGACGCTGTTAATTACTGGTCAAAATATCGCTTTTGCCTTGGAGTTGGCAAACCGAGTTTATATACTTGATACTGGCACAATTAAGTGGTCTGGGGCAATGGAGGAGTTACAAAGTCATCCTGAGATATTACAACGCTACCTAGCGGTATGAAATATTTTCTTCTCAAATCAACTCAGCTAACCTTGTGGATTTTACTGTTGGTAATGCTGGTTGAGTGACAAAAGTCTTGGAAGTGTTGAAATTTCCTAGCCCCTCCACCCAACGCAATCGGTTTCGGTTGTTGGGTTGAGGCATAAAACCCAAGCTACATCAAAAAGATTTGTCAGTCAATCAGGTTGGTAATGTTAACCCGTAGGGTAGGAGAGGGGAAGGGGAGCCACTGCTGGGCTATGGTTTCGGTGCGTTGTAGCAAGTGGTGTGTTAATAATTCAAAACAGATAATTCAAAACAACAACACCCAAGCATCTACTCTCTTAGTTATTTCCTCTTATTTGTCAGACTAGCCAGGGTTATAATGATTTATTGATTAACTCACTCTCTCATTAATCACAAATCGTTAAATTGCCCTCTTGAGACCACTACATTGAGGAAATGTAAGTTTTCGTGTTGGGTGTTGTTGTTAGTTGATTAGACAGATGGTGAAACAGCTTTTTTACCTCTTAACTAAATTGAACTTTAGGCTGCTATCTCTGCCAGTAGAAGCTGTATGTATTAGCTTCTATTACTAAGTTAGCACTATTAGTTGTCGATAATTATATTTGATACTAAACTTTACTTTTAATAACTTAAGTTAAATTTCTAGCAATATTTCTCAACTTTTTGCTTCTGCTTCTGCTGGTCATTAGTCATTTGTAAGACAAATGACTAATGACCAATGACTATAGCGGTTTTCACGCTTGATAGAATACAGATGAACCTCACCCCCTTCCCCTCTCCTTACTATAGACACGGAGTGGCTTCCCGTAGGGTAGGAGAGGGGTGTCCGCACTCAGGGGGTGAGGTTCCCTCGTGTATTGGACTCAACTGAAAAGCGCTATAATGATCAAGGACGGAGGTGGCTTACTCTACGCCTTCTCGTAGAGTAAGCCACCTCCTGGTAACCTTTATATAATAGAGTCATGCTGTATATTTTTTAGCAATTTATTACCGTAAAACTACGTTAAAATCATATGGTGAGTGTCACGGTCATAGCTCAACTTACCATTTTTGGACATGTCATTGAGAGTTTCTGATAAAGGTGCTATCAGGGAACAAATTGGCTGCTTTAACTTTTGGGAAAATTCCTGAGCTAATTCGTAAATACCATAGGGACGTTCTCTCAACAGTTCTGGAACAAGCTGAACCATTAAGGTAGATACATTGATATCGAATTCAGTAGTCATCATCACATTGACCTAACTCTACATCTATTAGTGACACAAGCAGTTGGGTATTGAGAGGTCAATGCTGGTTATAATTATCAGAATTTTAAAGTTTGTATATAAAGTACTTATTTCTTAACAATCCGCTCAAAATACTCCAGTTTGTGGGCTATTTTGTAACCAGGTGAGGAAAAAAGTCAATAATTTAGTTTATATGTACTATAATATTGATGCTGTCTTTAAACGCTCTTGGTAGCAATATGTGGAGAGTGTTACTAAGGTATTACTTGTCTGGTAGCACTCTACACATTTACTTATGACGGTTTTTTTGGTCTTGTTAACCCTCTTTTGTCACTCTGGGAAAATAAAAATAAAAGCCAAATTTTCCAATGTATATAAATTGGACATTTGAGCGTTTATTTTTAAACAGAATGCCTGAAATGAATATTTTTCGTAAAAGTCCTATGCTGTAAGCATCCTAGATTATTCTTTTGCCAAAGTAATAAAAGAGGGTTAAGAATGGTGTAAATTATAAATTCATACCTGGATTCAGCAACACAGTATTTTGATTATAATTATCATCAAATAAAACTATCAAACTGACACAATTTGCATCTAAATGAGTTGCAAACAGCATTTGTGTGATTTCAACTCCTGTAACTTCTTCAATCAAATTCCTCAATTCAGGTTGTATAATTTCCTCTATACTATTTCTAAATTTTTTAGCTATTTCCTCATGTCCATGCTGAATCAATAATAGTTCTGCTTTGGTTAAAGCATTTTTAATAACTATTGCTAATTTACTATCGAAAAAATTACAATTTATTTCGTCAATCTGATGTCCAAGCTGTTGATAAAATAAGCTTTTTATCTGCTTAGATAAAACTTGTTCAAGAAGGGTAATATTGGTACTTGATTGACACATTACTAATATTCCTGTAATTTAAAATTGGTACATTTTACACCTATAGGTTGAAAAGACTAATCAGAAATCTGATTAGCTGACATGGCATAAAATAAAATATTTATGCACAATAGATAAGTCTATAATTACTCAGATTTTGATTTACTTGATGTTTTCTTTTTGACTTTAGGAATTGCATCAGGATTACGAACCGATGGTGTATCAGATAGTACAGCAATAATGCCACCGCGACCAGTGTTTAAAGTGACATCAGATAACAAGTCTAAAACGGTAATTTCAAGCACTTCTTCAATTAGCTGTTTTAGTTCAGGTTCAATAGCTTCATCTAAACCAGAACGAACTTGTTCTACTAACTTTTCTTGACCTCGATCTATCAGTAGTTGTTCAGGTTGGGTGATAGAATCCTCAATTACAATTGCTAATTTGGCATCAAATAATTGGCAAGTCACCTTTGTAGGTCTGTGTCCTAACTGATTGGCATAAAAGCTTTGAATTCGCTGTGATAAATTTCTTTCTAATTGCCCACGAGTTGGGTTGTTTTCTGTCATAAATATGCTCCTTAAAGGTGTGGACCGCTACAGATAAGTCAGTAAGTGTGCTTGTAACAAGTTTTTGCTGTAGCAGCATCCTCCGCAGAGAAAATTTGCTAGTACCAAAAAGTTGCATCAGCTCGAGCATACTTGAGTTATTAGTAACGGTGCATTTTTTAACTTCTGAGTAGCTATCACTTTCTGACTACTAAACAGAATATAAAATTAATTGCTTTAAAGATAGTATCTTGAATAGTTGAAAAATATGATTTTTTACATCATATGTAACACATTTGTTTGAGAACATTTACAAACTGATTTAGTTGATTAGATTATTTAATTTAAATTTACAATCAGGAATAGGAAAAGTGCATCTTCCTTGGTGATGATTTAACTTAAGTCATAAGATAGAGGTTCTGTTCTATCTAGGTTCCGTAAGAAGTCTGCTGTTAAACATTTTTTAGTTATATTCATTTATAATTTTTGTAAAAAATGTAACACATGCTAGCTGTTAATAATTTTGGCATTAATCTCAAGATAGATTCTCAAGATAGATATTTATGTTTCTGGAGATAGATATTTATTTTTGCGACATATATTTTTTTTGCATCTTACGATTGATTTACATATAAACAAAAATTGTTAATATTCTACTATTGGTAATAATGATAGTGCCTTATTGATTGGAAGCTAAATACAGATTTAATTGGTAATCAAATTGGTAATCATAATTTAGTTAATAAACATAAGCACCATCATTAAAAAAATAACTTTATCGGAGATTAACTTATGAGCGTAAATTACGATCAAAAACAGGCTTATCAAGAAAAAGTTAAAGCGCAATTAGATAAGTTAAATGCTCAAATTGATGAGTTAAAAGCTAAGGCAAACCAAGCAAAAGCGGATGCAGCAGTTGAATATCACAGTAAATTAGAAGAAATATATACTAAGCGCGATGCTGCTCAAGCTAAGTTAAAAGAATTACAGAACACTAGCGAACAAGCTTGGTCAGAAATGCAAGCTGGTTTTGAAAAGGCTTGGAATGAACTGAATACAGCATTTGAAAGTGCTGTTGCAAAATTTAAATAAGTGAATAGATTGGGATGAAGAAGTAATTACTAACTTCATCCTATTTATTTTTATTGAATGCAACTAAAATAATTAGTATTTTATTTTGTATTTTTTGATATTTTTTTTGCAAACATAGTCAACTTTTTTTGGAGGAGATAAGTAAGTTGTTAAATACAATATTAAGCAGTTTAAAAGATATAGTTTCTAGTAGCATAAAAGTATTACCAGGGCTGTTTATAGCACTGATTTTAATTATATTGACTCGCTATATAGCTAGATTTTTAGAAAAACTAGCTAGTCAAGTAGGTAAGCGCACCCTTCGTAGTCAATCCCTAAGACTATTACTATCAAAAAGTGCTTATGTAAGTGCTTGGGCTGTAGGAATTATAATTGCCTGTGTAATTGCTTTTCCAGGCTTAAGATTAGGAGACATAATTGCCACTTTGGGACTTGGTTCTGTAGCAGTTGGTTTTGCTTTTCAAGACATATTCAAAAATTTTTTAGCAGGGATACTACTATTATTACAGGAGCCATTTCGCATCAATGACCAAGTAATTATCGGTGATTATGAAGGTACTGTGGAGCGCATTGATATTCGCACTACGAAAATTCGTACTTATAAAGGAGAGCGAGTAATAATACCAAATTCAACTGTATTTACAAGTGCAGTACAAGTGAGAACAGCCTTTGATGCTCGTCGAACAGATTTAGGAGTAGGTGTAGATTATAATACACCATTACCCAAAGCTAAACAGATTTTGCAGCAATTGATATCTGAGGTTAATGGTGTGTTACAACAACCTGCTCCAGAAATTGATTTACTTGGTTTTGGTGATAGTTCAATTGATTTTGTTGTCAGATATTGGACATTACCCCAGCAGAAAGATGTGCGTCGGATTCAAACTCAAGCAATTGTTGCTATCAAGAAAGCATTTGATGAAGCAGATATCAATATTCCTTATCCAATTCGCACTCTTTATTTCTACGATCAGCAACAATATCAAGATTATCTTCCTAGTGCTAGTAAGCAAAACAGCAATGGTTTTAAAAGCCAAGGTGTAACGGATTCTAATCACAGACAACTAAATGAATATAGCTAAGTTAATATTACCAAAAATTAAAGCTGATTCCTATAGATATAATAATGTATATGATTATAATTAATAGTCTTTTTTATTGATTTTAATCATATGGCAACAATTATGTCTTTAATCAAAAAGCAGTATATTTTTATAAAAAATCACATAGTCAATTTCTGGAATGTGAGTAGTGGTGATTGGCATTGGTTAGTAGAAAAACCAATGCCTATTGCCAGTTTAAATAGACATTTGTGGAGATTATCTGTTCCCTCCTTCAGCTTTCATTTTTTATTAGGAGCTTCTAGTATAATTGCCACTTTGGGAATGCTAGCTAACAGTGTGGCAGTGATTATTGGGGCAATGATAATTGCTCCTTTAATGGGACCTATTATCGGTTTAGCTTATGCAATGGTTATGGGCAATAGACGTTTGTTAAGACGCTCCAGTTTAACAATTTTAACTGGTGTAATTTTGACTGTTTTTATTGCCTTTTTAAGTACTTTATTACTGGGATTAAAAACCATTAGTCCAGAAATTTCATCAAGAGCTAATCCCACTTTAATTGATTTAGGAGTAGCTCTTGCTGCTGGAGCTGCTGGAGCTTTTGCTAACTCTCGTCGTCGAATTGCTGATGCTTTACCTGGAGTTGCTATTTCTGTAGCTCTGGTTCCTCCTTTGGGTGTAGTAGGAATTGGTTTAGCCTTGGGGCAGGAACGTTTATCATTTGGCGCAATGTTGTTATTTTTTACTAATTTAACAGCTATTATTTTTAGTGGCGGATTAGTGTTTTTGTGGCAAAGTTATGGCAACTTTAAAAAAGCTACTCAGGGGTTATTTGTATCAATTATTATTTTATTTTTATTAGCTGTGCCTTTAGGTTTTTCTTTAAAAAATATTTTAATTAAACAAAATGTACATAATAGTGTAACAAGGCTGATTCAGCAACGGACGTTGACTTTTGCTGCCAGAGATGTTCGTGAAATTCGAGTTTCACCTCGCCGAGAATTGCTATTAATTGAAATAGAGGTTGCAGCACCTTTGGGTTCAATAACAAAGACACAAATAGATTTAGTTCAAGAATTTTTAGAAAAGGAATTAGAATCAAAAATTGATTTAAAAGTCAGGGTTATTCCTGTAGATATATTTGAGTCTAAAAACAAACAAACAAAAAATAATTGATATTTTTAAATTTTAACTCTCTAAAAGATGGCTATTGAACTATATAAATTAATTATCCATTAGCCAAAACTTAATATTCCCAACTTGTCTTTGCTTAAAACACCCCTCTCCTTAGAGGATGTTTGAAAAGTATTATGTTTAACATCACAACCCTAAAAACCTAACCCCTTACCTACTAGAAGGATAACAGAAAAATAGGGGTTTCAAAGTCTGTTTCCTCCTAGGAGAGAGATAAGAAGTGAGGTTTTTTCGTAAAGCTTTAGACTTGACAAACAACCTCTTAGCCAAAACTTAATATCCCCAACTTTTCTTTACTTAAAACACCCCTCTCCTTAATAAGGAAAGAGGTTAGAGGTGAGGTTTTATTTATATTTAATTGTACTCACCTACTTATACCAATTTGAAAAAAGAATGCGACACATGATTGGTTGGTAGGGGTGGGGTAACCCCACCCCTACAATTGGATCTGTCACAAACATTTTTTGGTCTAGTATTATATTCAGTTTGCTGCTATCTATGCAAGTATTTTTGCTTTAGACCAAACTCCATTTTCATCTTCATCATATTGTTGATGAATGGTTTCCCAAGCAGCTTCTTCAGCTTTGTTCTCATTACCAGTTTCATCAAACACAGAATTATAGCGTTCAATAAAGGTTTTTTGAGCTTCTTTTGATAGATGAGAGCGTATTTCTGGAGCTAAGTCTGCTTCCGAATTACAACGACCAGGACAAGGACGAGGTAAGGTCATTTCACTAGTATGAACTTCTTCCCCACCAGCACTTTCTAATAGTAATTGAAATTCACCACTTTTATCTGCGGGAACTTCTGCCATGATGATAAATTCACCAGCTTTTAAACGAGTTTCATAAATAGCTGCTTTCTCTTTAGGCATACCTAAAGTTGCAAGCACCGATGCTAAACCTGCACCCACGCTACCTGCAACTGCTCCACTAGCAGCTCCCAAGAGTGCAGCACCGATAGGACCAGCTGCTACTACCTGACCGACAAAGGGAATAAATAATACTCCGACTCCACTAAGTAAGGCTAAGAAAGAACCAAACAGAGAGCCAAAAATAGCCCCGTTTCGTAGTCCTCCTAGAATCACATCTTTTTTGGAGATAAAACCAGCAATTCTCGTTTGAGATTGGAAATTATTTCCCATAACAGAGATGTAGTCACGGGGGACACCACGGTCTAATAAACGACGAATTACGCTATCAATTTGGTTCTCTTGTTTAAAGACTGCTGAAATTGTACGTTCTGCTTTATAATCAGACATAAATAAACTGTCTCCTCAATTTTATATAATCAATTGGTTGTTAATCGTATTGCACCCTGGCTTGAAGATGGTGTTGACCAATTTTTAAAATCAACACTATCTAAAAGCTTTGCTAGATGGAGTGATATCAACAAAGACTTAGAAGTCTTTGTTAGTCATTAAGTCAAGACTATGAAAGGATACTTACGCACTTACTGGAGTTCTAAATTCTGCTTTTGGCTTTGCACCATCTGACTGTAAAGCTTCTCCTTCAATAAAGGACCGCAGCATCCAAGCCATTTCTTCATGACCTTCCATTAATCCTGTTAAGAAATCTGCTGTTCCTTCATCATGAAAATCTTGGCTACAATTATCTATATGCTGGCGCAGATTGCGAATAATTTGTTCGTGAGCATCAACTAAATTAGCTACCATTTCTGTTGCCAAAGGAATATTTTTAGTATCTTCCTTCAGAGAAGCGATTTTCAGAAATCCTTCCATAGTGCCCACAGGATAACCACCCAAAGCTCTGATTCTTTCTGCAATAGAGTCAATATTTTCAGTCAGTGTTTCGTAATGTTCTCCCCACATTTCGTGTAGAGTTAGAAATTGTGGACCGACTACATCCCAGTGATACTTTTTAGTTTTTACTAGTAGTAAATAGCTATCTGCCAAGTCTTGGTTTAATAGATTAATTACACCTTGACGTTGTTCTTCTGTAAGACCAATATTTAACTTACGCATAATTTGTGTTTGTTCGTTAATTTCATCTTTTACCATTAGAACATTTATCTTTGAATCTAGCATCATTCATCAGTGATAATCCTCAGATAGATGGGTCAATAAATAAATTTCAACTTTTTATAGATGACTAAAATCAAAAAATATAGTATTTTTAATATATTAATCTATATAATATAGGACTTACACAACTGGCACATTTTTTCTTGTAGGGTTTGTGACCCTAGGAAACGATGTGAACGTAGAAATAAGACTTCCGACCTCACGCACCAGCTACCAATTGTGACACTATCGTAAGTCATGTAATATACAAAAAATAGGTGTTGTTGAATCCATGTATGAAAATAATGTTGTGTAATTCCAAAAACCTTGTTCCAGACGTTGCAGTGCAACGTCTGGAACACCCGGATTCATACTTCAAATCAGCAACGCCAAAAAATATTTCTTCCTCATTACAAGATAAAAGCTTGTAATGTATTATAAGAAGGCTCTGCCTCCAGATTTAATAGTAGACAAAACCTACTACGATATGTTTCCAAACTTAGTCTGAAAACAAGTTAAAACTAGATTTTTTAGATATGTCATATTTTGCACCATTCTCAACAACTATTGAGAAAGCTCATATCTTGTACCATTCTCGACAAAACTCAAAAAACCGGGTTTATAAAGTCATATCTTGCAGCATTTTCAACAAGTATAGAGAAAGCTCGGCAGTCGCTTTCTGACCCAGGTTCAAGATGTGTGTAAACGTAAAATTTAGGTTTTCGCTATTAGTCATTCTTAATAAACCCGGTTTTTAGCCCAGGTGCAAGATGTGTGATATGAACATCTGTCGTTAAAAGGTAAAAGCTTGTAATGTATTTTAAGCAGAGTCTACCTCCAGATTTAATAGTAGACAGAACCTACTACGATATGTTTCCAGACTCAGCCTGAAAACGAGTTAAAACTAGATATATTAGACATGAAAATGGTGCAAAATCTGAAATTTGCAACCTTAATCTTATTGCCTATATCGAAAGAATGATTATTTCAATATAATTGGTAAATAAATTAAACCCAAAGATTGATTTCCTCAATCAAGCTGTAAGTAATAGTTGTACTAGCAACATAATCTTAGAGGAATTCAAGCATGAAATTTGATGATACAAGTAATGCAAATTATTTTTCCCTAATCAAACGGTATTTATTATCCATCACTGGCAGTCTCTTAGTGGTAACATGTGTGTGGTTGGGAGTATTTTTTGGTAGCGGTTATACAGCTAATGCCGCAAATTTATCTAATTATTCCCATTTAATTGCCTCAGATACCCCGACTGTCAGCGATGTTCAGGAAAAAGTAAAAACAGATATTGATACTGTTGCAGGTGAAGGAACTAGCGACCAGTTGGAAGGTCAAACAAAAGAAGCATTAGGTACTGCTGAACGTAACCTAGGACAAGTAAGCGGACAAGTTAAAGGTGCTATCAAACAAGCTGAGGGTAAAGCACAGAAAGATATTGGTAAAACCAAGGAAGCAATAGAAGATTTAACTTCTCAGACAGAAGAGACTACAGAAAGTGCTTTAGACAAAATTAAAAGCTTCTTTGGAAATTAAATTTCAACAGAGAAGAAATGAAAAAAGGTATGGAAAATGCCTGGAATGAATTGCAAAGTGCTTTCAATCAAGCAACTAATAATTTAAGCTAGAAAATCATTAATACCAGTTTTCAGGTCGATTTTGATTACAAATTAACTGTGACAGCGAGTTTCCTTTGGGAAGCTCGTTTTGCATTTTGATTATATCAAGATTACTTCATAAGATATATGACTAATTATGCATATTTACTCCTTTCGAGCTAACTAAGAACCATACGATAGCAAGAAGATTTTAAGCAGTGATGCAGGATATATTTAGAGAAAGATTGGTAATTGGCAATTTTTTATTTATCAATTAATTAAAAACTGTCGTTCAAGGAGATTTTTATGCTGAATATGATTCAGAAAACGAAACAAGCCATTAAATTTACAGGATTATTTTTTGGTAGCTTAATTGTGGGATTACCTACAAATTTAACTGCTTCTGCCATACCTCCTACTCCTAACACAGAAGTGAATCCTTGTCCTAGTATCTATTACGAAGAACCTTATAACAAAAAGCTAATCGTTCCCTATAATTGCCCACCGAATGTTGCAACAACACGCTGGATTGAACAAGGGTATGCTCCTACTCCCCAAAGATTAGCTATTCCTTCTGTCACAAGTGTAATCCCCGTACAACCACCTGTACCTGAATATCGCAGTAATGCGATCGCAACTGTAGAACCAATACTGGGAACAGTTGATGTCAAACTGAAAAATGATACTAATACTCCCATCTCTTACCAAGCAATTGAACACACACAAACTCGATATTTATCAGCTGGTGAAGAAGTTTTACTTCAAGATATACCTACTCCTGCAACAATAACAATGGTTAGGGAAGATGGAGGATTATTAAAAGTGACACCCGCATCTAACTCTGACAAAGATAGGTTGACAATTTCCTTGGATGAATCTGTTAAATTTGATGATAACCAAGGTGTTTTGAGAATTCAAAAAGATGGTCAAGTATTTTTGAATTAATTAAAACTGTTGTAGTTGTAGGTTGGGTTTCTTGATGTCAACCCAACCTACGTTATAAATAATCTTCTAGCGGGAAGGGAGTAATTTATAATTTAATCAGTGCTATGTAGCCAGTTAAAGAGTCCTAAAGATGTAATTGTACCGTGAGCAGAAATTCCCATCATACTAGCTGCAGCAACAAAAATATCCAACCCTTGGATGATACGATTTGGATTATAAATTGCCACACCCTGGGGTTAAGCGATGGATTTTGTTAATAGTACACCCAACCCATAACCACATCCGAGAATTGTCAGTAGCATTCTCACCAAACCTACAATTACACCCATGGGTAATACTTGCATTACCTCTGATTTTTTTGTGTGTCTTTCAGGGTTAAGATTGCGCAATCTTCTAGTCAACAACCATTGAGAAAGCTCGGCAGCGCGTTGCTTTGGTTTCCAAAATTATAGCGACTGCCGGGGTTTATGAACGAAAAATTAGGGTTTTGATGGGTAAATCTTTCCAATAAAGTCATATCTTGCACCATTATCAACAAGCATAGAGAAACCGGGTTTATGAA
>JASJCY010000095.1 GCA_030065825.1 Nostocaceae cyanobacterium | reverse complement strand
CGGGTGGGTCAACGACCATGAATATCTTCCCATATATTCGTTATGAGTTCAAGTCTCTGCCCTTGCTCTCATCCCCCGGTTCCGAAGACTTCACCGGGGGACTTCCCGCAAGGAGTGTTAAATTATTAGACCTAGGCGTGAAAAAGAATGTTCCAGACGCGTTAGCGTAAAGCCTACGGCATAGCTTTGCTTACCGTGAAGCGTGTCGCTGTGCGACTCAGCTCCTCTGAAAGAGGCAATTTCGCGTCTGGAACAAGGGTTCCGGGTAACGCATAATTAATTTCCACGCCTATGTCTATTGTTTATGAATAGTTTCTACTTCCTACATCATGTCGCACGCAGCTTTTGCATTGCAGTTGGCTAGAAATACCAAGACTGGCTATCAAGGCGCGAGTGGCGCGGTGCCGTTTTTATTTTATCATAGCGAACAATTAATTTGACGGCGGATAAATCCGCACTGCACTACATCTCACCCTTAAAAGTGGTGGGCTTTGTGCGAATCTCTGTAAAAAACAAAATCCCCGACTTCTTGAATACAGCATATTTCATCTTGATGAGGTACAATAGGATGGGCATCCTTGCCCATCCCACAATCCCACAATAGTTTTACAATTTATTTTTGTAGCTTATTTAATTGCAAAATGCTGTAAGTCGCAGATGTGGCATCTTGCACAAAAGTGTTAATACTGAAAGCATTGCCTGTCAATAAACATATATTTTTATCATTAATACGTAAAATAAAGGTTTTGAATCTAAGTATGCAATAAAAATTTGTATTATAGCGGTTTTGGGTTGAGTGTAGACGCGCAGCGACTTCGGTGTAGGGTGGTACACAAAGTTTACCTCACCCCTTCCTCTCTCCCTGGCTTTGGTTCCGGGGTGAGGTTCTGAGTGTATTCCATAAGCGTGAAAAGCGCTATATTTTTTGATTAACCCTTGTAAGTGCAAGATATCAAGGATCTAACTACGAGTTTAAAACCTTCTTCAACCTTCAACCCTCAACCCTCTGCAAAAGCTCACCTCACCCAAACTTCCTCTTGCGAACCAAATAGCAAATATGAAAAAATGTATCCCAAACCGGGGTAATTAATAGCTATATTCTTAATCTTCATCAAGATATAACTCAACATATTAAGTTTTTCATAATACTTATGTCAAGTTGTACTTAAACACCGGACGTTGTGGCGGAAATTGTGTATCCTGAAAACAACTTTAATGATGATGCCCTGGAGGTCTTATGACTCCGAAAATTATGCGTCAGTTGTGGTCTGTAGTTGAAAATACTCATACCAGAACACTGCTACAACTTGATGATGCTAGCTTAGTACAATGGTTAGTAAAACAGACCTCAATGCAAGGTTTGTTAGATGGTCACGAAACAGATTTCTTAAGCGAATACATTCAATCTCGAATTCATCTCATCCGTGATATTGCTTATGAAAGACAGTATTCATAACCACAAAAAACAGGATAATTAGTTATTAGTTATTAGGATTAACAACTGTTATCTCCGAAATTACTAACAACTAATTATTTAATGAGTAATAATGACTAATAATGACTAATGACGAATGGGTAAATAACCTTCCACTAAACAGTCACCACCAACAACACGCACCTCTACACGTTCCAAAGAAAGCGCTTGGGTCATAGTTGTAAAACCCAAATCACCCACAGGGGTAGGAGCGTTATTACCACCGATAATTTTGGGAGCAATAAAAGCCATCACCTTCTGGACTGCACCACCAGCGATCGCCCTAGCGGCTAAAATACCACCACATTCCCACAGCACAGTGCAAAAACCCCGGTCATATAAATACACCATAGCTTCTTCTGGGGTCAGTGGAGTCAATTCCACTACCTCCACCCCTTTTTGCTGCAAAAATGCCTGAAAATCGGGATTAGTTCCTGGTTCTGTCAACACCAAAGTTGGAGCTACCTGAGTATCCCACAGATGTGCTTGTTTTGGTAAACTGAGAGTGCGACTCATTACCACCCTTAAGGGATTGTGCGCTTCTGGCTGACGACTAGTTAAACGGGGATTGTCCAGCCTTACCGTATTTCCACCGACAATCACCGCATCACAAGCAGCTCGTAATTGGTGAACTGTAGACCGCGCTTCTTGATTTGTTACCCAAGCACTGTGACCACTAGTAGTAGCAATTTTACCATCTAAAGTCATAGCATATTTCAAAATTCCCAAAGGTCTATGATGAAGGATACGATGGATAAAACCTTCATTGAGTTTACGACAGGCATCTGTTTCCACTCCTGTTATGACTTCAATTCCAGCAGCCTGCAACCGAGCAATTCCCCCTCCAGCCACCAGGGGATTAGGATCGACCATACCCACAACTACCTTAGCCACCCCTGCTGCAACTAACGCTTCCGAGCATGGGGGAGTGCGTCCGTGATGGTTGCAAGGTTCTAAACTAACATAAATAGTCGCTCCCTTAGCCTTTTCACCAGCTGCTCTCAGAGCAAAAACTTCCGCATGGGGTTCACCTGCACGGGGATGAAACCCTTCCCCAACAATCTCCCCATCCTTAACAATAACTGCTCCCACAAGAGGATTGGGTGAAGTGCGTCCCAAAGCTTGACGAGCAAGTTGCAAACACCGCTGCATCATTTGGGAATCAAACTCAGTTCCTTGCATATTATTTGGGTGTAAATCCGATGCTACTTTAAACTTCCGCTTCAGTGCGTCATCCTGACTATAATTGCTTAAAGATGCATTCGTTTGAGCTACTATAGGGGAATTATCCTTCATTGTGTCAAAGAAGTTAAATGTTTGGCAATATCTTGCAACGTAGCTACTTTCTCAGGAAAATTCAACATTCCCCCTCTCCCCTATCTACCCAATTTTGAATTCTTAATTCTTAATTCTTAACTCTTAATTCTTAATTCTTAATTCTTAATTCTTAACTCTTCGTTCTGCCCATTTTACTTGCCGCCACCAACGATTTAGGGGATAATAAACTACAGGTGCCCACAGGCTGCTGAGAATGGCAGAGGCAAGAGCAATTTTTTGATAATAAATCCAGATATCTTCCAGATTGCGATCGCCCACCAAACTCAACTGACAAGCAAAGACAGTTTCTGTAAAGATTGCCATCCCAAACACGATTAAGGCAACAGAGATAAAATCTTCTTGGATAAACCTTTGCTTTTGCAGCATCCCAGTGATTAATCCCACGAACCCCAGACTTAGAGCATGAGTTGGGTGTGGTGATGTCATAGCATCTTGAAGTAGCCCCAAAATTATACCAGCTAATGCCCCTTGCCAAGCAGTCCGGTTGACACTCCAAGCCACAACCCAGATTAACAGCCAGTTGGGTGCAATTCCCAATAATTCCATACCAGGAAAGCGATTAGGCAGAATCATCAGGAATAACAGTACAGAACCAATTATTACCGTCCAATCCAGTAGTTGACGGATAAAACTGGGCAATTTAGCAAGGGTTCTATTTTTGGATTTCCGGGATTTTCGCACTCGCGACTTTTTTCGTTTGCCCTTGTTGCTCCAAAATGCAGAAATTTTCATGGTATTAATAATATGATTGATATAATATAGGACTATATATGATTTGATTTTTGTTAGCGTACCCTGCCCTTACCCTTAAAAATCCGACTAAATTTTCTCTTCACCCATTCCCCATTCCCCATTCCCTATCTCCCCATTCCCCATTCCCTATCTCCCCATTCCCCATTCCCCATTCCCTGTTCCCATCTCCCCATCTCCCTATTCCCTGTTCCCCGTTCCCTGTTCCCTACCTCCACAAGTAATTTGACAAATCAAAGCGGATGACTATAGTATAGATTCATACTTATTTCGACTTTTTATCAAGTTGATTTTCTGGTTTGGGATGTACCGTTACCCAATCCAGAGAACCGATAGGTGTTAACAATTCAATTGTTGCCACTGATGCTGGTAGTTTCTTTAAATCGAGAGATTTTACCTTTCCGATTGCCAAACCAGCCGGATATTTCTGACTATAAGTAGATGTTGCCACCAAATCTCCGAGTTTGACATTGGGAACCTTTTCATAAAATTCCATTACTGCCTCAGCAGAAGAATCTCCCCGCAAAACACCTTTAGTTCCCGTGCGACTGATATTTACACCTACTTTACTTTTGAGGTCAGTTATTAATAATACACGGCTAGTACTGGGGGTTACACTTTGTACCAAACCCACCAATCCACCTTCACCCTTAACTACAAAACCTTCTTTAATTCCTGAGCGACTACCACGATTGAGAGTCACCAACTGCCACCAATTGTCTGCACCCCGTCCGATTACCCGTGCCACAATTCCTTGAGATGAAGAGGATTGTTTCTCAACATAACCCACTAATTTTTTCAGCTTTTGGTTTTGGTTTTCCAACTCTACTATACGAGTTTCCAACTCCAACATACGGGCATCCCGCAATTCTTCTAAATTAACGGGTTTGCTTTGAAAAGCTTGGAGTGGACGAGTAACTTGCTGGTAAATTTCCAACACCAAAGCACCTTGAGTCTGTCTGATAGTCCAAGCACCACCAATTAACAAAGCCAGCAGACCGATTTGTAACCCTTTACGCTCCCAGCCCTCACGTATTGTAAACATAATATACTCTCTTTTACCAATTTTTTACTAAAAATTATTTACAATAAGGGATTCTAGATAAATTTACAACCAAATAGAATCCCATAGAATACACTATCCGCAATTGTTATATATTCTAAATACTACGAGAACGTCCGCTGAAAACTCGTTCCATTTGTTTAAAGTTTTCTAACACCCGACCTGTTCCCAAGACAACACAACTTAAAGGATCGGTGGCAATATGTGTTACAATACCAGTTTCATGGCTGATTAATATATCTAGCCCTCTTAGTAAAGCCCCACCACCAGCAAGCATAATCCCCCGGTCAATAATATCTGACGCTAATTCTGGAGGTGTACGTTCCAAAGTCCGCTTTACTGCTTCTATGATCACCGACAGTGGTTCTGCCATACTTTCGCGGATTTCCGGACTTTTGAGTACCACAGTACGCGGTAAACCAGAAAGTAAGTGTAAACCACGCACTTCCATAGAAGCATCTTCCTCGTCATGGGTAGGATAAGCAGAACCCAGACGAATTTTAATCTCCTCAGCAGTACGTTCCCCAATCACCAAGTTATGAACTTTTTTCATATACTGGATAATAGCTTCATTGAGCTCATCTCCAGCAATACGTACCGATTCCGACAGAACTGTACCTTGAAGACTGAGAACCGCAACTTCTGTAGTACCACCCCCAATATCAATTATCATATTCCCCGTCGGTTCAGCTACAGGAAGACCAGCCCCCAAAGCAGCTGCCACCGGCTCATCAATTAAGTATACCTCTCTAGCTCCCGCTTGGGTAGCCGCATCCATTACAGCCCGTCTTTCCACCCCTGTAACACCACTAGGGATACCAATTACCATCCGTGGTAATACTAGGGATCTACCCTCATTGACTCGCTGAATAAAGCTTTTGAGCATCAACTCAGCAGTATCAAAGTCAGCAATTACACCATCACGCAAAGGACGCACAGCAATCACATTTTCCGGTGTGCGACCAAGCATTTTTTTCGCATCATCCCCCACCGCTAGCGCTACCTTTTCGTTTTGGTCAATCGCAACTACCGAAGGTTCACTGAGAACAATACCTTTACCAGATACATATACTAAAGTATTTGCGGTACCGAGGTCGATACCCATATCCCGTGATAAGGAAAACTTACTAAATAAACCCACGCCTATCCTTGCCCCCTATTTGCAATATATTATTTTTAACTGTTACCTTCAGAGTGAATTGTGGTGCTTATCCTGGATCTAGTCAAGCAAGTAACTGTTTAAATCTGTGAATTACATGCTTGATATTTATTTCAGGCTGATATACTTTTATATACCTTGATAGCGAAATCCTATCCGTATGGTTTTATATTTATCACAGAGTAAGTATTTTAGACCTACAAAAACTGTGTTTCTATAAACTGATGACTGCTGTAGACCTTTTGTGGTTTCCCGTAGGATATTCGTGATTACTCACCATCTAGGACATAAATTCATTAATCCCTTCGGTGTTCTAAGATTACCTATAAAAATTTCTCCCCCTCTTCCCCCTCTTCCCACTCTTGGTCGTCTGACTCAATTCGGTAATCTTCTAGCGAGAGGGGAGTAATCCCAGAAACCGAGTTTTGAACTTTGAACAAGGAAATTTCCGATTAATAGACATAAAAACTGCGTTTCTCAACCTCAAATTTCCATACTTAATCGGGTGTTCTAAGGCAAAAAATAATCTTAGAATAAATAAATACTTATGTACTGTAATCTACTGTAATGTAAAGTAAAAAAATATGAGCATTAACATTGTCACCTTAATTGGTCGTGTAGGAACCGACCCAGAGATGAGGTATTTCGAGTCTGGAACTGTCAAGTGTAGATTGACACTGGCTGTGAATAGACGGACACGCAATAGCGATCAACCAGACTGGTTCGAGTTAGAAATATGGGGAAAAACAGCACAAATAGCAGGGGACTATGTGCGCAAAGGCAAACAAATAGCCGTCAAAGGTTCCTTAAAATTCGATACTTGGAGCGATCGCAACACAGGTGTACCTCGTTCCAAGCCAGTAATTATCGTCGATCAGCTGCAATTGTTAGGTTCTAAACGAGATGCAGAAGCCGAAATGATGGACAGTAACCCCGAGCATTTTTAACACGGATTTTTCGATTGCACGGACAGAGAAATCAGTATAAGATGTGATACTTTTTTTGCTTCCTTGTACAGAGACTACCTGGGGCATCAGGAGTCTCTAAACTGCCTGGGTCGGAATCCAATATGACTAATAGTAATCTGGTGGAAATTAAATATGCGTCAGCTACAACCCTTGTTCCAGACGTAAAATTTTACGTCTGGAACATTCTTTTTCACGCCTATGACTAATAACTAATTTGTAACGTCACCGATGCTTCTACCTCCTGTTCACCCCCAATTACGGGAGTAGAAGCACCTTCTGATGCTAATGCTACCCCAGAACGTACAATTGGTGCTGGTGGTATCCTAGGGTTATTAATTTGAATATTGACTATTTCCTTCGATTCAAAACCCAAAGCCTTTAAAACCGCAGCAGCTTGATTTTGGGCATCTTGTGCAGCTTCCTTGAGAGCTAATTCTTGAGCCTTAGCGATCGCTTCTTCACGAGCAACAAAACTAATTCTAGTAATTCTGGTTGCACCTACTTTAACTAAATCATCCAATAATTCCCCCACTTTCTCCGTAACAATACGGAAACTAACAGTATTGGTAGCAGCATAGCCTACAATCCGCTGTACATTATTATTGTAATTGTAAGTAGGATTGAGAGTGATACCAGTTGTTTGTAATTTTTCCACATTCCGGCTTTTGAGTAATGCCACCACAGAAGACGATCTACGAGCTGCATCTTCCTGTACTTCCCGTGCGTTCTTACCTTGAACTTCCACCCCCAAACTGACTTGGGATAAACTAGTAGGAATTGTTTCCACTCCACGACCAGTGACGGTAAGAGTTCGCAACATTTTATCTTTCTCCTGGGACAACACAGGCTGGGTAAAAGTTAGACACACAAATATTGTTAAAGGTAAAGTTCCCCATATCCTTTGAGGACGGGAGCCAGAACGTAATAAACTAAAGATATTCATAAAATTGGCACCCTCTGAACATTTTGTACATAAGCCATGAACAGTACATATACAAAAAATATGATTCCTCGATCATAAATCTTTTGCTTAGTGAAATTTATATTCAGCAAGAGTTTGAGATTACACAAAATTTAATGTAAACTATGGCTTATTGGCTACTCAAAACAGAACCACAAGACTATTCCTATGATGATTTAGAAAGGGATAGAAGTGCAATTTGGGACGGAGTTAGCAATGCCCTTGCCCTTAAACATCTGAGGACAATGAATATAGGGGACTTGGCATTTATTTATCACACTGGTAAGGAGCGACAAATTATAGGTGTGGCGGAAATTATCACTCAACCTTATCCCGATCCGGCATTAGAGGATGTGAAACGAGTAGTTGTGGGAGTACAGCCAGTAGGTAGGTTATCTCAGCCTATAACCTTAGCCCAAATTAAACAGGATGACAACTTTGTTCAATTTGACTTAGTACGCTTGCCAAGATTGTCCGTAGTCCCTGTAAGTTTAACTTATTGGCAACGTCTAGTGCAACTAGGGGATGGGATTAGGAGTTAGAACGCGCGGAATTAGGAGTTAGTAGGGGCACAGCACTGCTGTGCCCCTACAGGAGGCGCAAAGTTACCCATTTTTAATTTTTAATTGTTTTAGGAGTTAGAAGTTAGAAGTTTGCATTTATTATTCTTCCTTGTCCTCCTTGTCCTCCTCTTCCCCATCTCCCCACAGTCCAATATTGAGTATAAAGTAACACAATTAGGAGTCAAAGGTACCATGAACTAATCTATAAATCCCATCCGTTAAGTATATGTAATAGTTGCTTACAACAAAGTACATTAAGAAGGAGAAGGATTTCCGCACAACTAAACCAAATGTATTTAAATCTCACAACCTTCTCATCTCCTCTGTTAGCAGCAGCAACGGAGACAGCAGATAGTTCGTTAATAGTAGCAGGAGTGCTACTTAGCTTAGTAGTCACTTACTTCGCCAGCAAAGTGGGTGGAGAACTTTCAAACCGCTTTGGTTTGCCACCCGTATTAGGAGAACTCTTAGCTGGTGTGATAGTTGGCGTCTCCTTTCTACATTTGTTGGTATTTCCTGAAGGAGGGGCAGATGGTTCCAGTTCTTTAATTATCAAATTCCTCGAAACCACTGCCGGTTTGAGTCCAGAGGCTGCCGATAGTGTATTTGCATCGCAGTCAGAGATAATTTCGGTTTTAGCAGAATTGGGTGTAATCATCCTCCTGTTTGAAATTGGATTGGAATCAAACTTAAAAGACCTGATGGCAGTGGGCATTCAAGCTACCATCGTGGCAATAGTAGGGGTAGTAGTACCTTTTACTGCGGGTACGGTGGGATTGATGGCTTTGTTTGGCATCCCAGCAATACCGGCAATTTTTGCTGGTGCAGCTTTGACTGCTACCAGTATTGGCATTACTTCCAAAGTCTTGTCTGAACTGCGATGTTTAAATTCCACAGAAGGGCAGATTATTCTCGGTGCAGCGGTAATTGACGATGTACTGGGGATTATCGTCTTAGCAGTGGTAGCAAGTCTAGCTAAAGATGGTGCCGTTGACATTGGTAATGTAGTCTATTTGATTATCAGCGCTAGTGCATTTCTAGTCGGTGCCATCTTGCTGGGTAACATTTTCAATAAATCCTTTGTAGCGATCGTCGATAAACTGAAAACCCGTGGTGAACTGGTAATACCAGCATTTATCTTTGCCTTTGTGATGGCATACTTGGCTTCAGTGATTCATCTAGAAGCAATTCTGGGAGCATTTGCAGCTGGTTTGGTTTTAGAAGAAACTGATAAGCGCAAAGAATTACAAAGACAAATCATTCCCATTGCTGATATGTTGGTACCAATTTTCTTTGTTACCGTTGGTGCCAGAACTGATTTGGGAGTTTTAAACCCAGCAATTCCCAGCAACCGGGAAGGTTTAGTCATGGCAGCTTTCCTGATCGTCGTCGCGATTGTAGGTAAAGTTATCACTGGCTTTAGCGTTTTTGGTCAACCCGGAATCAATCGTTTAGCTATTGGTGTAGGAATGATTCCTCGTGGTGAGGTAGGATTGGTGTTCCTGGGTATTGGTTCCGCTACTGGTGTACTTTCTAAACCCCTGGAAGCGGCAATCATTATGATGGTCATCTTGACCACCTTTTTAGCCCCTCCCTTGTTACGGTTCGTATTTCCAGACCCAGACAAGGTGGCTGCCGCTGTTGAGGAAAAATTCTTAGAAACTTCCTCTAATACAGCCTTGGCAATGAAAACTCTGGGTGCGATCGCACCTCCTGACAATGAAGTTGGAAATCTAGAAACTAACTCCGATTCTGGTGAACGTTAATTAACTCTCACCCTTTAGTGTTGACTATTCATTCTCAAGAGGCAACATAAATTGGCAGATGGGGTCACAAAAAACAAAAGGGAAACTCACAAGAAAGACACACCAGACACAGGAACTTATATCTTGGTGTCAGTGTATCTTCTGTTCACTGTTGTTTCCCCATCTCCTCTTTTCTGGATAAATAGGAAATGGGAAATGATAACTTTATAATCCAGCTAATATTCCCCCATATCAACTTTGCCCTTGTTAATTTCAGCAAAGCTTAGTTCCCCTCTCCCCCTACCTTTCCTATTTTCCCTACTCCCCCTATTTGACCTAACCCGTCAATTTTGGATTAGTCGAGTACAAGGGACAGCGGGAAAATACCTCAGATGGCGATACAGACAAATGTTACAACTGACAATCAAATCAGTTTGATATCATGGATGAATTATGTATAAAAAACATAATTTTGAAAAATAACTCAGTATTTTTATGCAAATAATCTGCAAAGTTAAGCAAGTTTTTACAAGTTTGTGGACTTTACTAAAGATCCCAGGAAACTTCTATGCTTACATCTGCGTCCCATGTGACTGTATATAGTTATGAGTGGTATTAGACCTTTTGATGTGTATTTGGTCTTTCCTCGATTTATGGCAAGACAGGTCGATTTGGTTAGCAATTGCAACAATAGCACCAGCAAATTTTAGCACATCAGCTTATGCAGCTTGAGGTGATTGCAGTGCATCAATTACCAGAAATTACACCACTCAAAACATCCCTTGTCGATACAACTATCCCTGACTAGGATTGACTATTGAGGTTAATTCTATTTGCCTACCTTCAAAGTTAGTGTGTTCTGATGCTTTGGAAATTAGATTTTCATGCTATAACGGCATGGAAAAACAACAAGTGCATCCTTTGTCAAGTGATTAATCCTATGTGGATGCAGGTACAAAAATATGAATACTGCATTGACATTTATGAACAGCAACGGCAAAGACAAGCTGGCAAGATGATTTCCTCATCCAAACTAAATTTAGGCGGTGACTGCATGAGGATTTGGCAAACATTGAACTTATTATTAACAGCTCCCACCCATACAAATCAGGAGAAAACGCTGTGAAACTACACTGGTTACTACCTGGTACTGTCGGAACGATCTTCATGCTATCGTCGTCTGCAATGGCGGCGAAACTGGAATCTTGGCGTTTTGATGCTAGCCAAAACCGACTAGTAATTAACACATCCGGTTCTGTTCAGCCCCAGGCACAACTCATTTTTAACCCCACACGTCTAGTAATTGATTTACCAGGAACTCAATTTGGACAACGACAAAAAACCCAGGTGATTGGGGGGGCAATTCGTGCAGTTCGTGTGGGACAATTTAATCCAGAAACAGCTCGTCTAGTTGTTGAATTGAGTTCTGGTTACACCATCGACCCCAACCAGGTAAAATTTGTGGGCACAACTCCCAATAACTGGACGGTACAATTACCAAAGCCAACATTGGAGAAAGTTGCCTCCTCTCAAGACAATGACTATACTGTGGTGACAGTAGACTCAAACTCCCAAACTAAACAAGAGTCTACCCAAGTTGCCAAAAATAAAACTGGAGAAACTCAAATTAAAAGATTACGAATTACTGGAGATGGGTTTTTTATCCCTACCAGTGGTGGTAATCCAAAAGTAAAAATCAAGCGTAGCCGCAATCGCCGTAGGATTCATATCGATATCTCCAAGGCGACTTTAGCACCAGAACTAGATAAAAAGGATATCAAAGTAAATAAACACGGTGTCAGGAGTATTAAATTTTCTCAATATAAAAATAACCCTGCTGTTGTCCGCATGACTCTGCGGGTAGATAAAAATAGCCCCAATTGGCGAGCAAGTGTAAGCAGTTTTGGTGGTGTGGTGCTTTTGCCCAACCGTACAGGAGGTAGTATATCTTCTAGAACTAGTAGTGGCAGTAGTGGCAGTTCATCACAAGTTACTGTACCCTCACGTCCTTCCAGTTCTTCTGGAAGCACTGCTGCTGTGAAAAATTCCATCTCCACAATTGAATCTGTGGAATTATCTAATGATGGCACCCAACTGCGAATCCGTAGCGATCGCCCCCTATCTGCTAGTGGTGGTTGGGATCGAAGCAGTGCAATGTTCCGGATCACAATTCCCAATGCCAAATTGGATCGCAAGGTTAAAGGTCCGAGTTTAAATGCCAATAGTCCCATCCTGCGGTTAAGACTGCAACAGCAAGATTCCAATACCGTGGTTATTTATATCCAACCAGCAGCAAGGGTACAGATTGGTAGACTCAGACAAATAGGTCAACTGTTGGCATTGGATCTACGACGTTCTGGTGCAGTTAGACCCCCCATTGGTTTACCACCATTACCAAGACCAAACCCAAGACCATCCCCAGACGTTGTTAGAAGACCATTACCCACCCCATCACGGCGACCTGTTCCCAAGGGAAGATTGGTGGTTATTATTGACCCCGGACATGGCGGTAAAGACTCTGGTGCCATTGGTAGAGGAGGAATACGGGAAAAAGATATTATTCTCCCTATTAGCAGAAGAGTAGCACAAATTCTGGAAAAAAATGGCGTGCGAGCCGTTCTTACCCGCAGGTCTGATTATTTTGTTAGTCTTAAGGGACGGGTAGATATGGCAGAACGGGTAGATGCTGATGTGTTTGTCAGTATCCATGCTAATTCTATTGGATTGAGCCGTCCAGAAGTTAATGGTTTAGAAACATACTATTACAATACTGGTCTAGGTTTAGCCCGCACCGTCCACAACAGCATTCGCCGTAGCGTCAATGTCAGAAACCGAGGAGTACGTAGGGCAAGATTTTATGTCCTCAGGAAAAGCTCTATGCCTGCTATTCTCGTGGAAACTGGTTATGTAACTGGTCGTGAAGATGCCGTAAAACTCAAAAATTCATGGTATCGCAATAAAATGGCAGAGGGAATTGCTAACGGTATACTCGAATATCTGAAGCGACGATAAGTAGAACAAGGGGTTACCCCACCCCTACTCAATTGAAAATAGTAACTAATATAGCGGTTTTCAATTCACTCCAATACATACATTAAGCTACCTGTGCATTTAAACTAGATAATCACTCATTAGTCTAACTCTTGTGGGATGGGCATCCTTGCCCGTCCAAATATTTAATTTAGGTTGCTTTTTAGCTTATTTTCTTGTTGTGGGATGGGTGTCCCACATTTTCTTGTTGTGGGATGGGTGTCCCACATTTTCTTGTTGTGGGATGGGTGTCCCACCCGTCCGGAAATACACAGATTATTTGATTTTTGTGGGATGGCTGTTCCACCCGTCCAGACAGATTATTTGATTTTTGTGGGATGAGTGTCCCACCCCTCCGGGACGGACAAGGATGTCCACCCCACAATCAAAGTATTATATCTAAGTGAAAACCACTACAATTGATGTCATTAGTCATCAAGGGAAGGACAGGGAACCTGAAACCCAAATTTTCGCTAACTTCTAATCCCCACGGAGTATTTTACATTCCCCATTCCCCGTTCCCTATTCCCCATTCCCCATTTATACCCATTATCTCTTCGTTAGTGTAATATGATGCTTTACAGGCAAAATGAACTGCCAAAAAGGCAGAAAATTTTCCTAGGGTGGTGCTAGAATTTGACGCCATCAGCTTTTACTCCAAGCAGAAAACTATGCATTCGGCTTTTTGGCTGAGATTCAGGCGGTGATGGTGTGAGGATTTGTCAAAACTTGGAGAGATGGAAAGCTCGCGCTAACATGAATCAGGAGAAAACTTTGTGAAGATCCACTGGCTGCTACCCGCTACTGTTTTAAGTGTCTGTGTGTTATCATCGCCGACCTATGCAGCACAATTGCAATCTTGGCGTTTTGATGCCAATCAAAATCGATTGGAAATAGAGACTTCAGAATCTGTTCAGCCCCAAGCACAACTGATATTTAACCCAACACGGCTAGTAATTGATTTACCTGGAACCACATTTGAACGTCCGCAGCTAACCCAACCAGTGGGTGGTGCTATTCGTGCTATCCGCGTTGGTCAATTTGAACCAGGAACAGCACGTGTAGTGGTTGAACTGAGTTCAGGTTACACCATTGACCCCAATCAAGTGAAGTTTGTAGAGACAGGTAGTAGCAAATGGATAGTGGAATTACCAAAGCCAAAGTTAGATACAGTGGCTTCATCATCCACAAATATTTACAGTGTGGTTACAACTAATTCTAAATCCACAATTGATAATAAAGATAAGGATAATCATCTGAAAAATATCATTAGCAGAAATTCTCAAACGACTCAAGTTGAGGGTCTGCTAGTGACGGGGGATGGATTTTTTATTCGTACCAGTGGCAGTAATCCTCAGGTTCAGATTAATCCTACGAGGGACAAAGACACCGTTAATATAGACATAGCTGGTGCAACTCTATCACCTAGTTTAAAACAAAATCACTTTCCTGTAAATCCCTATGGCGTCCGTCGCATTCAATTCTTTGAATTAGATACTAAACCCCCTACTGTGCGGATGACGTTGCAGGTGAATAGAAATAACACTGACTGGCGGACAATAACCAGCAGTAGGGATGGTTTTGTATTACTCCCAAATCGGGCTAGTGTAAAATTGCCTGCAAGCAACACTCCCATTTCTAATTCAAATTTTAGGAGTGGATTGAGTCTCGCCAAGAATTACCTAGGGACAATTCAAGCTGTAGAACTCAGTAATATTGGCAGACAATTGATTATCAGAAGCGATCGCAATATATCTGCTAGTGGTAGTTGGGATAGATCCACTGGTTTATACAAGATTACAATTCCCAATGCCCGACTCCCAGAAGCAGTTAAAGGTCCTTCTTTAAATGCTAATAGTCCCATCCTGCGGATTCGTCTACAACAGCAAGACCCCCGTACTGTTGTGATTTATGTCCAACCAGCACTAGGGGTAAAAATAGGTAATCTCAACAATATAGGCGATCGCTTTGTTTCTCTGGAATTGCAACGCAACCGTTCTAGTTTTACACCTCCAATTGCTTTACCCCCCCTACTAAAACCAAACCCCCAACCCCTACCTCCCATTGCTAATAACCCTCCTTGGCAAAAACCAACACAATCACTCCGTCCCTTACCCAAAGGACGAGTTTTAATCGTGGTTGACCCCGGACATGGTGGTAAAGATTCTGGTGCACCGGGTTTGGGTGGATTACTGGAAAAGGATGTGGTTCTATCTATTAGCAAAAGAGTGGCAGCGCTTTTACAACAAAATGGCATCCAAGCAGTATTAACCAGAGATTCTGACTATTTTGTTACCTTACGGGGAAGGGTAGATATCGCTAGACGCCAAAATGCAAATCTATTTGTCAGCATTCACGCCAATGCCATTGGTGGTCGTCCCCACGTAAATGGTTTAGAAACCTATTATTATCAGAATGGTCAGCGTCTAGCCCAGGCAGTTCACAAGAGAATTCTCCGCAGTATCAGCACCATCAAAGACCGGAGAGTACGTCAAGCTAGATTCTATGTCCTGAGAAAAAATTCTATGCCTGCCATTCTTGTAGAAACGGGTTATATGACTGGTCGAGAGGATAATCCCAGATTAAAAAACCCAGATTACCAAAATCGCATGGCAGAAGCAATTGCTAACGGTATCCTAGATTACTTAAGGCAGCGCTGATTGGGTAAAGACTTATGAATTATGAGTTATAAGTTAATAACTTTTAACTCCTACTCCCTTCTTGTTCTAAGATTACCTATAAAAATTTCCCCCCTCTTCTCCCTCTTCCCCCTCTTCCCCCTCTTCCCCCTCTTCCCCCTATGAATGAGTCTCACTCAATGAGGTAATCTTCTAGCGGGAGGAGAGTA
Organism: Nostocaceae cyanobacterium; assembly: GCA_030065825.1. GTDB lineage: Bacteria > Cyanobacteriota > Cyanobacteriia > Cyanobacteriales > Nostocaceae > JASJCY01. Next base: position 19,596 of record JASJCY010000095.1, on the reverse strand, counting down.
ACTTTTAACTCCCCAATCCCTAATCCCTAGTCCCCAATCCCCTATTTTCAAGCTAATCTATATAGAATTATCCGCTAAATCCTGTATCCTAAATCAAAAACTCAACCTCAAAATCTGCCTGTGTTTCCATCTTCTATATTTGAAGGCAACCTTTACAAATTTCCCAAGGGAGAACCCCAACGTGCCCCTATAGGAATTTTCGATAGTGGTGTGGGTGGTTTGACGGTACTGCGTCAACTCTATCGCCAGCTTCCCCACGAATCAATTATTTACTTTGGGGATACTGCAAGACTCCCCTACGGAATTCGCTCCCAAGGGGAAATTTTACAATACGTACGCGAAATACTCGACTGGATGCAACACCAGCGAGTCAAAATGGTAATTATGGCTTGCAATACCAGTTCTGCTCTAGCACTATCAGCAGTGCGGTCCGAATTTTCACTGCCAATTATGGGACTGATTCTCCCAGGAGCCAAAGCAGCGGTACAGCAAGGTAAGCGTGTTGGGGTAATCGCGACCCCAGCAACTGCTAAAAGCAATGCCTATAAGCAGGCAATTCTTGAAATCGCCCCCGATGCCAAAGTCTGGCAAGTGGGCTGCCCAGAATTCGTACCGCTAATTGAACAAAACCGCATTCATGACCCCCATACCACAGAAGTAGCACGCTCCTATCTGGAGCCTTTGTTAAAGCAGGAAATAGACACTTTAGTCTATGGCTGTACCCATTATCCTCACTTAGCACCAGTATTGCGATCGCTCCTCCCACAACATGTGAAGTTAGTCGATCCGGCTGTTCATGTGGTAGCAGCTTGCACCCAAGAATTGGAACTTTTGGGTTTGAAAAATACTTACCCTGCATTACCAACTCGCTTTGCTGTCAGCGGTTGTCCCCAACAATTTGCTAAATCATCGGTGCAGTGGCTAGGCTCTACCCCTGCAGTAGAATCTGTGCGCTTTTCTGATGCCACGAATTCTCCTGTCCGACAGGACTAGTATCCCTAGGGTCTGTTTTCAAAGTAGCCGACACCCTATAAGGGTGCGGCTACATGTACATAGACGCGGTAGACGAGGGTCACTCGGCTTCTTTTGAGAGTGCGGCTTCTCGCAGAGTAGTCCGCCTGCGCGGACTAGGAAAAATCTACCCTCACCCCTAACCCCTCTCCCAATGGGAGAGGGGGAAAATGTTTCTAGCCTGCGTAGGCAGGCTTTGCTTGTAGGGACCCCACCATGCGCGGGTGAGGTTTTTAGGGGTTTGAAAACACGCCCTAGGGGTCAGTTACCCATTCACCCATGCACCTTTTTGGATTAGAGACGCGACACATCGTGTCTCTAAGTTTTAACTTGATAATACTATTGAGTATTAAGAGCGGATTCCTGAGTTCCCACAACATCAGTCAATTGGGGTGTTACAGAAATATCCTGCAAAGGCTTGCCCTGAGCCGTTAAAGGGATATTTGTAGTAGCATGTTTTTTAAAGCTATGCTTTACTACTGCTAATAATAAGTAAACAGTAAGTAAATATCCACAAGCCAAAATAAAAGTAGTCATAGGCATCTCCCCATAAATCATCTTGTTCTACCAACACTTTTGTCAAACAAAGGAAGTAGAAACTGAGCCATCCAAGAACACTCTTGGTAGCTGTTTTTTCCAACGTTCAAACTCTCACCAGAAAAAACTATTGTTTCTGGCTAATAAATTTTTTATTTTTATGAAACAGACTACACCGAACAAAACAATACAACTACCTAACAGGAATTGCATTTTACTAGCTCAGCAGTCTACCTAGTCTGTTTATTTTTTTTTCGCACACCTCTCCTCACCATTAGCAAATGTTAGCTCTCGGTGCGCTAAAGACTGTAGCTACAGTCCCTAAAGGAAGTATATAGCTCCTAGCCAAGAGGTCCGCTCACCATAGATCAAGCCAACAAATATAATTCGTCGCTTAAATCTATGACTATTTTTCTAGAGTCACCCCACCTCATAAGTAAAAATACCTATTGGTTGTTTACTTTATCGGGGTGAATATCAACAAAAATTTGAATCCCTTAGAATTAAGAGTAACACAAATATCTAGACTTTTAGACTAATTTTTATGCTAAATTTAAAAATTTTATCAATGACAAGACAAAATCCTTGCCAAAATTAGCATTCAGCCTCAAAGTTCTAAAGTGTGAACAATAATCATTCACGAATCATTCGATTTACCCGGAATGTTGACAGCTTTACTCAGTTGCTGGTAATCAAATGGACTTATCTTAATTTTAACACAAGTAAGCATTAAATCATAGCAATTAACTGGCAAAAAATCAGTATACTAAGCTACTAAAACCTTAATAATTTTCATTCCCATTTTGTTGTAAATACTGATGACGTTAGTAGCGATTATGAAGTAGGTTCACCAAAACCGATAAAAAAAGGGAGTAGTACCGGTGGACAAAATTAAAAATTAGAAATTCAAAATGCTGAAATAGCAGGCTTTTGGATTGTTTCAAATGGTTGGTTTATTTACGCGCCCGTTGTACTAGGGACTAGGGCGTGTTTTCAAACCCCAAAAGCCCAACTGCGGCAGGCTGCGCCAAGAGGCTATAGACGCGGTAGACGAGGGTCACTCGGCTTTGAGCAGAGTAGCCCACCTACCTGGGCTAAAATCCCTAATTTTTCGTAGCCCACGTAGGTGGGCTTAGTTAGTAGGTGTAGCCGCACCATGCGCGGGTGACGGCTACTTTCAAAATACGCCCTACTTTCCCATCTCCCAATCTCAAGGTGTAGCCTACCCAAGGGAAAATCGAAAACCTCGTAAATCAATCAAAATAGGCTGTAAGACAGGAATAGAGAAGGTTTACAGCTATTGTTTGCTCACGTGCTAAGTGGGATTATCTAGGGAAAACTTTGCGCAATCACAGGGTTATCTTAAAATGAGTAAAGAATATGTAAACTTTCTTAACTTAAGCCAGAGTCCGCCAATCCATGACCCCAGCCACCTCCTTATTCTCCCCTGTGGAAGCAGACCTGCAAGTACTAGCAGATAACCTCAAGCAGCTAGTCGGGAATCGCCACCCCATTTTGTACGCAGCAGCCGAACATTTATTCGGGGCTGGCGGAAAGCGTATTAGACCAGCAATTGTCCTGTTAATATCAAGGGCGACAATGCTGGAGAAAGACATTACGCCACGTCACCGACGCTTAGCTGAGATTACGGAAATGATTCACACAGCAAGTTTGGTGCATGATGATGTAGTAGATGAATCAGAAGTACGGCGTGGTGTTCCCACAGTCCACAGCTTATTTGGTAACCGCATTGCTGTATTAGCAGGAGATTTTCTATTTGCTCAATCTTCCTGGTATTTAGCCAACTTAGATAGCTTGGAGGTGGTGAAATTACTCTCAGAGGTGATTATGGATCTCGCAGCTGGAGAAATTCAGCAAGGATTAAATCGCTTTGATAGCAGTATTTCTATGGATACTTACCTGCAAAAGAGTTACTACAAAACAGCTTCATTGGTTGCTAACAGTGCTAAGGCTGCGGGGGTAATCAGCGAAGTCTCCTCAGAAATAGCCGAACATTTGTATGGTTATGGACGTCATTTAGGTTTGGCCTTCCAAATTGTGGATGATATTTTAGACTTCACCAGTTCCACAGACACCTTGGGTAAGCCAGCAGGTTCGGATCTTAAAAGTGGAAATCTGACAGCACCAGTTTTGTTTGCTTTATCAGAAGCACCATACCTAGAAGTGTTAATTGAACGAGAGTTCGCCCAGGAAGGAGATTTAGAACAAGCAATGCAGCTGATTGCTGATAGCCAAGGTATCCAAAAAGCGAGAGAATTAGCTGCTGATCACGCCAAGGTATCTGTTGAACATATTGAGGTTCTCCCACCTTCAGAATCTCGTCAAGCCCTAATTAACATGGCTAATTACGTACTTAGTCGCCTTTATTAGGAGTTAGGAGTTTGGAGTTAGGAGTTTGGAGTTAGGAGTTTGGAGTTTTCTATTCTCCACTCATAATTCATAATTCCCAAAACGATTAAAAATTAAAAATTGGTAACTCCTGTCCTCATAACTCATAACTCCTCCTTAAGCAATATCAGGGGGTATTTGATTGTGGAAGGAGTTTTGTCGCAGTTGTTGCTGCATTAGCTGTTGTAGTTCATCTCGCCTGACTTCTACACCATTGTCAGTTACACCCGGAATTTCTAGAAAAACTATACTATCAACAGGTTCCAGTGCCATTAACTGAAACAGAATATGGGTAACGGGAACCGAAAGAGCTGTAACTTGAGGGTCAAGCCCAGTGGATGAACTCATAGAAACATCTTGTAAAGTAGGGAAAGCGTAGATTACATGCTTTTCCACTTGTGGATTGTTACGGTTACTTAATGTAGTTAAAACCCACCGTGACTCTAAATCTTGGAGAATATAGTATTGAGTATGGCGTAACTTTTGAGCGATCGCCTCCAGGACAGGGGCAATTGCCGTAATCAGTTGCGGTGTAATACCATCTTGGGGTGCATCATCAATCAGCGATTGAATTTGTGCTTGTAAATCCATAATTTAATGTTAACTCAAGAATGAGTATTGGCTATAACATGTATGAGGTATGCACAATCAAACTATGGTAGCGAATAATTAACTAAAGCTTTTTTTTGCAGGCAGTTGTAGAAGATGCATTTAGCTTACATATACAACCTAGTGTTTGATCGGCATAGCCAAACATTTTTTGATTAAGTATGTTAGGGTCGTTTTAAAAACTAAACTATGAATTTAGCCCCAACCACAACTAGTCAGGGAGAAAAATCTATTGGCGTGGAGGCGATATTTCAACTTCTATTCCAGGAGCTTCAGCACTCAACCAATGCTTCACAGCAAAATTGCTACGATGTAGCAAACCGCATTGCTGGGGAAGTCCACCGGATTTGTAGTGAGAGCAAACGTATCCAAGCTTCAGGTGCGATTCAAAACTCAGCCATGGCTTTAGCCCGCCATCGGCTACAACAGTGCCTGAGATACTACCAACTCGGTTCAAAACGCGGTCGGGTAGAATTACACAGTACTTTGAGTGCAATTATTTATCGTTACATTAATCCTCCCCAAAAGCAATTAAGCTATCAAGGAAGGCTAACTGTAATCGAGGATTTTCTCCAGAGTTTTTACCTAGAGGCTTTAAACGCATTCCGTCGAGAAAACGATGTACCTCCTACCTATCGTCCTCAAACTCTGCTGGAGTTGTCAGAGTACATGGCGTTTACGGAACGTTATGGTAAGCGACGGATTCCCTTACCAGGGCGTCAGCAACAATTAATTATCCTACGAGCGCAAACCTTTTCTCAACAACAGCCGCAAGAAACCTACGTAGATATAGAACAAGCGGCGGAGGGAAGTGGCGGTGAAACTGGAGATGGTAATTGGGAAGATCCGGCGGTACAGCAGTTGCGTAGTGCGATGGCAACACAAACTGAACCAGAACCAGAAGAAGAATCTTTACGTTCTGTGGTAGTTAAGGAGTTAATGAACTATTTAGAAGAACGGCAACAATCTGATTGTGCCGATTACTTTGCTCTGCGTCTCCAAGATTTATCAGCACAGGAAATAGAGTCTATTTTAGGTTTAACTTCTCGCCAGCGTGATTATTTGCAACAAAGGTTTAAATATCATTTAATTCGCTTTGCTTTGTTACATCGTTGGGAGTTGGTTCATGAGTGGTTAGAAGCGGATTTAAAGACAAATTTAGGCTTAACTCCCCAAGAATGGCAAATTTACACATCAAAACTGGATGAAAAGCAGCGTTCTTTACTAGAGTTAAAGCAACAAGGACAACCAGATGAAAAAATTGCCAAAACTTTGGGTTTGTCCATGGCACAACTGCATAAACGCTGGTTTAAAATTCTTGAACAAGCTTGGGAAATTCGTAACTCTTTAGTGTCCGGATCTAGTGCCTCTAATAATGAATAGTGACTCAGAATCCTTACAATACCAGTTACTGACTTGGTTGTTATCAGACGATAACAAAAGTAACGAGCAGAACTCAGTACAACGTGAGGAAATTAACCAACCACAAAACCCTCTTAAAGCCGCCGCCACTCCCCTGGATGGCGATTTGGAGTCGGTGTGGACACCTCAAACCTTTCAACTAGGAGATATTCCTACTGTGCAAGAACGTTTCCAAGCTGTGCTGAAAAGTCGGCTAAAAACCAAAATTGAACAACAACCACCACTATTCCCGTGGGAAAGTCAAATTAGAGAATATCCCGACTATGTAGACAATCCATCACTGACCTTTGTTCCGGGCTTGGTTTGGGCTGCACAAGCTACCCGGCTCAATTTACCTGTTTCACTGCCAGATAAGGTGTTCCAGCAATTGTTGTCAAAGTGTCAAGCGCTAGTAGCATCTCCTCTACCGTTGGGAGCGAAATTGGTTCAGGCAGTGGAAAGCTTGTTCCCTGATGATTCTCAAAGTTTGAACGATTTGGCAGGATTAGTACTGAGAAGTCCCTATCGTTCGGGAACATCTGTTGAAATGATGCCCAATTTGGACAACAATTACTCAGAATTACAACCACCTCAACAGATGGCGTTGTCATTACTAGCTGCTAAACAACTACTAGAAGATTTAGTGCTGCCAATTTCTGCTGATAATCCAGTGGTGGAAAGACAATGGCTAACTAGCGCTGGTGCTGTTACTCTCAAGGTAGAATACCAATCTACTGGTGAATTGATGCAACTGCGGGTTGAAGGTAATTTACCCACCCCAGGCAGTTTGCAGTTACAAGGAAATGGCTCCCAAGCCGCATGTGAATCTACCACCGCCGGAAGCCTATCTGTAGAATTATCTAGTAATCAATTTAACCAACATTATAGCTTGGCAGTGAAATTAACAGAAACTGACCAACAGCCTCTTGTGTTTGCGATCGTACCAACAATGTAGCGAGAACTGCCACCACTAGCACTTTTGGATGATAAACGCCGTAATTTTGCAGATGACGATCCTGGTAAGTGAAGTTTACTCTAGTTTACAAATAGAAATCATTAGGGCGTCTAGGTCAGGAAATATAAAATGATACGATAGATGCAAGTATATATACTGTACTGTAGCATTTAGTATCGCTGACGTCTACATCATCACTTGCTATCCCATCAAAATGTTTAAATTTTCCAGGATCAATCGGCGTTGGCATCTACCTTTTGGTATTGACTGGCGACAAAATAAGTCATTGTCGTCTTTGAAGGAAGTAGAAAATTCAATTGCCTTACGGGTGCTAGTGCTAGGATTGGTAATTGTAGGTATTGTGGCGACGGATATTGCCGCCGAAACAAAATTTAGTTTTTGGGCGGTGCCATCAAGTGTGCTGGGGGCAACTTGGAGTTATTACCGTCGCCGCGATCGCAATATTCCCACACAATTCTGTATCGCCATTGGCATGTTAGTTGCACTGGGTATGTTCTTTGGGGGCATACTAGGACAATTGCACGATACGCGGCTGGGGTTGGCAGAGTTATTAATTCAACTCCAGGTGCTGCACAGTTTTGACATGCCTCGCCGCAAGGATTTGGGTTATTCAATTGTCATTGGTTTAATTTTAATTGGTGTTGCTGCTAGCTTGAGTCAAACTTTGGCTTTTGCACCAATATTGCTACTGTTTTTAGCCAGCGTTTTACCAACCTTGGTGTTGGATTATCGCTCTCGTTTGGGCTTAAAAGAATTTAATATTAAGAATCAAAAAGTAAAGTCAAAAAATTCTTCGATTTTAGATTTTAAATTTCTAGTTTTTAATTTTTTGGCGATTGTCGGACTGGGATTGGTAATTTTTGCAGCTTTACCCCGCTTACCAGGCTATCAATTGCGGATGTTTCCTGTGAGTTCCCCTATAAATGTAAAAGGGGATTTTACGGGAGAAAATATTATCAATCCTGGTTATGTCCGCCAAGGTAATGGTAATAATCAAAATGGTAGCTCACAAGGGCAGAATGGTGAACCAGGCAAGGTAGATAGTAGCTTTTATTACGGCTTTAACAGCCAGATGAACCAAAACCTGAGGGGTGAGATGAAACCCAAGGTAGTCATGCGGGTGCGATCGCAAGCAGAGGGGTTTTGGCGAGTGTTAGCTTTTGACCGCTATACAGGTAAGGGATGGGAGATTTCTCGCAATGAGGAAGTAGAACGCTTTAAGCGTCCACCTTGGACTTATCGAACTGTTCTGGGTATGCCTCCCATTATTACTAGAACCAAAGAAGTGGTACAAACTTATACTATGGTTTCAGACATGCCCAATCTGATTCCAGCTATGGCTCATGCCAAGGAAATTTACTTCCCAGCACCAATTATTGCTGTAGATAAAGAAGGAGGCTTGCGATCGCCTGTAGGATTAGCAGAAGATATGACCTACACCGTAGTTTCCCAGGTGCCATATCGCAATCGCAATTTGCTAGGTAAAGCCTCAACTAAGTACCCCAAGGGCATTAAAGATTACTATTTGCAAGTTCCAGAGGAAATTAGGGACAAAGTACGTAAACATACTGAAGAAATTCTTGCTAACTATAACCAAAATATCGTCGGTAATTCCGAGAAATCTCTGGATTCTACCTATGAAAAAGTTCTTTATTTAGCTCAGTATGTTAAGCAACACTACTCTCTGCCCGATAATCCCCTTGATTTACCCTATTTAGGGGAAGACGAAGACTTGGTGGAGTCTTTCCTATTTAAGTACAAAGGAGGCTATCCAGACCATTTTTCCACGGTGCTAACAGTCATGCTGCGTTCTGTTGGTATTCCAGCTAGGTTAGTGGTGGGATTTGCCCCAGGGAAGTTTAATCCCTTTACGGGGATGTATGTTGTCCGTAATACTGATGCTTATGCCATGACGGAGGTTTATTTTCCTAAATATGGCTGGTTTGCTTTCGATCCAATCCCCAATCATCCCCTGATTCCTCCCTCTATAGAAGAAGATCAAACCTTTAGCGTCCTGCGCCAATTTTGGAATTGGGTTGCTGGTTGGTTACCAACTCCTGTGACAGGTTTTTTCAATTATATATTCGGACGCATTTTTGCTGTGATTGGCAAAGTTATATCCTGGTTTTTGGGGTTATTTTCCCAAGGTTGGCTGGGGGTATTAACTGGATCGATTGTGGCGACGATAATTGCCTTTTTAGGTTGGTTAAGTTGGGTTTTATGGAAACAGTGGCGCAATTACCGCACCCTCAGCAAATTAGCACCAATGGAAAGCCTTTATCAGCAAATGTTGCAATGGACTGCCAAAAAAGGATTGGGCAAGCATCCATCCCAAACTCCCCTAGAATATGCCAGAGTATCCCAACAGTATCACCCCCCAGTTATAGCTGAGGTGATTGATGAAATTTGTCAGGCTTATGTCAGTTGGCGTTATGGCGATAATACCCCTAATTTGCAGCAATTGCGCCAAAGATGGCAAAAAGTTAATAAACGTAATGGGTAATTAGATCGACCAAATTAAAGGTAAAACCGTAAAACCTCACCCCCAACCCCTCTGTTTTCCCCCTCTCCCATTGGGAGAGGGGTGCTGTTAGGGGGGTGAGGGTAGGAGAGGGGTGCCGTTAGGGGGGTGAGGTCTATTTTATGTTTTTTAGGGGTAATTTGTAATTGGTAATGGATAAGAGGAATCCAATTAGAATTATAAATTCGTTGTAACTCCAATTTTTTGGCGATAACATGGGGAATAGTACTATTATCAGAAGCGATTAATCGCATCTCCAACTCACACCACGTTTGGCGTCAGTTTTTTTATGGACATTCAGTTAATCAACATCGGTTTCGGCAATATTGTCTCTGCCAACCGAGTAGTTGCCATTGTCAGTCCAGAGTCTGCCCCGATAAAACGCATAATCACCGAAGCTAGGGAACGAGGTCAACTGATCGACGCAACCTATGGTCGTCGTACTCGGGCAGTAATTATTACAGATTCCAGCCATGTAGTTCTCTCAGCGATTCAACCGGAAACGGTCGCACATCGCTTCGTGGTTTCCCGGGAACATCATGCTGTAGATAATTAAATAGGGAAAGTTGCTCACACTCTGTTCCCTATTTCCTTGTCATCCGCAGTAATATCTGAATAAGACTGATTAATTAGTCACCCAAGCTACCAAACTCGTTAGTTACAGATTGAGCGGATGATACAAGTTTTATCCACCCAGAATAGTGCCACTACCAAAACATGCCAGTCTCCAGGTAAATTAATTGTCTTGACCGGTCCTAGTGGAGTCGGTAAAGGCACTTTAATGCGATTACTCCTCCAACGTCACCCAGAACTATATTACTCTGTTTCTGCTACCACTCGCCCTCCCCGCTCTGGGGAAGTTGATGGTAAACATTATTACTTTATCAGCCGCAACAAGTTTGAACAATTAGTGGCACAAAAAGAATTTTTAGAATGGGCAGAATTTGCTGGTAACTATTACGGTACTCCCCGTGAAAGTGTACTCAATCAAATTCGTGCTGGTAAATCTGTTATCCTAGAAATTGAGCTAGAAGGGGCAAGACAAATTCGTACCTCTTTCCCCAGTGCCCTCAGTATTTTTATTCTCCCCCCTTCTTTTCAGGAATTGGAGTACAGGATACGCAGTCGCGGACAAGACTCAACTGAAGCGATCGCCAATCGTCTGCTTCGTGCCCAAGAGGAAGTAAAAGCTGCTGATGAATTTGATCTTCAAATCGTTAATGATGATTTGCAACTTGCCCTCAATTTCATAGAATTAGCTTTATTTGGTTCCAGTCAAGGCTGAAACTCATTTGATTATTACTACCAAAGGACACAGAAAAAGAATTACTCCCCTCTCCTGTGTCCTTTGTATTTTAGTCAGCACTCAAGGGAATGCTGACTATTACACTTTACTGCCTAGTTTGTAATCAGCAAAAAAGACACTTATTTCAACGATAAATCCCTGAGGGACTAAGTTTAGCCAAACAGCCCTTTAATGAATCCCAGATTGGTAGCCAAGAAGTAAGCTGTACATGCTCCACCAATACCACCAATTAAGAAAGCACTGGCAAAGTTATTCCAGCCTTCTTTGTTATTAAAGTCTTGGGGTTGATTGGCTACGGTCACATTGGCGTAAGGCTTCTTGGGATTGCTGTTAGCATATAAGGATAGGGCTGCGGTGAGAATCACAACCAAACCGATGGCTTCCAATAAACCAGCTAAGCTAGCATTAGGTGCATTACGCAGAGGACCTAATAGAGCAAATGGTCCATAAATAAAGTAACCATGAGCCATGCCAATTTCTAACCCACGTCTAAAGGTAGTTAGACCAGGCCGATATGCTGGCAAGTTACTAATATACCATTTGCTAAAGGCGGAAGCATTTACCGGAGTTTCTAGGTTGCCTAACTGTGGATCGCCTCCAGCAGGAAAAACAACTTCAGTATCTCTGGGATCAACTGTTGCTGCTGCCATATTTTATGTTACCTCTAAATCAAATGTTGGCATTATTTCATATTAATAATAATGGTGGGGAATCCGGATTTTTTACTATTAACTTTAGAAAAGTTAATTTAGTTTTTTTAAGTTAACAGGAAACTCGCGTGCTGCCCATACCATTTTGACATGAAGATGCATATCATTTCATCTGCATCCACAGACTAACCTGCGGTAGGTTCCGCTACGCGTGTACATTTTACATCCCCAGGTTTGTGGTTCCTGAGGTGATGAATATGCAGCATCACATCAAATTGAGATGACAGCATCACGAGTTTCGCCAAGAAAGAATTTAGAAGTCAGACCCGATGAAGCAATCATAATAGAAGTGGATGATGAATCAAGAGCAAAAACTAGTATTTTTTCTTCTTGCTCACTCCTTATATTTCTTGCTTCTGGCTTTTGAATTGTGACTTCTCAATTCTTGTTCAACATTATTTTTACCAGCAATTTGAGAGATAGTTTTACTTCCATGGGCACTAAGCAATGCGATCACTAATTACCTTACCCATGTGGGGTAGTTACACCTGAGGCAAAACTATGAAAATTCCCGTTGACATTTCTTAGAGTGGGTGGAAAAGTAAATCGGGGAAAAAGCGGTTAAACTCAATCAAAATACCTGCTGTGATAAACATCCAGATGGTGGTTATCACTGGGGCAGTGCAAAGAAACTTAACAAAAGCGCCTTGCTTGTCCATGAATCAATCTCCAAAATTAATAAATCCGTGAAAGTTGATTAACGTGGCGACACGTTGATTTCCGAGTCTTTGGCTGTTAATTCTCCAGAGAGATATTCTTTGACTGCTGCTGCGGGCCAAGCAAAGCCAGATACCATCATTGGTAGCGCCATGCCAACATCGATGATAATTTCTTTTTCTTCGGTATTCTTGTCCTTACGGATGGCGATTAAGTAGGCACGACCTACCCAACCAATCCAACCAGCAATATAGAGAAACATGAGACCGGGAATCATAAAGTCACCTGCCCGATCCCAGCGACCATCAACAATCAGGTGAGGCAGCCCTTCTGGACCGCACAGCGCTTGAGAATAGCGCTCAAAACGCTTTTTACCTGACTCGGGGTCGTCGGTGGTATTGCGGGCAGTAGTAGCACGCTCAGCAAATGCAGGAGATTCGCTACAAGGTACTAGGTCAGCCCCTAAAGCTTGCGCTGGGGGGGCGAAATTGAACCACAGACAAATTGCTAAAACGAAAGCAAACAATCGATACATGGAATTGTTTCCTTTTATGACAAAACAAAAAGTTTTTTGTACAACACGAAGCGGCTTGTACATTTTTAATTGCAGAACTTCCCAGCCATAATACTCTTGCCTGGTAACCGAGTAAAGTTTAAGTAAATAAAAGTTAAAGCTTCTCAAACAAATTTTTGTTTAGCATCACCCCAAAATGGCAACCGTATTAGCAATTGAAACCAGCTGCGATGAAACTGCCGTGGCAGTTGTTAAGAATCGTGAAGTTTATAGCAGTATTATTTCCTCCCAAATTTTGGTGCATCGGCAGTATGGGGGGGTAGTGCCGGAAATAGCCTCTCGTCAGCACCTAGAAACGATGAATGAGGCGATCTCCCTGGCAATAGAACAAGCCCAACTAAAATGGGGGCAAATAGACGGGATTGCGGCTACCTGTGCCCCAGGATTGGTAGGGGCACTACTAGTGGGATTAACTGCCGCCAAAACGCTGGCAGTGGTACATAACAAGCCATTTTTGGGAGTGCATCACCTAGAAGGGCATATTTACGCCACTTATTTAAGTGAACCATCCCTAAAACCGCCCTTTTTGAGTTTATTAGTTTCTGGCGGTCATACAAGCTTGATTTATGTCAAAGAATGTGGTATTTACGAAACCCTAGGGGAAACCCGGGATGATGCGGCTGGAGAAGCTTTTGATAAAGTAGCACGGTTGTTGCAGTTGGGTTATCCTGGGGGACCAGCAATTGACAAAATAGCAAGGTCAGGCAATCCCCAAGCTTTTACCTTGCCAGAGGGGAAAATATCCTTACCGGGTGGAGGATATCATCCCTATGATGCCAGTTTTAGTGGATTAAAGACCGCAGTCCTGCGCTTGGTACAGAAGTTAGAGAAAGAAAGTGGCAGCTTACCAGTGGCGGATTTAGCGGCTAGTTTTCAGGATACTGTAGCGCGAGCCTTAACCAAACGAGCGATCGCCTGTGCTTTGGACTATGGAATTAATACCATTGCTGTGGGTGGTGGAGTTGCTGCTAATAGTGTCCTCAGACAGCACTTACAAACTGCGGCATCAGAGCATCAGTTACGGGTACTATTCCCACCAATGAAATATTGTACGGATAACGCCGCTATGATTGGCTGTGCTGCGTGCGAACACCTGAATAATGGTCATACCTCTCCCCTTACCCTTGGAGTGCACTCACGGCTAAAATTGAGCCAAGTTATGGAATTGTATCGCCACTAGTTGAGTTAGAAGTTTAACTCGTTAACTCGTTTCTGGGCTGCTGCCTGGAAACGCATCCCTTGGGGGCTGCTGCCTCCAGACTGAATGAGAGGCAACAGCCCGCCCGAAAATACATGATGCTGTTGGTCAATTAGTGATGGGTTTCATCCCCAACTTTGAGTGTCTCCTCTCGTTTCCAGGCGACCGCCTGGAAATGTACTCACCAGAGGCTCCCGGCGACCGCCAGGATTTGAGGCGGAAGCCTCAATCGCTGCATTCCTTGCCTCTGGCAAGGAACGAGAAATGAGGGGCTAGACCATTCATTGAACTCGTTTCTGGGCTGCTGCCTGGAAACGCATCCGTTGGGGGCTGCTGCCTCCAGACTTAATGGGAGGCAACAGCCCGCCCGAAAATACATTACAAGGTAAAACCTTGTAACGAGAGTTAGAGAGTTAACTGATCACTCATCACTCATAACTTTCTGACTCTCTGTTTGTTCACTTTCATGGTGGTGCTTGGTAACTAAAGAACGGATATGATTAGCGACCGTATCTGGCTGTTCTAACATTGCCAGGTGTCCACAATCAGGAATTTCGATGACATTATCACCACAATAATCAAAGAGTGGGTGAAAGCTAGCTAAATGGCGGACATACTTGGGTTCCATTACCTTGTCTTTAGCTCCAGCGATAAAATAAACCGGTTGCTGAAGTTGTGATACCAATTGGGGTAAACGGTTAATTTCCTCTTCTGTAGTGGAATTTAATAGGGTTCCTAGGGCTGCTTGTGGATCGGCAACCACAAAATCTCTGACTCGGCAACGTGCCCAATGGCGTTCCAAGGGACGTGCTACACTATTTTTGACAAACAGTAGCTCAATTAAAGGTAATTGAGACAGCCAGCGGGGACGGATTTGTAAAAAACGCTGACCAGCTGAGCGAAACTGTTCAAAGGCTTCTTTCAGATAGATTCCGCCACCGGCATTTATACAAATAACTCCCTGGACTTGTTCCACCATTGTAGAAGCTGCCCAAAGTGCGATGGTACCTCCCAAAGAGTGACCAATTAGCCAAGCACTATTAATTTCAAGTTCTTGTAGCATAGCGGCTAAATCTTGGGCATAGGCAGCTGGAGTATAAAGAGAATCAAAAGGATTGGCAACCAGACCACCATAACTGGCAGTCATACTCAAGGAAGTATTGTCGATACTATAATCTGTTTTAATATTGGACTGAGACTCCCCAAAGCCCCGTAAATCATATGACAGGCATTGGAAATCCTTTGAGAGTTGAGAAATGACAGGTTGCCAATATTCACGGCTATTGAGCCAACCGTGGATAAATACTAAAGAGTCTGGGTAGGAGGTGGGTTTTGTGAGTTCGTATGCGTGTGGAAAACCCAAGATGTCTATGGTTGCCATACTTCTATCCTACCCTGGGAGCATAAAAAGTTTGGAATTAGGAGTAAGGAGTTTTAAATTTTTCATTCATAACTGTTTACTCATAAACTATTTTCACTTACCTTTTAATCTCTGTAGTACCCCTTCAGCTATTTTATGACCGAGATATTCGGGAATTAGACTTTCATTAGGTCCGAGGAGGTAGAGAATAAGACGGGTACGTCCTCGCCAAACCAATAAATTGGCATTGACAACCAAAAGGTCTTCTTGCCAAACACCGTACATTACTTTGTACAATAGTCCTGGTTGGTTATCGGCTTCAATCACCAAAGCTGGAAGGTGAAATACAGGATCAACATAGAATTCTGTTTCTGCTTTTTCTAGACCAGCATCTAGATTGAATTCTACCGCCAGCATTTCCTCTACTTCAAATCTTCCTCCTAAAGCTTCGCGAATAGCACGGCTGACATTTTCTGCGGTTTTGTCACTTAGGGCTTTGTTGCCACGAGATACCAGTAGTTTAATAAAAACTAACATTGGTGGTTTAATTTGCCCGTAAAGGCTGAGACTGTGGATAGTCAAGCCATAAGCAGCCAGCACACCAAAGATATCGCTCAGGAGAAAAGACTGGTTGCGGTAGGCAAAATGCAGGGCTGTTTTGCTACCTTCCGGTTTTAACTCAATCACAGCGCGTTTAGATTTATAAAGGCGATAGGCTAAACGTAAATTTTGCAGTTGAATCTCACTGCTGACAAATTGTTCGTAAAACTGGGGAAAGGCTTGATTAAAGCGCTTTAGAAGTTCCAGGGTAGAAGATTTTAAACCAGAAGCCATCATTGCGGGGGTAGTTAAGACTAGTGGTCTGCCAACTTAGAATTGACAAGATGAGACAAGAGCAGGGAAAAATAACCAAAAAGCAGCAAAACTCACAGATCGATTCTGGGACATCTATCCGTGAAAGGAAGATAAAACAGATATATCTTTTGTTTTACTTATTCCAAGATAAGTCAGATTTCATCCCCTGCCTGCTGAAGGCTAGGGGCTGTTATGTTCCCGCACAGTTCTGGTAATTTTACTTTACCCTAGCCTCTGATAGAGCAATTAGGGCTACATCGTTGATATCTGACTAACAATTTATAGTTGGTGACGACGGAACGGAAATAGGGTCGCGTTTAGGTGGATGCTGAACTTCTATCCATTAGAAGCCCTCCAGACAAAGAACAGCTAAGGAAAGCCAGACAAAACCTTAGAAACCTTGTACGTAGCTAGCGCAGCAAAGTGCGAGTGTAGTTCATTGAAGTAACGAATAATCCTTTTTTATTGGTTAATTTCTCCTAGTTTCTACAACAAAGTGCTAAAGTTGAATTAAAATGTTGAACGCAGTCCTTACCCATAACAGTAGTTTGGTTAGGGCTAATCAATAGTTAGCGAAACCGCATAATGTTAAGATAATCGTGGTACGGCAAAGCGAATAATCGTGGAGGCACGACCAATTTATCTACAATTATTTGATTTTGCTTTACTGGGGTTCTCGTAGACTAAATTTTCTGCAGTTCACTGTGGACGCCAGTTTACCCGGTAACGTCTCGAAGAGGCGAACAAATTCTCAACTATAAGTTAGTTTATAGTTGGGGTGCGTTCAAAATGATTGATGTGAGACAAGTGGTTACTTTACTGCTGCCATTTCACTTCTCTAAAACACCAACTGACTAGTAACGTGTCCGGTGTAGTGTATGGTTAGCTTAGTTACAACTTGCTTCATCGTCTTTCAGTAGTAATCAATTTAGTTATACTAGCCGAACCGGGTTGGCATGGGTTTTTGGAAAGCTTGGTTTAGTGCTCCCGAAGCTATAACCACAACTAGGACAAATCCTTTTGAAGAGCAAGTTGATGCTGGAGACAACTCCACAGTCAGTAATGTTCGGATAATTTTTAGTACGGAGCGAGATATAGATTTATATGAATTAGAAGAACTTTGTGATGCCGTAGGTTGGTCACGTCGTCCTCTGCGAAAAGTCAAAAAAGCTATAGAGCATAGCTTTCTGGTTGCTTCCATGTGGCAAGTGCGAGGTAATCACAGACGGCTAATTGGTTTTGCTCGCGCTACCTCAGATCATGCATTTAATGCCACTATTTGGGATGTGGTAGTTCATCCAGAGTTTCAAAGTCGAGGATTGGGCAAGGCGCTAATGAAATATATGCTCAAAAAACTCAGGAGTGAAGAAATTAGCAATGTGACTTTATTTGCTGATCCGCATGTTGTAGACTTTTACCGGACTTTGGGTTTCATGTCAGATCCAGAAGGTATCAAAGGAATGTTTTGGTATCCTCAATAACCGAGAACTGGGGATTGGAGAGGAGGAGACTGGAAACTAGGAACTAGGGACTAGGAACGAGGAAGGTTTTAGCCAGCCTTCTGAAATTCAAGCACCCAAATATTGGTTTCCAGAGCTTTATTCATAAATAAATTCATAAACTAGTTCACAAAAAGTGATTAAATGTGTTAATATCGTAATGCTAGTTTGCAAAAGGCAAAACATGAAAAAGGTTAGCTACTTTTATCGTTGCCAGCCAAGGCTTTTATGGGTAATATTGCCCATTAATGAGTTTTGAGTCCTAAATATTTGACTAGCAAAAAAAAAATCACGGGATGTAGCGCAGCTTGGTAGCGCGCCTGCTTTGGGAGCAGGATGCCGCAGGTTCAAATCCTGTCATCCCGATTATGATCACAAAAATGGCACAATGTCGGTTAACCAAGGCTTCAGCAATCACCTCCTTCCTTCCCTGGAAGGAAGTCGCCCTACCTCCGCTCACTTTCACTCAAATTTCACTCATTTTTTAAACCTAGCACTAATTAATTGAGTGAACAACCTACGTTACAAAACTTTGTACAACTACTAAGCGATCTCATTTCCCAAGAAAAGGAACTCGTGCAACTATTCAGCGACCATTACTTTCAATACCTGATATCTGATTCCAATATTCCCAATCTGGTTTAGATAACTCCTCAGCCATCAGTTGCAACCGTTCATAATTTAAGTCCTTGGTCTTGCCTAAATAGCAATAACGCGACTTCCCCGCAAAGCGTCTGGAGGCATACCAATTATTTCCGTTACCGTTCCTCACAGTGATAGTGTGAAACTGGGATACGTATCTGAAAATTTTCACCTTCTTCAGCCAGTCGTACCAATCATCGGAACCAACGCGGATACAGTTATCCGCGATGCTGGTATGTACAACCGGTAACTTAGTATTTCTCATCCTGTTCCTTTGTCTGTTGTAATTACTGACAGTAATTTTTATAAACTTATAGAGTGGCATTCACCAGGTTGTAGTATCTCGTTATAGCCGAGTTACCCGTAAAAGTAATAGGTGGTCTACCAGAGGCAAAGTAAATTGTCAAGTAAGGGATGTTGTCTGATTCAAAAAGGACAAAACTTTCAATATGAACAAGATTTAAATGCCAGACTTCACCACCTATTTGTGTAAACGCAACAAAATTCCCTTTATTCTTGTACTGAGTCATCCGAATACGAGTAATAGAATTCCTTACCTCTCCTGCTTCTTTTCAAATATCCCAACTCAAACAAAACATTTAAGTACTTTCTACTCGTGTGTTCGCATAAATCGAGATAATACATCAGGTCACGAATTCCTACCTCGTCGTGACCTCTAATCACACTCAAAACTTGATTAGCCGTATTTACAGATTTCTTAACTGCTAAATTATCGTTACGAGTAGGACGAATTAACTCTAAATCTTTAGCCGCAATCAACGACTCCTTTAAATCACTTGTAGCTAACGACATGTATTATTCCCCTAGTTCTAAATAACCATGTTCGGTGTCAATCTTCTTTTTAACTACCAAAATTTCATCCATAGCTATTTGAGCCATAACCTTACTCATTCCTGATATTTGGTCATAAACTGTTTCACCAGCCACAGCTATTACAGCATTACCATAAATAGGTGTTCCTCTTCTTTTGACAACAGCAGTAAGATTAGTTGCTGTGGGATTGTAAATAATTACTTTTTGAAGGTGTGATAACTCTCTAAACTGGTAAGCAAACAATCCAGATTTAATGTAACTCCTAATATACTCAATTTCACTGTATCTAGGTATAGGAACTATTTGATGTTGTTCACCAAGCAATACGATGTATTGTTCATTAATCATTTTTCAGTCCATCCTCTAGTAGTTAACTTCCATCCCAATTGATTCATTATTTGTTGAATATCCTTAGGACGTAATGACATATCTAAAGCACCTTCAGAATGCAAACTTTCAAGTCTTTGTTTTAGCCGCTTGGGATTTATGTAAATTCG
>JASJCY010000308.1 GCA_030065825.1 Nostocaceae cyanobacterium | reverse complement strand
CTCTCATGAAATTTGAAAGACTACTTACCAGATTAATTACTGTTAACAATTATAAGAAGGGTTGATTTTACCGATGAGTTTTAATAGTACTAATATACTATTAGCTAGCGATCGCAATGTGCCAGTTGCGTAAGTCCTGGAGTATTTCCTGAAATTCTCCGCAGTGGCTACCGGATTTGATCAGTTCCATCTCCAAGGAACTGGACAAGCTTCCCTGTACTTTGACACCATTCGCAGCATCATTGGTAGCAACATCTTTGGGGAATTTTTGCAAATTGTTCATCAACTGGATGAGAGAGCAAACAGCGAAAACAATCCGTCAATTTTGATTGAGGGGGTAAATCTTGAGATTCTCGTGTCTGGAAAACTAGGACCGATTGCCCGTAACATCATTAAACTCTGGTACACGGCTACCTGGTATCAACTTCCCGATGTATGGCGAGATAAGTTTGGTGCCAGACAAAATGATACCACCTTTATTGTCAGTCCCTACGCCTATCCTGAAGGGCTTTTGTGGGTAGCTATTGGGGTTAACCCTCCTGCTGCTAAAGCACCCGGTTATGAGAGTTGGAGTTATCCTCCTTCTGTCACATTGCCATCCCCCCTATAAACTCATCCTAATTAGAGGTAAAACATGATTAAACCTTGGTTTCGTAAAATTTCTGCTGTTGTTCTCACGATTATCCTCAGCTTCACGGTATTGAGTTTGCCAGCTCATGCTTTCATTAATACAGATTACTACCACTTAAAAATAAGTAATGAATGTAATGGATGCAATTTAGCGGGAGCCGATTTATCGGGGATGGATTTGTATGGTAGCGCACTTCTTAATGCCGATCTATCAGGAGCAAATCTATCGGGATCATTACTGGTTGATGCCAAACTCAGAGGAGCAAATCTAACAGGAGCCGATTTATCTAATGCTGAACTCTCTGCAGCTACCTTGTCAGAAGCCAATCTAACGAATGCAAATCTATCCAATGCAGTTTTGTACAATGTCCTGATGGACAACGCAATCTTGTCAGGTGCAACTCTAACAGGGGCAGATATAGAAGCTGCAATCATCCCTGATGCAGATTTCTCCAATGCGATCGCTCAAAGTGCTAATTTCAACCAAGCCATTTTATCTGACTCTAATTTATCGGGTGCAGATTTCTCTAATGCTCCCATGAGAGGTGTGAGGTTATCCCATTCTACCCTGACAGGGGCTAATTTCTCTGGAGCAGATTTATTTCGCGCAATGATGCCGAATGATACTATCTATAACGGAGATGTCTCTCAGTTTGGGGCTACTAATTAGGGTCGTAGATTGAGTCAAGATAACTCGTTTCCAGGCTAAGCCTGGAAACGCATCCGTTAACTCGTTTCCAGGCTAAGCCTAGAAACGCATCCGTTGGAGGCTCTGCCTCCAGACTTAATGGGAGGCAGAGCCTCCCTAAAATGCATTACAAGGTAAAACCTTGTAACGAGAGTCGAGAGTTTAGAAAGCTAGATTTAACAAGGCTTTTCTTAACTTAGTGCCATTCGTTAAAAATAGTAAAAACGACGGAATTCTGATGAGACAAATTCCACAACAACTCAAACAACAGGTTTATCCTCAACAGATCAAATCCCTGTTGAAACAAATTAGCCGTTTGTTGATTGCCTTAGTGATGGTAATCCTCATGGGAATAACTACCGCAGTTCCTGCCAATGCTGCGATTATAAGCAGGAATTCAAATATAGTACATTTAGCTTCTGGCTCACGGCAAACTCCCTTGTTTGACTCTACAACAGTTCGTTTAGGCATTACACCCACAGGTTGGAGCAATAGTGACGACCTCACCATCGATCTGAATCCTCCAATACCCTACCAACAAATTCTCAGTGAAATAGCACTATCAGGATTTTATGGTACTCAAGGTGCGCCTAAATTTCCTGACAAAGAGGAGTTGCAAAAAGAACTAAACCGCCGTGGTTTAACGATTTCTGAACCTTGGGTGGGAACTTACTTCACCCTTGGTGAAGAAGGCAAAAAAGAAAGTCAAAGAATCTTTGACGAGCAAATGAAATTCATGGAGGGTTTTGATAGTGACATTATTGTTGTTGCTGAACTCGGTTGTGCGGTTCATCAACAACCTATCAATCCTTTAACTAACAGACCTAAGTTTTCTGAGAAACAATGGGAAGATTTAACTAACGGACTAATTGATTTAGCACAGAAAGCAGAAGCTAATCAGATGAAGCTAGTTTATCATCCCCATATCGGAACAGGAGTGGAAACGATTCAGGATGTTGAAAAATTAATGGAAATGACTCAAGGTACACCTCTTAAATTACTCCTTGATACTGGTCATCTTTACTATGCAGGTGCAACAAACACCGAAATCATCGGACTTGTCAATAAGTATGGAGAGCGCATCAAGCACGTTCATCTCAAAAACATTCGTCAGTCAGTCCTAGATGATTCTAAGCAAAACGGATGGAGCTTTTTAACATCTATTCGAGAAGGAGTATTTACCGTTCCTGGTGATGTTGGGGCGATTAACTTTGATGAAATCTTGCAAGCACTAGCTAATGCTAACTATGAAGGATGGTTAATAGTTGAAGCAGAACAAGACCCCAATACAACAATGAAGCAATACGACAAAACTCCTTTGGATTATGCGTTAATGGCGCGTGATTATCTCCGTCAAACGACTGGTTTGTAGTTAGTTTTAGCTGGTTTTAGCGAAAACTTTTTCTACAAGATAGTTAATTTACTCCAACTGGAAATTGCTATCAAAATAATAGAAAATCTCGTGTTGCTTATGGCTGGTATGAACTTTAATTGTGCCTACTTCCTTACTCTCACTACCAGTTTTCTCTTTAATTAACTTGTAGCTGTTGAACAATTTTGATTTCATATATCCATTAAGCAACACAGATCCTCACCAGGGACAAAATTGAAAAGACAATCAGGGACCTTATGTACTTACAACTGTCTAGTCCGATGAAAAAACTACACAAAATTGCATCTAGGGTTGGCTTGTCCATATTCTTAAGTGTATTAATGTTTTTGGGGATTTTTTGCTACTGGCAACCTCCTAGTATTGCTCTTGGTGCTACTCCCGATTTCCAGGAAATTTTAGTTGATGACAACCTCGAAGATGGTTACTGGGTTGAAGCTTTTGATGTCAACAACGATTCTAAACCCGATCTAGTAACTTCTGGTTTAGCAGTTGGGGAAGTTGCTTGGTATGAAAACCCTGGTGATTTGACACAGAACTCCCAATGGACAAAGCACCCTATAATTACTTTGCCAAAACCTGTAGCAGTTGCTCATCAAGACATTGATGAGGATGGTTCGATTGATATTGTCATTAGCCACGACTATGGGAATTGTATGTTCAACTGCGGACCCGATGATGGGAAGATTTCTTGGCTGAAAAACCCCGGTGACTCTGGTTTAGACTGGACTCAATATCACATCGGAGATTTGGTAGCAACCCATAGACTGCTATTTGGACAGTTTACTCCCAGTGAAAAGCTGGAACTTTTAGCACTTCCCGTTGTTGGTGCCGAGAGTTGGCAATCTGCTGTGCCCGTAGTTCTCTACACAAAGCCTGACAATTTATACAGTGCTACTTCCTGGCCAAGCCAAGTCTTAGATGATTCCTATTATCATGTTATACACGGTGTTACCGTGGGTAAATTTGATGCCAATACTAACTCGAATCTTGACTCGGTACTTCTAGCCAGCCAAGAAGGAATCTCTTGGTTTTACTATGGTCAAGATGGTAATTGGTACATTGTCCCTCTGGGGACTGGTGATCTCAGCCAAACCGTCGATCCTGAAACACAAAATAATGAACACCAATTCACAGGAAGTGGAAATGTAGATATTGGCAAAATTGGAACTGACCCCTATGCTTACATCGCTACCGTGGAACCATTCCATGGCAATAAGGTTGCTATCTATACCAAGAACGTAGAATCCGATCTAGTGAAAATGCGATGGAACAGAACTGTTATAGATGTTTTCGGCTATCCTAACCAGAATGGTGAAGGTGCAGGACATCATTTGAAAACTGTTGATTTTGATGGTGATGGAAACGATGAATTTATCGTTGCAGAGCGTGGTCCATCACCCTTTCAAGGAGTCTTTTACTATAAACTACTTGAGCAAGAAGACACTCACAAACCTTCTATGACCTTTGAAAGAACCCAAATATCCTCTTCTTCTGCTGCTCGAATTGCAATTGAAGATTTTGATGGTGATGGTTTGCTAGACTTTGCTACTACTGGATACTACACCCCAGGATACTTCTTAGCGGACAACCCTCAAGTTCTCGTTTTTCTCAACCGTATAGGCAAGTAGTGCAAAAGAGGATATAGCGGTTTTGGGTTGAGTGTAGACGCGCAGCGGTTTCCCGTAGGATAGCACATAAATTTTACCTCACCCCGCTTGACGGCACCCCTCTCCTTAGTAAGGAGAGGGGATGGGGGTGAGGTCTTATCTTATATTTAATTATGCCTACCTACTTACAATCCCTGAGAACAGAAAACAGACTGAAACCCGCTGTTGGAAATCCACATGAACAAAAGTGAGGAACTGCAAGAACTACTCGATTTGCGGCTCTTGCGTACTTAACGTGCTAAAGTATTAGAATATATATTCATTTTTTTAGTAAAATAAATTATGAAAAGAATCCTTACTCAACTCTTAAATTTACCAGATGTAGTGGTAGAATCAAGTCTGCAAGAGGGTGAAATCTTAATTTTATCAGTAAGTAAAAAGACTAAAAGCGCAGTATGCCCGCAGTGCGGTAAAAAGTCAGAACATTTACATCAAAATCAAAGATACTTGGTAAAAGATTTACCGATGGGTGATAAAGAAGTAATATTAAATGTAAATAGACGAAGATTTAAGTGTAAAAAATGTCGAAAAACATTTAGTGAGCAACTAGACTTTGTGGGGAAGAGAAAAGGGTATACGCACCGATATGCAGAAAAGATAGTTAAACAAATTATTAATAGTAATATAAGTCATGTAGCGAAAAATAATGGATTAACTGACGTAGACGCGCCTTGCGCGGCTTCTCGTAGAGAAGAAGTAAATTCAATGCTTGAGGATATAGCTAAAAATGTGATGCCTATAGATGTGAAAAATTTAAAAAGACTAGGAATAGACGAAATTAGTTTGGTCAAAAGACAAGGTAAATTTATTGTTGTGCTTGTAGATATAGATTCAGAAAAATTAATAGGGTTAGTAAAAGAAAGAAAACAAATTGAAATCGAAAAAGAAATGAGAAAGTGGGGAGAACAAGTTTTAGAACAAATAGAAGAAGTCAGCATTGATATGACTGGAAATTATAAAAAATTAGTCGAGAAGATTTGCCCAAACGCCCTTGTTACAGTAGATAGATTTCATGTTACCAAAGTAATACATGACGAGCTAAACCAAGCTACAATAGCAGAAAATAAAACAGCATCTTCATTAAATATTGAGTCGAGAGAAAAAGTATTTGATAGTTTAAAAGGTAACAAATATACAATTTTAAAAGCAGAAAATAAGCTGACAGAAAAACAAAAAGAAAAATTAGATAGAATCAGAGAAGCATCTCCTTTAATAGGAATAATGCATTCATTAAAAGAAGAATTTCATAATATATTTGATACGAGTGAAGATTTAGGAACAGGAATGTTAGGACTAATCGATTGGTTAAAGAAAGCTGTTCGCGTTAGCGCAGCGCTAGCTGTACCTTATTATCAAAAAAGTGTCAAGACAATTAAAAGGTGGTTTGGAGAAATAGTAGGATATTTTGAAAGAAAAACTACTAAGGTTGTAGTTGAAGGAATTAATAATAAATTGAAGCGAATAAAGCCAAGTGGATTTGGCTTTATAAATTTTCGCAATTTTGAAATTAGAGCTTTACTTTCTTGGCACTATGATATTAATTTAGCACGTTAAGTACGCAATAACCCTACTTATTACTTATTACTTATAGCGCTTCCTAATCTGCTGAAGTACAAAAGGGCAGGCAAGGATGCCCCGCAGTCGCTACAACGGGG
>JASJCY010000307.1 GCA_030065825.1 Nostocaceae cyanobacterium | reverse complement strand
GTAGAGATGTGGAGATTTTAGACAATCCTCCTACCCTTTCAGGTGAGGATGTTTTACCCGGATTCTTATTAGATTTAACAACAATTATCTAATAGTTTATAGTCATGAATTTAGGGAATGTTTGTGATAGCAATAAATAAATTATCCCATGTTGTGGGGTAGGCATCCCTGCCTGCCCATCATACAGGCACCGTAGTTTGTTTCTCCAAAGGGGTATTGGTATAACAGGTAAACGAAAAAATCTGTGGGAGAGGCAAAATACTGATTAGTTGTTACTGATTACTGATTACTGATTCCTAGACCCGTCCGAAAATTAAATTAGCAAAAAGAAAGAATATAAAATTATATTTATCGCCAACATAGTTATTGTTCCAAATAGCTTTGGAGATTTTTACAACACAATAAATATTATGGATGTTTAAAATCATATAACCCTATCTTTTGCCTCTAAACTATCAACAACTATCTCTAGCCCTCATTTCTACGTTGATTTCATACATATAGCCAACCTCTAAAAACTTTGTCCAGACTGGGTTATAAATTTCCGGACAAGTTTACTTATTACTGATTACTGATTACTGATTACTTATTACTGATTACTGATTACTTATTACTTATTACTTATTACTGATTACTTATTACTTAATCGCTGCTACTTGCTCCAACAATCCCTGGAACAACTTCAAGCCATCACTACCCCCCAAAATTGCCTCCGCAGCTCGCTCAGGATGAGGCATCATCCCCAACACATTACCCCTACGGTTACAAATCCCCGCAATCCTCTTTAACGAACCATTAGGGTTATCTCCCTGATAGCGGAAAACTACTTGATTATTATCCTCAATTTTTGATAATGTCTTCCTATCAGCGTAAAATCGACCCTCTCCGTGAGCAATGGGTAGAGTAACAGTTTCACCAGCAGTATAATTTTTCGTCCAAGGTAAATCACTACGCTGCACTTGAATAGGAGAGCGATCGCAAATAAAATGCAAATTCCGATTTCTAACTAACGCTCCCGGTAATAATCCCACCTCAGTTAACACCTGGAAACCGTTACAAATACCGAGGACAAATTTACCCTTTTGAGCATGTTCTATCACTTGCTGCATTACTGGAGAAAAACGAGCGATCGCACCACAACGCAAATAATCCCCATAACTAAAGCCACCAGGTAAAATAATGACATCTAAATCAGCAATATCTGTTTCTTGATGCCATACCATCCGCGTTGGTTGCCCAAGTAAATCTCTGGTAACATAAGCAACATCACGGTCACAATTGGAACCGGGAAAAACAACAACTCCAAATTTCATGGCTTTAGTCATTTTTAATAAAAAAAGAGTAGGGGAGGCAGCATTGAACTGCCATATGGGTTTAGATCGATCAATCCTTAATTGTATTGTTATTTAGGAGATTATCACCAAAACCCGCCCAATGGAAGTAGAACCGGGAGTAGTTGACAATTAGAAACTAACAACACTCCAATAATCTACTTGTTAAAAAACCCCTGTTTGTGATTCCACTTCAATTAAATCAAAGCGGTAATTTTCAATCACCGGATTTGCTAACATTTGGTCACACATCCGATCTAGATTGTCACGTGCTGTTTTCTCATCGGGTGAAGTGATAAGTAACTCCATGTATTTACCAATCCGCACCTGTTCTACGTTATCGTATCCCAGTTGCTTCAGTCCAGATTGTACCGCCACACCAGCCGGATCTAAAACTGAGGGACGGAGAGTCACAAAAATTTTGGCTCGATATTTCCTTTGCACTGGCTTTTGCTGAATACTGCTACGCTCATACTATATCTTTCTGCTGCTGCTGGGTGAAAATAAGATTACTTAGCGGTTAGAGTTGATTTGGAAATTCTTCTTTGAAGTTATTTGTAAATATTGTCTATGAAATCCCTACGTACCCGTTCCCAAGAGCGGATTTTGAGATTACTGAAAAGTATTAGAAAAGGCATTTCTGCCCAAGATATATACGTACAATTACGCAATAAAAATCAAGGTATGGGTTTAGCAACAGTTTACCGTTCCTTGGAAGCTTTGAAGCTAGAAGGTTTGGTACAAGTGCGGACGTTAGCTAATGGTGAAGCTCTCTATAGCTTAGCAGTGCGAGACAAGCATCACTTGACTTGTTTACAATGTGGCGCTTCTATTACCATTAATCAATGTCCAGCTCATGAATTAGAATCACAATTACAAGATACTCATAAATTTAAAATTTTTTACCACACCTTGGAATTTTTTGGTTTGTGTAAAAAATGTCAGAGTTTACAGACTTAGGGATGGGAAAGTTATGAGTTAGGAGTGAGGAGTTAGAGGTTATCTATAAATAAAAGGTAAAGACCAAAGAAACCGGGTTTGGGATAGGTGGAGAACCGAGAATTTGAGTATGTATGCCTTCATAAACCCGGTTTCTAGACCGTCACGAGAGTTTTATATTTATTTTATAAACACCTTCTTATAAGTTATGAGTTAGGAGTTATGAGTTAGGAGTTAGGAGTTAGGAGTTAGGAGTTA
The DNA here is from genome assembly GCA_030065825.1 of Nostocaceae cyanobacterium. Classification (GTDB taxonomy): domain Bacteria; phylum Cyanobacteriota; class Cyanobacteriia; order Cyanobacteriales; family Nostocaceae; genus JASJCY01. Next base: position 3,523 of record JASJCY010000307.1, on the reverse strand, counting down.
TGAGTGAGGAATTATAGCGGTTTCCACCCAAATTTTTGATGAGTGGGATGGGTATCGCTGCCCGTCCTAATTTCACCGATTAGTTTTGTATTGTATACCCTGCGGTCAGGCTACGCTTACAACCAAAAAGCCCTATAATATAATGGTTTTGGGTTGAGTGCAATACAAAGTAGATTTGTAATATTTAGGATGGGCTGCACAGCAACATCCCACTCATATTCTATTGGACTATTGGACTGAAGTTAAAACTGCTATAATAATCCCTTTCCTTCTTTCCTCCTAACTGTTAACAGTTAACTCGGATACTTTTAGCATTACCCCCCAATCTTGTAAACTCCATGTAAAGACATCTGAAGAAATACTGAAGTGGGTTTACACTATGGCTCCACTGGTTGCAAACTACTACCTAACATACCGCTGCAACGCTCGCTGTCACTTTTGTAACATTTGGGCATTAGAACCGGGAAAAGAGGCTAATTTTGAGACCATTAAGCATAATTTGCAGGATTTACGCCGTTTGGGAGTGAAGTATGTAGACTTTACGGGTGGCGAACCCCTGCTACGGGATGATGTCGGGGAAATTTATACGGAAGCAAAGCGCCAGGGTTTTTATACCAGTATCACCACTAACACAATCCTGTATCCGCAAAAAGCCAAGGAAATTCAGGGTAAGGTAGACTTTTTGAACTTCTCCTTGGATGGTGCAGATGCAGAAACCCACGATCAATCCCGGGGTGTGAAAATTTTTGACACCTTGGTAGAATCGGTGGCGATCGCCAAATCTTTGGGAGAATACCCCGTACTCAACCACACTGTGACTGCCCAAAACTACGAACGGATTCAAGAACTGGGAGAATTGGGCAAAAAATTAGGGGTTAGGGTTTGGTTGAATCCTGCCTTCACAGCCCATGAAAACTACAATTGTAATAAGAATCCGACACCAAAAATGATAGCGGCTATTGAATCAGTTGCTAAGAAATATAACAATGTCGGTTACAATAAGGCTGCACTAGCTTTTATCGAAGCTGGGGGCAATGACACTCAAAATCCTCGCTGTAAGGCGGTGGATGCTGTGATTGCCATTTCTCCTAACGACGAACTGCTGCTACCTTGTTACCATTTTGCGCAAACCGGAATTCCCATTAACGGGAAACTCTACGAAATGTATCGAGAGTCGGAAGAGGTGGAAAAATACCGCCAATCCCAAGGTAAGCTCAAGGTATGCGAAGGCTGTACAGTTTGGTGTTACCTAATTCCCAGCTTCTTTATGGGTGTGGACAAATATTGGTGGTTGAATCAAGTAACCTATGCCAGCGAATTCCTGGCCCGAAAACGATTCTTACAACGAGCTTGATCCGCTTAATTCTCTGTTCTCTGACATATCCTTAGAGGACACAGAGGTAGAGGCAGGTTCAATGTCTCTACCATCCCGGTTTCAAGGTCGTAGACGTAAAGCCGCTCTCGTATTAACAATGGTATGGAGCGGTACAATTGCCCTGAATTTAATTTCTTGGGGTTCTTTTTTAGTTTTGGGACTGACTACTATTCTGGGGATTCATGCCCTAGTTTTAGTATTTACCAGACCCAAAGGTGCTAAGGAGGAAATCAAAGGGGAATTGCCCTATATATCTGTGTTAGTGGCAGCTAAAAATGAGGAAGCAGTAATTAGCAACCTCGTCAAAAATCTCTGTAGTCTCAAATATCCCCAAGGACGGTACGAAGTCTGGATAATTGACGATAACAGTAGTGACAAAACGCCGTATTTACTAACACAACTGAAGCAAAAATACCAACAATTGCAAGTATTACGCAGGTCACCGCAAGCTACTGGTGGTAAGTCAGGGGCATTAAATCAAGTGCTGCCGATGACAAAAGGCGACATTGTGGCGGTGTTTGATGCTGATGCTCAGGTGTCACCAGATATGTTGTTGCGAGTCGCACCTTTATTCCAAAAAGAAACAGTGGGAGCAGTACAGGTACGTAAAGCCATTGCTAACGCCAAAGAGAATTTTTGGACTAAAGGGCAAATGGCAGAAATGGCTTTTGATACCTATATGCAGCAACAGCGGATTGCCATTGGTGGATTAGGTGAGTTGCGTGGTAACGGTCAATTTGTGCGTCGTCAAGCCCTATTACGGTGTGGTGGCTGGAATGAAGAAACCATCACTGATGATTTGGATTTGACCATCCGCTTGCACTTAGATGACTGGGATATTGAATGTCTGGCATACCCAGCAGTCCAGGAAGAAGGGGTAACCACAGCGATCGCTCTTTGGCATCAACGTAACCGTTGGGCAGAAGGCGGATATCAGCGCTATTTAGATTACTGGAATCTCATCCTAGGCAATCGTATGGGGCTGCGCAAAACCTGGGATTTACTGCTGTTTATGCTCATCCAGTACATCTTACCCATTGCCGCTATACCTGATTTATTAATGGCATTTGTGCGTCATCGTCCACCATTGTTAACGCCTGTAACTAGCTTGTCGGTAACAATGTCAGTGGTGGGAATGTTGGCTGGTTTGGCACGAACAGGGAACTATAAGCCATTGAGAGCTTCTACTTATTTGATTTTGCTCCTACAAACGCTGCGGGGGACTTTGTATATGCTCCACTGGATAGTAGTGATGAGCAGTACTACAGCTCGCATGTCTGTACGACCAAAGCGTTTAAAGTGGGTGAAAACCGTACATCAAGGAAACCACAATCATTAAATCAGAGGGCAGGCATAATCCTTGCCCTCTTTTAGTTATCTTGATTCTTATTGACGCTTTTCTACCACCCAAAACCTAACTCCTATTTTGAGGAAATCAAAAGTACTATTGCTATTTTTCGCTGACATCACTACCAATATAATTAAAAATTATACTTATTCTAATTTAGTTTTGTGATTTAAATGATTACCCATTTTTTCCCCAATTTTTTTCAAAATTTTATTTACGCAATTGCGTTGTTTGATGCTATAGTAGAAAAAAGTAGTTTTGGGGACTTTCTAACCGTTTCTAGCCCAAAAACGCTACAACCCTTATTCATTCGTTGTATTCAATCTAAAAGTCAAAATTTCATCACATCAGAAAAGACCAATTTTCACGCCCTCAATTGACATCATAATTACATGCACTTGACAAAATACAGTTGATATGGTATGAGCAAGGCACCTGGAATTTATTACTGTATTGTAGCGGTGTAAAATCACTGATAACTTGCACCATTCTCAAGAACATCCAGAGATCCCTATGTTCTAGTTACCAGCGTCACGCTGGTAACTAGGGTTTGGAGGCTCTGCCTCCTGCTATTGGATAGGAGTGCAAGTTGTCAGAAATAAGGAACTTGCAAATAAACAAATATCCAATCGTGACATACTCCCGCAGTGAATCAGAGATTACAGTGTGGACTTCTCGGCGACTCCTGGTATCCCTATCTCCTTCGGAGACGCTACGCGAACGGACATTAACCGTTCGCGTTCGCGTAGCGTGCGCTTTGCGCTCAGCGTCTTTGAAGGAGAAACTTTATTAACGATACG
>JASJCY010000306.1 GCA_030065825.1 Nostocaceae cyanobacterium | reverse complement strand
GATGTTTTGAATCAAAAATTGATGTTTTTCTCATCTTGTGGAAATTATATTCAGAAATAACTGAGCGATCGCTTTCCACAGAAGAGTTACAGAATTTATAAATTGCAAGACTTTTCGGAAAGTGACAGAAGAGGAATATTTTTGTTGATTAAGTTGATTAAATTGATATATTACATTGATTAATTCAAAGGGTAATTACCTGGTTGACTGACAAAAGTCTTGGAAGTGTTGAAATTTCTTAGCCCCTCCACCCAACGCAATCGGTTACGGTTGTTGGGTTACTCTGCAAGAAGCCGCACTTCTAGCCTACGGCAATGCTTACGCATACGAGAAGCCACGACCTGTCTACCGCTTCTACATGCTACCCCTCCGCTTAAGCAAGCTACAACCCAACCTACATCAAAAAGATTTGTCAGTCAATCAGGGGTAATTACTGAATTAAAAATCAGCGCATCGAAAACCTTTACAGTTGATTTAAGTAATAACCTAAGTTGCAAGTTCAGGACTTACGATAGTGTCACAATTGGTAGCTGGTGCGTCAGGTCGGAAGTCTTATTTTTACGTTCACATCGTTTCGTAGCGTCACACACCCTACAAAAAAAATGTGCCAGTTGCTCCCGTCCTAAGGTTATAGAAACTCAGTTATTTCGCTGCAAAATCTGTACAGGATTGACTATAAAGAAAGCATGTCAAATATTGATTACAATTTAAAATCTCGAATATAAAATCCAAAATCCCCATGCCAGAAATCTTTGCTACTACAGGAACCATTGCTGCGATCGCCACTGCTGTTGTTCCCCAACAAGGTAGTGTAGGAATTGTGCGGGTATCTGGTGCGGAAGCTATGCACATTGCTAAAACCCTATTCCACGCACCAGGAAATCAACTCTGGGAGTCTCACCGCATTCTCTACGGTTACATCCGTCATCCCCAAACACAACAACTGGTGGATGAAGCATTGTTGTTAATTATGCAAGCACCCCGTTCCTATACCAGGGAAGATGTGGTAGAATTTCAATGTCATGGTGGTATTATGGCAGTTCAGTGGGTTTTGCAACTCTGCCTAGAAAATGGTGCAAGACTGGCACAACCGGGAGAATTTACCCTGCGAGCATTTTTAAATGGGAGAGTGGATTTAACCCAAGCCGAAAGTGTTATTGATTTAGTTGGTGCAAAATCTCCCCAAGCTGCCCAATCTGCCTTAGCAGGTTTACAAGGGAAACTTGCCCATCCCATCCGTAAGTTACGCGCTCAATGTTTAGATATTCTGGCAGAAATTGAAGCCCGGATAGATTTTGAAGAAGACTTAACTCCGTTGGATTATAAAAGTATAATATCAGAAATTGCCAAAATTTCCACAGCAATTACTAAACTCCTGGCAACTGCTGATAAAGGGGAATTGCTACGCACCGGATTAAAAGTGGCAATTGTGGGACGTCCAAACGTGGGTAAATCCAGCTTATTAAATGCCTGGAGTCGCAGCGATAGAGCCATTGTCACCGACTTACCCGGAACTACCCGCGACGTAGTCGAATCCCAGTTAGTTGTGGGTGGAATTCCCGTGCAAGTACTCGATACTGCGGGAATTCGAGATACACAAGACCAAGTAGAAAAGATTGGCGTAGAGCGTTCCAGAAGGGCTGCCAATGCCGCTGATTTAGTATTATTGACCATTGATGCCTCCGTGGGGTGGACAGCGGCAGATGAGGAAATTTACGCCCAAGTAAAGCATCGTTCCTTAATCCTAGTAATTAATAAACTCGACCTTGTACAAACGCAAGATATTGCCTCATTGCAGTATCCCCCAGAAATTAACCAAGTTGTGAAAACCGCAGCAGCCCAAAATCAAGGCATTGAAGCTTTAGAAACAGCGATTTTACAAACAGTGCAAACCGGGGAAGTCCAAGCTGCAGATATGGACTTAGCCATCAACCAAAGACAAGCCGCTGCACTGGTAAAAGCGAAAACATCATTACAGCAAGTGCAAGCAACCATTGAAGAAGAATTACCCCTAGATTTCTGGACAATTGACTTACGCGGTGCCATTTATGCTCTAGGAGAAATTACAGGGGAAGAAGTAACAGAATCCGTGCTTGATAGGATATTTAGTAAGTTCTGTATTGGCAAATAGGTGATTTTATAACCTACATTCCGCACCCTAGGGTGTCACACAGCATAATCACTTAATTTTTTCTCTTATGTCAGCTATAAATTATGCTAACAAAACTTTTTAACCTCTGTTCAAACAAGGAGAGTAAGTATATAAACTAGCTCTGTCTAGTAAAAACCGATTGTGACAGTTGAGGGTGCGGAATGTCGGTTATAACAGTTCCCGACGAAAAAATCTCACTATAGCACCAATGTCGTTGAGCCTCGCAACCCACCTTGAAATTAATTTCAAGGAACCTACAGACAAAGCACGTTAAAATGTGCTCTCATACCTTTCCCAGTCTGATTTATCAGACTTCGTCTATTAGCCTGGGATTTTAATCCGAGGCGATGTAGAATGCTAATCGAGAATGGTGCAAGTTATCAGATTTATCAGACTTTGTTTATCAAATAGACATAGGCGTGAAAATTAATTATGCGTTACCCAGAACCCTTGTAGAGACTATGCATTGCATAATCTCTACGTCTTTTCCACCAGATGTCTAATTGGGAATTTATTCCTAGGAAAGTTGATACAATTGTTTAGTCTATTTCAGTAGACTGAGTCTATCAGCCCGGAACTTGATTCTGGGTGGGTAAAGTAACAGACTTTTCTATACCTATAAAAATATATAGCAGTTTTCACTTGGATAGAATACAGATAAACCTCACCCCTTTCCCCTCTCCTACCCTACCCTTCGGGAACACCTGCGGTGAACGGGAAGCCACTTCGTGTCTATAGTAAGGAGAGGGGAGTCGGTCGGACGGGGTGAGGTTTCGAGTGTATTGGACTCAACTGAAAACCGCTATATTTCTTGCCCCTTCCCACTTATGCAATGTCAACTTAACCTAAAATCCTCACCCCGCAAAGAAATTAATTTCCTTGCTTACAAACCAAGTTATTTTAAAGATGAATAAATATCCAAGCTTTTGTTTAGTCTATTTCAGTAGACTTAGTCTATCAGCCCGGAACTTGATTCTGGGTGGGTAAAGTAACAGAATTTTCTATACTTAACCTAAAATCCTCAACCCACAAAGAAATTAATTTCCTTGCTCACAAACCAAGTCATTTCAAAGATGAATAAATATCCAAGCTTTTGTTTAGTCTATTTCAGTAGACTTAGTCTATCAGCCCGGAACTTTAGTTCTGGGTGGGTAAAGTAACAGAGTTTTCTATTGACTAAATATCCAAGCTTTTGTTTAGTCTATTTCAGTAGACTTAGTCTATCAGCCCGGAACTTTAGTTCTGGGTGGGTAAAGTAACAGAGTTTGAAAACATTACCGATACTACGCGATACAAATTTACATATTCTTCAATCCCCAACCGAGGTACAATATCTAAGCTTGAAGGTAAAATCACCCCTTCTGTATATGAAAAGCCCCTGGAGTCTACGAGACTACGTATTTGCCGCATTTATGACCATCGGCATGGTAACCTCTGTATTTATCATCGGTCCGCTGGTACCACCATTCCTAGAACTAGTGGCTTGGGCACCCATAGGTGGTATATTTCTTACCCTGGGCATGGCGAGACTACAAAGACGGGGTAGTGTTGCTTTGATGATTTTACCACTGGCACTTTTGCTAGCTCCTATATCTCCCGCAATTACCCTCTATCTGTCCCTCACAACCTTAGTCACAGAAGCAGTTGTATTTCTGCGCGGCAATTACCGACCTAAGGGAAATCGACTACTAGCAACGGTAACATTCTTTGTCAGTGCTGTAGTAATCGGTTTAGTCAGTGCTGGGTTAATGCTAGGGGATAGATTTGCCGAACTACTGACAAAACCCTGGCTAATTGGGATACTAGCCATCGCCGCAGGTATTAGTGGTGCCATCGGCTGGTGGCTAGGGGAAAAAATTGTACATCAACTCAGAAGGGCAGGTAAACTGGATGCCGACGTTTAAACCGTTGCAATCCCACCACAGTTTTCTTAGCCTTGTTAACCCCTTCCTGAAAATGGCGCTATGTTTCGTCTTAATCCCTGTGGCACTGTTCCTGAAGCAGATATCAGCCATGGTCGCCCTCGTAGGGGTATTATTATTACTACTGGTGCAAATTAGAATTCCCCCCCTGCTACTGCTATATAGCTTGGTGACACTGAGCGTATTTACCCTATTCTCTGGCTGGTTCCTGGGAGATTGGTATAAAGCTGTATTTAGTGCCTTGCGACTGCTGGCAATTCTCCTACCCGCACCAGTCCTCGCCATGACAACTCCTCCAGCAGACCTAATTCGAGCCTTACAAGCCACCAAATTACCCAGTTTTTTAACCCTCAGCCTAATGCTAATTTGGCGTTTCTTCCCCTTGATGCAACAGGAATTACGGCGAATTTGGGAAGCAAACCAGCTACGGGGGATTGATTTAAAATACCGTCCCCAACAATGGTTTTCCGGGCTAATTGTGCCCATGGTGTTTCAAATGGTAGCTTATGCTGATGAAGTTACCATTGGTTTGCAAACTCGCGGCTATTCCCCCACCGCACCCCGCAGCAGCAGTAAATCCATCCGCTGGCAACCCACGGATACCCTATTTTGTATTATGGTCATAGTTTACTTAGGGTTGATTGGTTATTTGGAGTGGGGAAGGTGAATGCTACTCCTTTGACACTAGAAGAATAGTGACGTACATACACTCCTCTTCGAGTAAGTGTAGGCTTCTCAGAGACTCTAGCTAAAACAGAAGAAAGGAATTAAACTGCCTAACGGGAATTGCACCAGAACATACAGGGGGAAAGCTGTCAGGGCAAATATTTTACCAAGGTGAGGAGATTTCATCTTGGTCGATTCGCCAGCGATCGCAATTTATGGGTATCATGTTGCAAAATGTGGAAACCCAATTGTTTACCGATTCAGTGTGGGAAGAGGTAGTCTTTGGCTTGGAAAATTGGAATTTACCCCCCGCAGAAATCCAATTCCTAGCGAAATCTGCCCTGAATGAATTTGACTTAGCAGGGCAAACAAACTGGACAATTCGGCAACTTTCCGCAGGACAAAAACAACGGCTACTTCTGGCTTGTCTCCTCACTCGCTATCCAGATATGCTGTTGTTGGATGAACCCTTTGCTTTCCTAGATAGCGCTGGTGTGAAGGGATTGCTGGCATTCTTGCAACAACGAATACAGCAGGGACAGGGGATATTACTAATAGAACATCGTCTAGAACTGCTCAGGGATTTGTGCGATCGCGCTTATCGCATTGATGGCGGTTCCGTGACTCCCACGGATTTATCAACATTACAAACCCCAGCTAAAGGACACATTCCACCTCCTCCAGCATCCCCAAAAAACCCCAAGGTAGTCCTACAAACCCATAACATGAGTTGGGGTGGCTATCCCCCATTCCCCGATTTGCAGATTATGACGGGAGAAACTGTATTATTGCGAGGGGAAAATGGTTGTGGTAAAACTACCCTCCTTAAGCTTCTGAGTGGGTTACTCAAGCCTAGCACCGGGTATCTACAAATCCAAGGACGGGACACTACTCGTCAAACTGAACTCACCCCACGGATAAATCCGGGGGGTTCCAACTCACTGCGCGAGTTTCGTTTACCCTTACCGGTTCCGACTCCTCACGAGCTATTGGATTACGGAAGATCCACTCCATCCCACTATTGCTAGTAGGAGACTTTGGGCTAGCCGTAGTTCTCGCAGATTAACTAATGCTCCGTTTTATCAAGCCTCCCGCAAGGATTGTTCCATCCCAAACTAGACAAACTAGTTGCTTGATAAAAATAACCGGAACATTTTCTGCTCGTTATAATGAGCAGAAACCTTAACCGATTTAGTAGCACTTTCAGCCAACAGTCTCGGT
>JASJCY010000305.1 GCA_030065825.1 Nostocaceae cyanobacterium | reverse complement strand
TGCTGCGCGAAATATAGCGGTTTTCACGCTTGATAGAATACAGATGAACCTCACCCCCTTCCCCTCTGTTGCAAGTTCGGAGAGGGGTGTCCGCAGGACGGGGTGAGGTTCCCTCGTGTATTGGACTCAACTGAAAAGCGCTATATTGCAGCTTACGGGGTGACCATAAACTTGCCCGAAGCACCAAAATTATTCTGTGGAATTATTGCGCAGTTTGTTTTAGGGGCAAAACCCCAACTTCAGCCGTCAGCCAAGTTGGGGTAGTTTATGATTAGTACTCAATTCCTGGTTGTGCCTTCACCCCTTGGTCGCGGAAAGGATGCTTTACCAAGTTCATTTCCGTGACTAAGTCAGCATAGTCAATTAAAGCTGCTGGTGCACCTCTACCTGTGAGAATAACATGATTATCCTCTGGCTTTTGTGCCAATCCTGCCAAAATTTCTTCAACCCGTAAATAGCCAAGTTTAATGGCAATATTGATTTCATCCAACAGTACCAGTTTATAGTCAGGATTGCGGATATATTCTAATCCTTTATGCCAAGCAGCGAGGGCTTTTTCGATATCACGATCGCGGTTTTGAGTCTCCCAGGTAAAACCTTCACCCATAGCATGAAATTCTATCTGGTCTTGCCAAAGACTAAAAACCTTTTTTTCCGAAGGTTCCCACCCTCCCTTGATAAATTGAATAATGGCTACTTTATACCCATGACCAAGCGATCGCAATACCATTCCCAATGCAGCGGTGGTTTTTCCTTTGCCATTACCAGTATTGACAATAATTAACCCTTTTTCAGGAGATGCTTGTGCTATACGCTGATCCTGGACTTGTTTGCGTCGCTGCATCTTTTTTTGGTACTGTTCTGGGGTGAGGGAAGAAATTTGTGCAACGGCTGTATCGCTGGTAGTTTCCCAAGTTTCGTTACTTTCCATGGTATTGGCATTTAGAGGGGGGGTCATACCTACTAGGATGACTTAAAATCAAATATTTGCGGTAGATATGCAATAGACACACCTTGTTTATTTTAGAAGTTTACCAAAACAATTGGGTTTAAAGCATTATTAATTGGTACATGTGAGTCTCAAAAGCGCCACAATTTTTTTTGGAGATAACCGAGAATTCCCAAAGCAATTGCTCCTAGCAGTAATAATACAATAAGTCCCCCTGGAATAAACGTGAGGATGCCTAAGCCTCTGAGTACATATACGGCTATTACTACCCCTAGTAATATACCGAAAGCCTGAGTTAACCTACGACTTAATTTCGATTGACTCACCTATTTTTCCTCAATATCTCAACAACCAATACGCTGCTAAATCATCAAATCATATCAGCAACGACATAGCACCATCTTAACTTTTGCCAAAATGGGGACAATTTTCCATTTAAGTGGGGGGGAAGAGTTTAGAAGGGATAGTTTTTCAGGATGCTTACTTATACAGGACTTACGATAGTGTCACAATTGGTAGCTGGTGCGTGAGGTCGGAAGTCTTATTTCTACGTTCACGTTGTTTCTTAGCGTCACACACCCTACAAGAAAAAATGTGCCAGTTGCGTAAGTCCTATTATAAAAGTTTTATCTAATCTTCAAGTTAAAATTACGTAATTTTGAGTAAACCATGGAAATAATTACTTAGGGGATAACCCTTTGGCAAAAATTTGTATATTTGACTGGAACTAGAATGAGGAAATAAGAATCGATTCCTTTTGGTGTGCTAGTCAAATAAGCATAATTTGGATGTGTTGAGGAGTAACTGGAATCATGGTATCTACGTCTTATCTCTCAGACTCGTTTCCCAGAGGTTTGGAAATGGATTGGAGTTACAAACAACAGCATTTATTGATGCAGGGTGAAATTAGCGTGAAAACCAAAGCGCATACAGCTTGGGGTGGTGCTGTCACAGCCTCAATGTATCTACCTGTAGTCAGAACAAAGGTATGGCAGCAACTAACTGATTATCCCCGTTGGGTGCAATATTTCCCAGACTTAACTAAAAGCGAAGTCATACAACGAGGTGAAGTTAAACGTCTGTATCAAGCAGCACAAAAAGCCTTTTTATTTTTTACGGCTCAAGTGGAAATTTACCTGAACGTGGTAGAAGTGCTGGGACAACAAATTCAATTTCGTCTAGAAAAAGGAAGTTTTGAAGATTTCAATGCCAATTTAGAACTTAGAGATTGCGGTGATGGGACTTTACTCACCTATACGGTACAAGCCACTCCTGTGATTCCCGTACCATCTATTTTGATTCAACAAGCAATGAACCTTGACTTGCCTACGAATATGCGTAAAATGCGACAAGTCATTTGTAACAGTCAATAAATTTGATGTCACGGGCAAAAGAAATTTTGAATTTTTGGTTTGGTCAACCTGATGAACCGGGATATGGTAAACCTCGAAAAATATGGTTTAGCAAAAAACCTGAATTTGACGAAGAACTCCAAACCCGGTTTTTTACTGATTACCAAAAAGCAGCGACGGGATACTTGGATGATTGGAGGGATACACCCGAAAGCTGTCTAGCATTAATTCTGCTATTGGATCAGTTTCCCAGAAATATGTTTCGCGGTACTGCCGATGCCTTTGCAACTGACTGGGAAGCCTTATCAGTAGCCCAACTAACAGTTGCACGTCGCTTTGATAGAGAAATGTTGCCCGTACAACGTTGGTTTATTTACTTACCATTTGAACACAGCGAAAATCTAGAACATCAAAATTTAGCTGTAAGCCTATTTCAACAACTCCAAAATGACCCTGATAGTGCTAGTTGTATTGATTACGCTATTCGTCATCGGTCTATAATTGAGCGGTTTGGGCGTTTTCCCCATCGTAATGCAATTTTGGGCAGAGCTTCAACCCCAGATGAACAGGAGTTTTTGCAAGAAGCTGGATCTTCATTTTAGATGTTTACAAGTCAAAAACCGGGTTAAGAACGATTTTTGCTGTCAAAAACCCGGTTTTTTTGCCATTATTATCTTAAATTGACCGAAATTAATGGGTTCAGGTTCCTCGTCCTTCTAGGGCGACTTTTCCAAGAATTCTGGTACAATAGGGAAAAGTCAACCTAGGGCATTGGGAGACTCTAAACGGACGTAGAGGGATGGTAAGACTATCACAGATAGCACAACCCAAGGAAGCGTCAGGGAATCCTCGCTCATGCGCGGACGAGGAGATATGTTAATTGAGCAATTTTTGCCAGAGTTCCAATTGTAGCACAGAAACCCCACCGGGTGCGGAAACCTCACCGGGTGCGGAAACCTCACCGGGTGCGGAAACCTCACCGGGTGCGGAAACCTCACCGGGTGCGGAAACCGCACCCCTACAAGTTGTATTGACAAAGCTGTATTTGGTCTGCAACAACCCAACCCTGAGTCCCATCATTAAGTTTGACTTTCACAAACTCATCTTCGGTTTGCATAAATAAAACAATATCGCCTTTATTAAGGTACTTAAAGGCTTCAGTTTCCCTGAGAGGGAAAAAGCGTAATTCTACTGACTGCTTGCCATCTCTAGGGGAAACAATGCGACACAGCTTTGATTGTCTGGAGATTAAATTCTGTTTGGAATTAGTGGCAACTAAATTATCAGTTTTCAACAACACTAAACCGACAATCGTACTCAATACACTTGCCGCACCGATCCCAATTAATAAGGGGAATTTGTTGGCAAAAGGTGCAGATGGAGAAATAGTTGGTGGTACTGTGGCAATTGGGTTTTGTTGGAGTGGTCTGGGTTTTGTCCACCTGATAGTTTTGACTGTGGTTTGTGGAAGTTCTCTCTCGTTTTCTGTGATGTAATCTATGGGAGTATACCCCGGTGGATAATTTTCACAGGTAATGGAACTGACTTGAAAAATTTGTTGTCCCAAGCGTAAACTGCTACCTGGTTGCAGAGGCATTTCCCCAGCCAAAAGTAATTGTCCATCCACAACGGGAGGATTCCTCTGACGCAAATTTCGCAAGTAAAACTTTTGCTGTTGGGAATGAAAGAAGATTTCTACGTGCAGGGCTGAGATTGTGGGATCATTTAAAATAATATCGCATTGTTGTGGGTCACGACCGATACGAATTTTGCCGGGGTTTTTACTGTGTTGATGTTCTAAAATTTTGCGGGTTTTTACTTGTTGTTCTTCTGTCCACTCCAAGGTCAATTCATGGAGGGTGCTAGTCTGAACTTGAGATTCTATGGTTGATGTATCATCAGCATCCGTTAATTCCTTCAGTGCTGACAGTGCTTGGGTTGCTGTTTGGTAGCGGTCTTTAAAATGGTAGCGAGTCATTTTGGTCAAAACTGCTGCTAACTCTGAACTTACCGGACTTAGGTGTTGCCAAAGGATCTCCCCCGTAGTGGGGTCGTCTTGCAGTTTATGGGGACGTACTCCCGTTAATGCCTGAATACCCATCATTCCCAAAGCATAAATATCGCTGCTGGGACGGGGTACTCGTCTAGTGTGTTCGGAAGGCATATAACCAGGAGTGCCAATGGTAACGGTGAAATTTTGGTGTCCTGCACCAATGGCTGTTTGGTTGTGCAGTTGCTTAATTGCCCCAAAGTCAATCAAAACTAATTTTTTATCTGCAGCACGTCTAATAAGATTATCTGGTTTTATATCACGATGGATTACTCCTTGGCTGTGGACAAATTGTAAAATACTCAATACTTCAATTAGCATTTGAATAATCTGGCTTTCTGTCCACTTTTTCCCCGGGGGCAATTCTTGACTCAGGGGATGTCCATAGATATACTCTTGCACCAAGTAAAATTCTTGGCTTTCTTCAAAGTAAGCTAAAAGCCTGGGTATATGGTCGTGGGTGCCTAACCTTTGCAGGGTTTCTGCTTCTTTTTGAAATAACTTTCTACCAGTTGCTAAAACCTGAGGGTCGGTACTAGAGGGTTTAAGATGTTTCAAAACACACTTAGGTTTTCCAGGAAGATGAATATCTTCAACAATATAGGTTTGCCCAAAACCCCCCTCTCCCAATACTTTAAGGACTTTGTAATGCCCTGCTAGTAACTGCCCTATCATATGTTGATGGTGATAGTTTTAAAGTGCCGTAATGCTTCCCCATTTAGTCATCTAAAATCTGACACCATGGGAAAGCAAAAATAGTTATATCTGTCTTTTTTTTTAGCACCCTAGATGTAATTTTCTATGGTATTTCAGAGACTATTTATCAAGTAAATATTAAGGTTATTAGCTGTGGAAGACGAGAATTTTCGATACCCTAACCTTCACTTCATAAATAACTTCTAATAGGTAGATTTTATAGATAAATTTTTCCTGGTATGTACATGAATAACAAATTCACTATCTCAATGTTGCCATTTTGGCACTTTTTTATAAAAATTAATATTGTCATAAAAAGCAGATAAAATTAGGATGTTCAATATTTACCAATAAAATGAAATTCCTGTTGCTGATATTAACCATAGAGAGGAGAGTATTAATTAAATCAAGTATTTGAATTATTAATTTTAAATTGACATGTAATGATAGTTCTTATTGTATTGTTCAGTAAATTTCAACAGTTTTTGTGTTGTGTAAAATATGCATTTAAATGAGTCCCTGTCCTTAAGGACGGGGTCTTAATATATACTGCAACTTGGCAACTTATATATAAAGTTAAAAATCTTTCAATATCATCTCAATATGTGATGAGAATAATATAAAAATTGCTGAAAAATGTCAGTAGCGAACAGCAATAAAATGTCAGATGAGTATAGCCGACATCTACACAGTGTAATGTGTAATGTACTGTAAATAATTCCCTGTTGACCTACTTTTTTCACTACCTAATATGGTTAGAATATTAACAGCGATTCTATCTGGACTCTGGAAATATAGCGGTTTTCACGCTTGATAGAATACAGATGAACCTCACCCCCTTCCCCTCTGTTGCAAGTTCGGAGAGGGGTGTCCGCAGGACGGGGTGAGGTTCCCTCGTGTATTGGACTCAACTGAAAA
>JASJCY010000094.1 GCA_030065825.1 Nostocaceae cyanobacterium | reverse complement strand
GTCTGGTGAAGTACAGATGAAATTACTAAAATTATTGTGGGGTAGAGAGCAGCGCGTTGCGGAGCCAGTCACGTGCGCGGGTTTCCCGCGTTGAGTGAACTGGCGTTGGGGTACTCTCCGTAGACGCGGAGCGGCTTCTTTTGAGAGTGAAGCCTCCCGACCGTCGTCTACCCCCCGTTGTAGCGACTGCGGGGCATCCTTGCCTGCCCTTTTTTACTTCAGCAGATTAGGAAGCGCTATAAAAGACGGAAAACCTGTATCCAATTGAGTTGTTAGAAGATTTGTTCAATTTGTTGGGCACACAAACCATTATTCTTTGCATTTCATCAACTTCATTCATTGCTGAGCGAAAATAAATAGTTGAGGTTCACGCTTCTAAACCAACTCATGTGTGCAATTATTTAGTTGTGTATCAAGTTCTCTGGGGCTGCCTAAAGTTTAATTTGATTTGTTACTAATTTTATAACCTGATTTTTTCCCCTGAATTTATAGCATTTATTGATTTTGATTTTTTGCGTTTTTAATACCTTAATGACTAGGGCGCTTTTGCTAAATCATTAGTCCATTGTCAATCATATAAAATAACTAATTTCTAGAATTTGCTCTTCATTTTAACTATTTTGTATCAGTTATTGCAGCAAATTTAATTATGACCGCAAACCTAACCTTTGTTAGAATATAACAAGCATTGTTATTGGTATAATATTCGATAGTGAACCCATTGTAAAAATCTATTATTACGGGTTTTATTGCGTATTTTTACGGTAACTTTAATTAGTTGGATTAATCAGTTTTTATGATTGGCATTGTAAATACGGAGGCATGGTATTTTTTGATTTGTTATGATTTCAGAGTAATCTCTTGCCTCGCGGATGAAAATTACATATTTGTGCTGTTCAATTAACATTTTCAAGTTTTAGTCTAGAACTCAAAACTAAAAACACAAAGTAATATTGAGGCAAATAATCTTTTCTAAATCCAACCAGGGTGTCCGCAAAACTACCAAAACAAATATCTAGTGACACAACATCAGTGAATGGTTGAGCGATGAAGAGTTTGTTTGCTAATGGGAAAAGTACCCTGAAAAAGTATTCCCTTTTGGTGCTTCTCTCAATGTTGTTACCCACCTTAGGGATGAATAATTCTGCGGAGTCAGCAGAACGAATTTATGCATCTTATTCAGCTATAGAACTTTCCATTTCTATGGAAGCCTTGGAAGACTTCGCCAAAAAAGAAGTAATTACCAAAGAATTGGCTGTTTATAAACATTATTTACAGCCAGAACAAATACAGGAGTTACGACAAGTTTTAGTGACTCCAATTAAAGTGCATCCTGTGGCAGTTTCACAGTTTTTATACACCACACAAGGTGAATTTCTCCTACAAAGATTACAACAAGTAATTCACACAAAATCTCGTCAACCAAAAGCAGGATTTTATGCTTTGAGGTCGGCGCTAATTCTAGCAGCAAAAGAACCAGAAGGTTTGACATTATTAAATGTATTGCGTAAGTATCCTACCCCCAGCATTCACCTAGATTTGGCACGTACTTTAAGCATAGCTGCAGAACTAGAAAATCTGGTCAGTGAAACCAATCGTGCAGTTACAACTGTGGCTGAAAAATCAGATTTAGAAGCAGCCATAGGCAGATTGCCTAATTTTTCTCGAATACCAGATTTTCGCCGTCAAGGAAGGTTAAGAACTCAAAAACAGACTCTGAAATTTTTTGACTTAGCCCGTAATAGATTGCTGTTAACTGATATTTATCTTCCCAAAGTAAAGACCCAAGTTCCTGTAATTGTGATTTCCCACGGTTTAGGTACAGACAGCAGCAATTTTGCATATTTAGGTTCTCATTTAGCTTCCCACGGCTTTGCTGTGGTTGTTCCCAATCATCCAGGAAGCGACACCAAACAATTGCAATCGTTATTGGATGGACGTGCAACAGAAATCGCCGCACCAGAGGAGTTTTACAACCGACCTTTGGATGTAAAATATATCCTCGATCAACTAGAAAAAGTGAATCGCTCTGATTCCCGGTTTCAAAGTCGGTTAAACTTACAACAAGTAGGAGTATTTGGTCAATCTTTGGGTGGTTATACAGCTTTAGCCTTAACTGGTGCAAAGCTGAATTTTGTGCAAATCGCCAAAGACTGTAACCAAAAAGCCCTCAACAAAACCTGGAATATGTCTTTATTACTCCAGTGTCGTGCCTTAGAGTTAAAGGGTAAAGATAACACCAAGGAATATAATTTACGGGATGAACGAATCAAGGCTGCGATCGCAGTTAATCCAATTACTAGCACGGTATTTGGAGAAGCAGGCTTAAGCCAAATTCAAACCCCAGTCATGATAGTCGCCAGTAGTGACGATACCGTCGCACCAGCCTTAAACGAACAAATTCTGCCTTTTTCCTGGATTGGAAATCCCCAAAAATATCTTGCAGTGATTGCTGGTGGTACTCACTTTTCAGTCATTGGTGAAGGAAAAGGTAGTTCACAACAAATAGAATTACCATCACAATTAGTTGGCGACAACCCCAAGCAAGCCCGTCGTTATATGAATTCTGTGAGTGTTCCCTTCTTCTATACCTATGTTGCAGGAAACTCAAAATACTCACCTTATCTTAACGCTGCCTACGCTAAAGCTATTTCTAACCAGTCTATGGGTTTAAGTCTAATTAAGTCCCTCACAAGCACTGAATTAGCACAAGCCTTAAATGGTAAACTAAACACTGTACAACCATAATTATTTTTACTCGTTTTTGTTATTGTTAAAGATTATGCTTTGCAGTAAGTGAGTAGGGAATAGGGAATAGGGAATAGGGAATAGGGAATAGGGAACTCTTAACAGGGAACTCTTAATAGGGAAATTTCCATCTCCCCCTACCTCACCATCTCCTCATCTCCCCCTACCCTACGGGAACACCTCCGGTGAAAGAGTTGCGCCACTTTGCACCCTACGGGAAGGCGTTCGTTCCGCCAACAACGCGCTTAACCCGCGCACGCAAGTGGCTTACCATCTCCCCATCTCCCTATCTCACCATCTCCCCAATCCCCAATCCCCAATCCCCAATGCATGGCTTTCTCAACCTCAACAAACCCTTTGGCTGGACTTCCCATGACTGTGTCGCCAAGACGCGCAAACTTTTACACCTAAAGCGAGTCGGACATGCTGGTACTTTAGATCCAGCCGCTACAGGGGTGTTACCAATAGCCCTGGGGAAAGCCACCAGACTATTACAGTATCTCAACAGTGATAAAGCTTACAAAGCTACAATTCGCCTTGGTGTGCAAACGACAACAGATGATTTACAGGGAGAAATCATCACTCAACAACCAGTTACAGAAATCACTCTAGAAGCAGTAAAAACCGCAATACAACAGTTTCAAGGCAAGATTTCCCAAATACCCCCCAGTTACAGTGCCATTCAAGTCGGTGGAAAACGCCTGTATGAATTAGCACGTAAAGGTGAAATAGTATCAGCACCAGTACGCACAGTAGAAATATTTCAAATTGACATTTTAAACTGGCGAGAAGGAGATTTTCCAGAATTGGATGTAGCCATAACCTGCGGTGCTGGAACTTATATTCGGGCGATCGCCAGGGATTTGGGTATAATTCTAGAAACTGGAGGTACTCTTGCTGTCCTACAACGTATTTCTAGCAGCGGTTTTGACTTAAAAGATAGCCTCACCTTGGAACAATTGCAAGCACAACTACAAGCCGGAACATTTCAACCCCTTGCTCCCGATGCAGTATTACAACATCTTGCATCAGTAAAATTACGGTTGCTAGAAGCAAAAAAATGGTGTCAAGGACAGCGTCTTGATTTCACAGGGGATATTCCGGGACTGTTGCGAGTTTACGACGAAGATGGACGGTTTTTAGGAATTGCAGAAAGTACAGGGGAGTTATTGATTCCCAAAATGGTATTTGAGGGAATTTCTTGAATCAGAATTAGACATTTGTTGGAAATTACTCCCTTCCCATTCTAAGATTACCTATAAAAATTTCTCCCCCTCTTCCCACTCTTCCCACTCTCGCTATATTTACTCCCAGGTTGAGACATCCCGCAACACATCGGGAATTTGTTGAGATTGGGGAAACTCTAACAAAGTTTCCCGCACACCTAAATAACCAGACTCAGCAAAGGACAACAGCATCCGTCTCAACGCCAACCAAACCTCTGGTTCATATTCCCAATCGCCATATCGTCCTGCCCTACCAGCAATAGAACGCAGTGCCCAAAAATAACTATTCCTGACCATAGAACCACCTTTTTTATAGCCCGGTAGGTCTTCGTGGTGAAGGAAAAGTAGGTTATCGTCAATTCTGGCTCTCATAAGAGCTATTGTAATCGATGTAGAGACAGTTGTACAAAAACCAAAAGTGGATCGCGGATTACACAAATTCCACTGTCCGTGCAATCCAAAAATCCGTGTTAAAAAGCAAGGGCAATTTCCACATGAGATGGAATTTCTCTCTGGACAATCTTGATTAAATCCAATGTCCTTTCATAAGCAATTCTCTTACCTTGCACTCCAAAGTATTCCGCAGCCTGTTGTAAGTCCGCGATCGCAGCTTGTTCATAGCCCAAACGGTGGTAAGCTATACCGCGATTCATCAAAGCATTACCATCACTGGGATTAAGACGAATAACTTCAGTAAAATTACTAGCAGCACCAAAATAATTCCCATTTCTGGCACAAGCACAACCCCGGTTATAGTAAGCTCTATAATTATTGCTATTCAGACGAATCGCCATGTCAAAATTCAGCATTGCTGCTGATAAATCCTTCAACTCAAAATAAGCTAACCCCCGGTCATTATAAATATCCCCTAGTAAATAATTGGATTTTTGGGGAATTTGAGTTAATGCCAAATTATAATCCGATATTGCTTGCTGATAATTACCCAAAGCAGCACTGGCTATTCCTCGGTTGTAATAAGCCCGAAAATCACGGGGTTGGAGTGCAATGACTTGATTATCATCTGCGATCGCCTCTGCATATTCTAAGAGTCTATAATGGGCAATTCCCCGATTTAGATAAGCCTCGGGGTTTCCCGGAAAAAAATCTATGGCAGCAGTACAATCTGTAACCGCATTCTGGTAATCTTGTAATTGCAGATGAGCAAGACAACGATTGCTGTAAGCACCAGCAAAATTTCTTTGTTGTTGAATCACTTGAGTAAAATATGTGATTGCTTGGCTATAATTGCCTTGCTGCATCGTCTTGACCCCCATCTGAAAAATTTCCTTCGCTGTCACTTGGTTACTAGAGGTAGATAGCGAATGTGCGGGTGCAGGGAGAAGATAAAAGTTCAACGCAAAGGCGATCGCTAACGCGAACATGAATCGATAGCAGCGATTCATAAACTATTCTCACCATTTAGTTAGATTTACAGTAAAACAAAATTAGTAGGTAAGATATTTGTCCTACCTACTATTTCTCAAATGACCTAAGTCCTAATTGTAACTACCAGCCAGCCTCTGCTTGTTCCAGAACGTAAGCAGCAACATTTTCGATTTGATCTGGCTTTAAACGACCTTTAAAAGCAGGCATAGCATTTTTACCCTTGGTCACTTGGTTGATAATTGCCTCTGCGGAATACATGTCGTACTTTTCTAAATCGGCTTTACTGAGGGTCTTTTTAGGATTGACAGTGTTTTTACCACCCCGATGACAAACGGCACAATTACTCTTAAAGATTGCCGCACCAGCAGCAGCGTCTGCTGCAAAAGCAGGACTACTGAAGGCAAAGGTGAAGATTGTTATGCCTAACAGTAGTACTGAAATAATTTTTTTCATTCGTGTTTCCTCTGTAACAAATCTTTGTTCGGTACTATATCCTCCATAATTTTCTTTGGAATGGAAGCCATGGTCAAAAGACAAGCTGTCAAACTTCGGGATGGCAACGTAGGGACGGGGTTTCCCCGTCCGAAAGATGGGGGAGATGGGGGAGAGGGGGGAGAGGGGGGAGAGTGGGGAGATGGGGAAGACAGGGGAGAGGGGAGAGAGGGGGGAGAGAACTAACTTTTAACTCCAAACTCCTAACTCCCAAAACAATTAAAAATTAAAAATTGGTAACTCCTCACCCATTCCCCATTCCCCATTCCCCATTCCCCATTCCCCATTCCCCATTACCCATTCCCCATTACCCATTACCCATTTGTCTAAGTTCCTCTTTGGTGACGCGACAAATTCGCCATTCATCTAAAATTGATGCTCCCATACGGCGATAGAATGTTTGTGCTGGTTCGTTCCAATCCAAAACACTCCACTCTAAACGTCCACAATCGCGTTCTAGGGCAATTTGAGCTACTTTAGTTAAAAGAGCCTTACCAATTCCCAAACGGCGATATTCTGGTAAAACAAAGATATCTTCTAGATAAATTCCTGGTTGGGTCAGAAATGTTGAATAATTATGAAAGAAGAGGGCAAAGCCTACAGCTTCACCCCCATATACAGCTAATATTGCCTCAACATATCTTGGGGAAGCAAATAGGTGTTCCTTGAGTGCTTCCGCATTCCCAACAACAGCATGGGATAATTTTTCGTACTCTGCTAGCCCTTTAATTAACTCAAAAAGTACACCACAGTCCTCTGGTTGTGCAAAACGCAAAGTCAAATCGCTGTTTGTCATTAGTCATTAGTCATTTGTCATTAGTCATTTGTCATTTGTCATTGGTTGATACACTGTTGATGCACCCACGTCAACAGCAGAGGAATTTTACATTTGACTTTTTAGATCAACCAACCTTTCAAGCGTTTAGCAATGTGGGGACGTCGCAGTTTTCGCATGGCTTTGCTTTGAATTTGTCGTACTCTCTCCCGGGAAAGGTTGAACATGTTGCCCACTTCTTCCAAGGTGCAAGGTTCGCTACTTGTCAATCCGTATCGCAGAGAAATTACATCTTTTTCCCGTGGAGTCAGCACATCACTCAACACATCCCAAATCTCATGACGCATCATACTTTCACTCATTTTCGCCTCTGGAGATTGGTTCTCCTCGTCTTCTAGCAAATCCATTAATTCTGTGTCTTCTTCTTTACCGACACGATGATTAAGGGAAAGGGCTTGACGTCTGAGTTGTTGGAGTTGACGTAGTTGTGAGAGGGGAATTTCTAAAGACTCTGCAATTTCAGCTTCGCTAGGATTTCGACTCAGTTTTTGTTTAAGTTCCCTTTGAGCTTTTTTGAGTTTGTTAAGTTTTTCAACAATATGGATTGGCAAACGAATTGTTCGCGCATCATTAGCGATCGCCCGGGTAATGGCTTGTCTAATCCACCAATAAGCATAAGTAGAAAATTTATATCCTTTATCTGGGTCAAACTTTTCTGTAGCGCGGTTTAAACCCATTGCCCCTTCTTGAATCAAATCTAGAAAAGGGACTCCGCGATTCAGATATCGCTTAGCAATTGATACTACCAACCGCAGGTTGGAACGAATCATTTTACGTTTGGCTACCCGACCTTGATACAAGCGATTTTCTAGTTGTTTTTCCGTTAGTCCTAGACTTGCTGCTAAAGTCTCCCTACTAGGTGAGTATCCGAGTTCCTTATGCAAGGAAGCTTGTCGTTTTTTGATTTCTTCGACAAAACAGACTCGTTTTGCCAACTCTACTTCTTCATTCGGCTTTAGCAATGGATAACGCGCCATTTCTTTGAAAAATGCGCCCACAGCATCATCATGCTCGGTTTTATTGTATCCCGTAGGTCGTGCCGCCGCCATTTCTTCCTCATTGCTTTGAACTAATTCCTGGTTCTCTAGCAATGGGGATTCATTATCTGCCACTGTTTCTAAACTATTAAGAAAGTTTTCTTCATGATCAGCAGCATTTTCGACAATTTCCATTGTTCCCAATTCAGCAATATTCATATTTTCCTTTAGGGATTGTTGCTTTGTTTGGTACATAATTTAGTGACAGCTGCTCTAAATGGCTCGGTAGTTTTACCTCTGGGACAAACACATCCTTATTCTCAACATTCTCAACCAAAATAGAAGCTGTTGTTAATTTATCATTTTTCTCCTGCTCCTTTATTTTTTTCTGACATTATTTCAAGTTAACATCATTAGATTGCTATAAATAAAGTCAACTAGTTAAGGTCGTTATAGCCTCTACAGAGGTTCCCCTGTTGTCTCTATGTCATTTATCATTTGTGAATCGAGGTGACTGGGGTTGATTTCCCCATGTAGCTTAACCGCAGGGATGCAACGGACATACTGCAAGCGGAACCCACAAAATCACTCTTTTATTTACGTTTCGTAACATGGTTATGTTTATTTTGGCTGACTTCGTGGGGCAATATATTTGCCTTTGAGCCAGTTTTAGCCCAGAGTCCAGTCAGATGCACACCAAAAGCAAACACGGGCATTAACAGCTTTACAATCGGAGTGTTTTACATCATTACATATTTTCACTCATTTGTTTGCTGATTTACAAACTATCGCAAACACCCTCAATCAAATTTGCTCAAACTTAACAAATATCAAAAAAATCTCCACAATACATAATCCTTAAGTTTTTATATATTTTTACCAATACATAGACTTTTTATGCATTGGTAGCCATTCAAAAATTTAGGAGAATTTTGGTAGTGCGGTGATGTATTTGTCTATCGCCTTCCTCTGATGAGAGAAATTTGGTAATTCAAACAGCGATCGCCCTAATTAAAAAAGCATCTCATATACAGAAGCATTTGAATATCTATCAATAGGGAGAAAGACAGGCTGATAAATATCTTCCTGATCTCCTGATCTAGGGTGTTGCTTTGAACATATAATCAAGATTAATTTTTGTGGGGCGATCGCATAAGATAAAAATTATCAAGTATTATGTCTGGTAAAAGTATTCACAACTACATTTTCACACAACCCGATGCAGGTGGTTACAGTTGAGTTAGCCTGGAATATTTGAGATAAATACTTCCAGGAAATATTTGTCTGTGAATTGAAATTGCTATGTATATTGATCAGGTAAATTTACCCCCTTTGGTGGTTGCCCAGTCGGGGGAAAAGTATAGTACACAAACAACTGTACAGCGCTGGATTGAAGTGTTGGTAAACTCTCCAGCAGATAGGAACAAATTACGGACAGATCGATTACCACCCCATCTAGAAGCAGAACCAGAAGATAGCAACCAATTATTGCCCTATCGATTACCTCCCCACCTAGAAGTAAAACCAGGAGATATCTTAAGTGTGCCATTTGGGACGCAAGTTATCAGAGGGATTGCAATTAGGTTATTAGCACAACCTCCGGCTCACCTTCCACCCGAAAAAATTAGAGATGTATTAGATATCATTCACCCGAAATTCTTCCAAGAAAGCTACTACCAGCTTTTAGAAAGGATTTCACAATACTACTATACTCCCTTAATTCAAGTCATACGTGCTGCTTTACCACCAGGGTTATTGGCGCGATCGCAACATCGTATTCGCCTCAAGCCAGAAAATATTCCCAACGGTGCAGAGGAATTTTTGCCCTCAAACACAGCCCGTCAAATATTAGAAATACTCCAATCTCAAGCAGATGGAGACTGTAGCTTTAGATATCTCAAGGCGAAAGTAACAGGAAGTTTTGACTGGGGAAAGAAAAAATTACTCGAACGTGGCTGGGTGGAAACTTATGTGGAACTACCTAAAACTCCTCGTCCAAAAATGAAATCAGCAGTAACCCTGGTTGATGACGGACTATACATTAAACTAAATAAACGTCAGCGGGAAATTTTAAAAGTACTAAGGGATTGTGGTGGTGAGTTGTGGCTGAATGAATTTATAAAAATATGTAAAACTACTACTCCAACTTTGAAAGCCCTACAAAATAAAGGCTGTATAGTTATTGAGGAACGAGAAGTATTACGCGCTCCCTCCCAGGTAACAGATAGCGTATTTGGGGAAGCACAAACCAAATTACTAACACAACCACAATCCCAGGCGTTAGAAACTATCCAAGGGTTAGCAGGTTTTGCGACGGTGTTATTACACGGGGTTACAGGTTCCGGGAAAACAGAAGTATATTTGCAAGCGATCGCCCCTTTGTTATCCCAAGGTAAATCCGCCTTGGTATTAGTACCGGAAATTGGACTGACACCCCAGTTAACAGACCGTTTTCACGCCCGCTTTGGTAATAAAGTCAGGGTATATCATAGCGCCCTTTCCCATGGGGAACGTTACGACACTTGGCGACAAATGTTAGCTGGAGAACCCCAAATAGTAATTGGTACTCGCAGTGCTGTATTTGCTCCCTTGCCCAATTTGGGTGTAATTATCTTAGATGAAGAACACGACACTAGCTTTAAGCAAGATGCACCAATTCCTACCTATCATGCCCGTACAGTAGCTCAGTGGCGGGCAGAATTAGAAAATTGTCCCTTGGTATTGGGTTCAGCCACACCTTCTTTGGAAAGTTGGGTAACCATTAGGAATACAGATACACAAAACAATCCTTCATCCTCCCCATCACCCGAGTCTTGGGCGGGGAAACCCGAGTCTTGGGCGGGGAAACCCGAGTCTTGGGCGGGGAAACCCGAGTCTTGGGCGGGGAAACCCGAGTCTTGGGCGGGGAAACCCCGCCCCTACTATCTGTGTTTACCCGAAAGAATCCACTCTCGACCTTTACCACCGGTGGAAGTGGTGGATATGCGTCAAGAATTACAGCAGGGGAATCGTTCCATTTTTAGCAGATCCTTACAAGGGGCTTTGCGACAATTAAAGGAACGTGGTCAACAGGGAATTTTATTTATTCATCGTCGGGGACACAGTACTTTTGTTTCCTGTCGCAGTTGCGGATATGTGATTGAGTGTCCCCACTGTGATGTGTCTTTGTCCTATCACCATACAGAAGCGGGTGCGGCGCAAATTTTACGTTGTCATTACTGTAATTATGCCCAATCCCATCCCCAACATTGCCCAGAATGCGGTTCTCCTTACCTCAAATTCTTTGGTAGCGGGACGCAACGAGTAGCACAAGAATTAACACGGCAATTTCCGGACTTGAACTTTATCCGCTTTGATAGCGATACTACCCGTACTAAAGGGGCACACCGCACTCTATTAACTAGATTTGCCAATGGTGAAGCGCATTTGTTGGTGGGTACGCAAATGTTAACTAAAGGGTTGGATTTGCCCCAGGTTACCTTAGTAGGGGTAGTAGCTGCTGATGGACTGCTGCATTTATCAGACTATCGCGCCAGCGAAAGGGCTTTTCAAACCTTAACTCAAGTAGCTGGACGTGCTGGTAGGGGTGAAGATCCCGGTAGGGTGATTCTGCAAACTTATACCCCGGAACATACGGTAATTGAAGCGGTACGGGGACATGATTATCACTCTTTTACGAATACTGAGTTAGAACAACGGCAGGCGCTCAATTACCCTCCCTACGGTAGATTGATTTTATTGCGCTTAAGTAGTTTGGAAGCGGTGGAAGTAGAAAATGCTGCCCAGATGATTGCTACAGCTTTACCCGAACAGGAAGGATTAGATATCCTCGGACCAGCACCAGCTAGTATTTTACGGGTAGCAAATCGTTATCGCTGGCAGATATTGCTGAAATTTGCCCCTGATGCTTTACCTACTTTGCCGGATTGGGAACAAATACGTCAGCTGTGTCCGCCTTCTGTGAGTTTAACTATTGATGTAGACCCCTTAAATATGATGTGATACATGGTTTGTAGGGGCGGGGTTATCCCGCCCCTACGAATCAATCATGTGTCGCATTTTTTTTCAATTGGTATAGCGCTATAGTTCCAATTTGACCGAGAAAAAACTATAGCGTTATGGTTCCAGTTTGAGGGACAAGAAACTGTAGCGCTAAAGTTCCGGTTTGACCGAAAAAAAACTATGGCGCTAGAGTTCCGGTTTGAGCAAAAACAACTATGGCGCTAGAGTTCCAGTCCGACCGAAAAAAACTATGGCGCTAAAGTTCCAGTTTGAGCAAAAACAACTATAGCGTTATGGTTTGGGTTTGACCGACAAAAAACTATAGCGCTAGAGTTCCGGTTCGAGGGACAAAAACTGTAGCGTTATGGTTCTGGTTTGAGAGACAAAAAACTATGGCGCTAGAGTTCCAGTTTGAGCAAAAACAACTATAGCGTTATGGTTTTGGTTTGAGCGTTATGGTTCCGGTTCGAGGGACAAAAAACTATAGCGCTAGAGTTCCAGTTTGAGCGACAAAAAACTGTAGCGCTAGAGTTTCAGTTTGAGCGACAAAAAACTATCGCGTTATGGTTCCTGTTCCAGCGACAAAAAACTATAGCGCTAGAGTTTCAGTTTGAGCGACAAAAACTATAGCGTTATGGTTTTGGTTTGAGCGTTATGGTTCCTGTTCCAGCGACAAAAAACTATCGCGTTATGGTTCCGGTTTGAGCGACAAAAACTATCGCGTTATGGTTCCGGTTCGAGGGACAAAAAACTATCGCGTTATGGTTCCGGTTCGAGGGACAAAAAACTATCGCGCTAGAGTTCTGGTTCAAGCGACAAAAAACTATCGCGTTATGGTTCCTGTTCCAGCGACAAAAAACTATCGCGTTATGGTTCCTGTTCCAGCGACAAAAAACTATAGCGCTAGAGTTTCAGTTTGAGCGACAAAAACTATAGCGTTATGGTTTTGGTTTGAGCGTTATGGTTCCGGTTTGAGGGACAAAAAACTGTAGCGCTAGAGTTCCGGTTTGAGGAACAAAAAACTATAGCGCTAGAGTTCCGGTTTGAAGAACAAAAAACTATAGCGCTAGAGTTCCGGTTTGAGCGACAAAAACTATAGCGTTATGGTTCCGGTTCGAGGGACAAAAAACTGTAGCGCTAGAGTTCTGGTTCAAGGGACAAAAAACTATAGCGTTATGGTTCCGGTTCGAGGGACAAAAAACTATAGCGCTAGAGTTCCAGTTTGAGCGACAAAAACTATAGCGTTATGGTTTTGGTTTGAGCGTTATGGTTCCGGTTTGAGCGACAAAAACTATCGCGTTAGAGTTCCAGTTTGAGGGACAAAAAACTATAGCGCTAAAGTTCCGGTTTGAGCAAAAACAACTATAGCGCTAGAGTTCCGGTTTGAGGGACAAAAAACTATCGCGTTATGGTTCCGGTTTGAGCGAAAACAACTATAGCGCTATAGTTTCGCTTAGGGTATCCATTTTTATGGACTGCTGTGGTAATTCCACGACTTAAAATTAAGTGTTATTTATATTTATTAACTTTTTCTAAATCATCTCAGTAGGAAATACATGGGACAAGGTTTTTTACAAATTGCAGTCACAATCTGTCTTGTTATCGCCATTACCCCTGTTTTGGGAAAATATATGGCGCGGGTGTTCATGGGAGAAAGAACAGTGCTTGACCCCTTGATGAACCCTGTAGAACAGATAATCTTTACATTGGGGGGGATATCCAAGCAACATAATATGACCGGACGACAGTATATCCGGGCTGTGCTAACGAGTAATCTGATTATGGGCATTGCTATATATCTGCTGCTAGTGACTCAGCAATCCCTCCCCCTTAACCCCACAGCTTTAACAGCCCCCAATTGGGATTTAGCCCTACATACCACGATTTCATTTTTAACCAACACTGACCAACAGCACTATTTACCAGAGACAACCTTTAGTTATTTCAGCCAAACAGCCGCTTTAGGGTTTTTGATGTTCCTTTCACCAGCCACTGGTTTGGCGGTGGGAATTGCTTTTATTCGCGGCTTAACAGGTAAACCCTTAGGAAATTTCTACAAGGACTTGACTCGTAGTATTACTCGTATATTGTTGCCAATTTCCATAGTTGGGGCGATCGCTTTGATAATGTTGGGAGTACCTCAAACCTTAGCAGGTCCTTTGATAGTCAACACCTTGGAAGGGAAGACACAGTATATTGCTAGAGGTCCAGTGGCTTCTTTTGAAATCATCAAAATGTTGGGAGATAACGGCGGTGGTTTTTTTGCTACCAATTCTGCCCATCCCTTTGAAAATCCCAATGGCGGTTCTAATTTAATCGAAATTCTGGCGATGATTGCCATCCCAGCCGCAATGATTTATACCTATGGTGTGTTTGCTGATAATACCAAATTTGCTTGGCGACTATTTTGGGCAGTATTTGTAATTTTCGTGTTTCTGTTGGGGTTAACTGTTGTTGCTGAATTTGAAGGTAATCCCCTAATTAATGCTAAATTAGGAGATTGGCAACAACCGAATTTAGAAGGAAAAGAACTGAGATTTGGCTGGGCACAAACAGCTTTGTGGGCAGTTACAGCTACTGCAACTATGTGTGGTGCTGTCAACGGTATGCTGGATTCTTTTATGCCCACAGGAGGCTTTTCTACCCTGTTGAATATGTTCCTAGAAATTATTTGGGGTGCTCCAGGAATCGGAATTGCCTATCTGTTTATTTATCTAATTCTCAGTGTTTTCCTCATGTCAATCATGGTGGGAAATACCCCAGAGTTTTGGGGACGCAAAATTGGCAAGCGGGAGGTTTTCCTTGCCAGCGTCTTACTGTTAATTCACCCCATCGCTGTTTTAGTTCCCAGCGCCATTACTTTAGCTTATCCCCAAACCCTAGCTGGCATTAGCGAACCGGGTTTTCATGGGCTTTCCCAGGTAGTTTATGAATATGCTTCCGCTAGTGCTAATAATGGCGCTGGGTTTGAAGGTTTGCAAGATAACAGCTTGTGGTGGAATTTAAGTACAGCTTTGAGTATGTTATTAGGACGCTATGTGCCTATAATTGCCATGCTGCTATTAGCTGATGGTATGGCAAAAAAACAACCAGTACCTACAACAGCTGCTACCCTTAAAACTGATTCTGTGCTATTTACTGGTGTCACAGCAGGGATTGCGTTGATTCTATCTGTACTGAGTTTCTTCCCAGTTCTTGCTTTGGGTCCGGTAGCTGAGGGTATGAAAATAGCCTCCGGTAGCTAATTAAAAGTGATGAGTGATGAGTTATTAGGTGTTGTGGTGTGGGTTATAAGTTATGAATTTTGCACTTCAAACTCTACTCTCTCTGGGAGATATGAATTCCAGTAGAACCAATTCCAAATCTAGAACCCCTGGTTCTCTCAATAGCGATCGTCGTCCTGGACGCAAACAAGCTAAGCTGAAAAATCAAAATATTTACTACAAAGCATTTAAAGATGCTTTTGTCAAGCTCAGACCTAAAAATGCCATTAAAAACCCAGTGATGTTTTTGGTGTGGGTAGGGACGATAATTACCTTATTGGCAGCTATCCACCCCAGCTTATTTGGTGCAGTTGCAGACCAGAAAACACGACAGTTTAATGGCTTGGTTACTCTTATTTTGTTTGTCACTGCCTGGATTGCCAATTTTGCAGAGGCGATCGCTGAAGGTAGGGGTAAAGCCCAGGCAAATAGCTTAAGATCCATTGAGTTAAAAACCGTCGCTAAAAAACTTGCTGACGATGGCACAATTACAGAAGTACATTCCACTAGTCTGCAACGGGGGGATACAGTATATTTAGTTGCTGGGGATATAATTCCTGCAGATGGGGAAGTAATCATGGGAATTGCCTCGGTGGATGAATCGGTAATCACCGGGGAATCAGCACCAGTACTGAAAGAATCAGGTTCCCAGGTAGCTTCTTCAGTTACCGGGGGCAGCCGTATTATTTCTGATGAATTGATAGTTAGGATTACCGCAGATCCGGGCAAAGGGTTTATTCAACGGATGATTGCCTTGATGGAAGGGAGAAAACGTCGCAAAACCCCAAATGAAATTGCTCTCAAAGCATTTTTAGGGGTTATGGCTTTACTATTTTTGCTGGTAGTGGTGACTTTACCAGCATTTGCCCTTTATCTCAAAAGTCCAATTAGCGTTGTTGTCCTAATTGCCCTATTATTAAGTTTAATTCCTACAACCGTTGGTGGCTTGCTCAGTACCATTAGCATTGCTGCCATGGATAGAGTTGCCCAGTGTAACATCATTGCCACCTCTGAACGGATTGTAGAAGCCTGTGTAGATGTTAATACCTTAATTGTTGATAAAACGGGTACTATCACCTTGGGCAACCGTTTAGCAGAGGAATTTATCCCCGTTAAGGGTCACTCTTTAGAGGAACTTGCCAATGTAGCTATGGCTGCCAGTTTATTTGATGATACACCAGAAGGTAAATCAATTTTCCGACTAGCAGACAGTTTGGGGGCAAGAATAGATTTTGATTATAACTATGCCCAGGGGATTTCATTTTCACCCGCAATCCCTATAAGTGGCACTAATTTACCTAATGGTTCTCAAGTACGTAAAGGTACTCTCTGGGCAATCAAGGAATTTGTTGGTTCTGGAAATGGTAACTATATCTCAGAATTAGATCAAGCATACGAAGGAATTGCCAAACTTGGAGCTACACCTCTAGCAATTGCCATGGATGGTGAAATTTATGGTTTGGTTGCTCTGAATGATATCGTCAAACCAGGAATACGCGATCGCTTTGGGCAATTGCGACGCATGGGAGTGCGTAGCATCATGGTGACTGGAGACAACCAGATTACGGCTGCTGTAATAGCCCAAGAAGCTGGGGTAGATGACTTTATAGCCGAAACCCAGCCAGAAAACAAAATTACTTTGATTGAATGGGAACAGTCAGAGGGCAAATTGGTGGCTATGACTGGGGAAGGTACTAATGATGCTTTGGCTTTGGCACAGGCAAATATTGGTATTGCCATGAATACGGGTACTCAAGCAGCCAAAGAAGCAGCAAATATGGTCGATTTGGACTCCGATCCTACCAAGTTAATTGATATTATTGCCATTGGCAAACAATTACTGATTACTCGTGGGGCATTAACAACATTTTCCATTGCTAATGATATTGCCAAGTATTTTGCAATTGTTCCTCTCATATTTGCTGAGGAACCAAATCTGAAAAATTTAAATTTGATGAATTTAACCAGCATTTATTCTGGAGTATTGTCAGTATTAATTTATAATGCTTGCATGATTCTGGCTTTAATGCCATTAGCACTGAGAGGAATAGGTTTTACCCCAGTTAATGTTAATAAATTCTTGCAATATCAGATATTAATTTATGGCTTAGGGGGATTAATCTTCCCATTTATTGCAATTAAATTAATTGATATGTTAATCATATCTTTAGGCTTTGTTTAGGGAAAAAATCAAATTTCCAATGATTAGTAGGATTGGGAAAAGTTTCACTCTCAAGTTGAATTTATTACCAACATTTTTTTGATTTGGTATTATAACGATTTTCACTTGATTCATTATACAAATGATGAACTTGGGCGCAAGCATTGCGCCCCTAAAATACATATGTATCATTTTTGCGGAAATTGGTATAACTAATCCTAAATATTACAAAGGGTGCTATAGAACTCCTATTTGATTTTTGTTCACTGAGTCTGGGCTACAAGAAGCCGCTGTTGCATCTACCGCGTCTACACCCTTAAAAACTTAGCTGCGGCAACAGGCTAAAGACTGGGGCTAAAAAATCCTCTTAGCCCACGTTCGTCGTTCGCGTAGCGTGTCCCGAAGGGACTCAGACGTTCCCGTTCACCGGAGGTGTTCGGTGCAGGGTAGGGTAGGTGGGCTTTGTCCGTGTAGCAATACCCTAGAAGGGTATTGCATAAAAATTGGGATGCTCCCTATTTGTTTACTCTATACTAATTACAATTTGCTTTTTTAGGATAATACAACAGATAAACAATGAAAAAACTAATTCATCTCAATGCTTTACAATGGCAAAAGTAGAAGTTACCATTAATAATGGTTATCGGATTATGTCTTAATTTAGTAATTTGTGCAGTTGTTTATGCAGCTAATGATGGAGATTTAAAAAACTCTTATACATGGGTATTTCCTATCTTGGGATTGTTAACTTTGGAATTTGCAGTTTACCAATATATTGCCATTTTCAAATCATAAAAACTCTCAAGTATTTCTCAAAAAAAATCGCAAATGGAGGCATATAAAACAGAATAATGTTCCAGAAATCTCAACTTAACCCTAGTACTCCACCAAGTAAACTATGCGGGGTTAATAAGGAAAGAACAAAGTTTTTTCTTCCCCCTCTCTGCCTTTACCCGGCAATTTTGCCTTGGTCGAGTACTAGTGTCATATCTTGCACCACCGTGAAAAACCGGGTTTATTGATAATCACTTAACCTAAAAACCTTGATTTTTGGTTTATCAACCCGGTTTCTTTGGTGCAAGATGTAAGTAGTTGTTGAATAATTATAAATACCGATATTTAATAAACATATCCGTCAAATATAAAAAATAACTAGAGAATATTTTATGTTTGTTGTTAGAGAATTTTTCAGAGCAATACGCATTACTATAATTTTATGGTTAATAACTGCAATTATCTATCCTCTATTTATTCTTGTAATTGGTCAAAATTTTTTTCCCAAACAAGCTAATGGCAGTATGCAGAAAAATATCGAAGGAGAAATTATTGGTTCAGCTTTAATCGGTCAAGAATTTCGTTCTGAAAGATATTTTCATAGTCGTCCTAGTACAATTAGATATAGTCAAGGTAAAGCAGCCAAACCAACGGGTATATCTGGAGCCAGTAATCTCGCTCCCAGCAATCAACAGTTGGTCAGTCAAACTCTAGAAGAAGCAAATCTACTCCAAGAAGAAGAAGATATTCAACCTTTTGCCGAACTTATTTACAGTTCTGGCTCTGGTTTAGATCCTCATATTTCAGTTAAAGCAGCAAGGGAACAGTTGGAACGAGTAGCAGAAGCTCGTGGTTTTACAAGGGAAGAACGGGTACAGATAATTCGTTTAATTAAAAGACATACAGATGGGAGATTTTTAGGTCTGTTTGGAGAACCAGGAGTCAATATCTTGAAATTAAATTATGCTCTTGATCTCCAGGAAGCTGCTCGCAATTAAAATTAAGAATAGGTAATTGATAATTGGTAATTGGTAATTGGTAATTGGTAATTGGTAATTGGTAATTGGTAATTGGTAATTGGTAATTGGTAATTGGGGAATGATTCTGGTAGGTAAAAACAATGGGGGAAACATACAATCTTTATGGATACGGATGGAATTTTGAACCGTTTTTCCCAATTGGTACTAGTTGATGAAAGACAAGCATATTTAACTTACAGTTGCGGAAGTTGCCCAAAAATATAAATTTGCATATGATTACTACTCTTGAAAATCTCTAAGAACGAAAATCTAAAATCTAAAATCTAAAATTTAAAATCTAAAATTGAATGACTCGTGTAATTGGTTTAATCAGTGGTACATCCGTAGATGGAATAGACGCTGCCTTAGTGGATATTTCCGGTACAGATTGGGATTTGCAAATAGAATTAATCGCTGGGGAAACATATCCCTATCCACCCGAACTCAAAGAACGTATTTTAGCAGTTTGTGGTGGTGCAGCCATTTCTATGGTAGAATTTGCAGCATTAGATGATATGATTGCCCTTGTTTTTGCCCAAGCAGCAGAAAATATCCAAAGTAATCATCAAAGGGCAACTTTAATCGGTTCCCATGGTCAAACAGTTTACCATCGTCCACCTCCAGAACCAGGTGATAAACAAAAGAATTCTCTTGGCTACAGTTTACAATTGGGACGGGGGGATGCGATCGCGAATCTTACGGGTATAACAACCATTAGTAACTTTCGTGTAGCAGATATAGCCCATGGTGGTCAAGGGGCACCCCTAGTATGCCGTCCAGATGCCGCTTTACTAGCACATCCCCAAGAATCGAGATGTATTCAAAATATCGGCGGCATTGGTAATGTTACCTATTTGCCACCCCAGGTTGACAACTGGTTAACAGAAATTTGCGGTTGGGATACAGGACCAGGAAATAGCCTCTTGGATTTGGCAGTACAGCATTTAACCGACGGTGCCAAAACCTACGACAAGGATGGTGCTTGGGCAGCTAGCGGTACTCCTTGCCAACCTTTAGTAGAACAATGGCTACATCAACCATATTTTCAACTACCACCACCCAAATCCACTGGTAGAGAATTATTTGGTGCAGCCTATTTACAACAATGTCTACAAGATGCCCAAATATACCAATTAACACCAGCAGATATACTGGCAACCCTCACCGAACTAACTGCGGCTTCCATTGCCCATAGCTATGAGACTTTCTTAGCAAAAATGCCGCAAAGGGTATTATTATGTGGTGGTGGCAGTCGCAATCTCTATTTAAAACAGCGGTTACAATTGTTGTTACCATCTATACCCATTATCACCACAGACGAAGTAGGACTAAACGCCAACTTTAAAGAAGCGATCGCTTTCGCAATCTTGGCATATTGGCGACAGTTAGGCATTCCCGGTAACCTACCCGCAGTTACAGGGGCAAAAGCAGAACTACTTTTGGGAGAAGTTCACTCACCTTAAGGGAAAACACGGATACAAGTTAACGCATCATAGCTATAGTATATGTATTTGCCGCCCGAGATTTTCATGTTTCTAAGGTATCTGTGGTGTTTTTGGCGGTAGCAGATCGAGACAAGGAAGGTACAAGGTGGCTCACACTTTTCTCCTAGAACCAGGACGTTGGATATTACAAGGAAATTGGCTCGAACGTAACAGTATGCCGATTCCTGTTAAGGGTCTATCTTTGGTAGTTTGGAATCGGGATAACTGGTTTACAATGGCAACCAAGCTGATATTTCCCAGTAGCGATCGCACAGAAATTGCTTTGCAATACAAAGGACGTCTCGATGGTGGAGAGCGTCAGTATACTTTTCTACTTAATCATAATATTTTAGGACAAATAGAAGGCGAAGGTTGGATTTGTCCAGATACCATTGTACAGCGTTATTGGGTATTGGGCGATCGTCAACGTCGCACTGGCTTTGAAACCCTACACCGGATTGATGATGACAATTACTATCTTACCAGTGGAATTTTAGCAGGTCATTTTTTAGACTCTACCATGGAAGCCAGTCTAGAGCGACAACCTACGTCGTAGGAGATGGTAAGCCACTTGCGTGCGCGGGTTAAGCGCGTTGACTAAAGTGGCTCAACCCGTTCACCGGAGGTGTTCGGTGCAGGGTAGGGGGAGATAGGGAGAATAATAACTTCTTAATTGCTAACTCCTAACTCTTCCCTATATTTTTCTGTTCCTAAGTTAATTAGCTGGGTGAAAATTGGGCACACTAAATCTATCAAGGAAGTACGAGAAGATACCATTTCTTTGATTTAGCTTTACAAGGTGGAATCTGATTGCCAGATTTCACCGATTATTCATTTTGATTATTGTTATTTGTACACTGGAGTCGAATTTTCTATGGCAGACCCCAACATTGGTCGCTTACTCGGCAAACGCTACCAACTTCAGAAACTAATCGGCACTGGAGCAATGGGTCGGGTTTATCGTGCTGAGGATATTTTGTTGGGAGGTGTACCCGTTGCTGTAAAGTTTCTTGCCTTGTCAATCCAAAATCAAAAAATGCGATTGCGGGAACGGTTTGAGCAAGAAGCAAGAACCTGTGCTTTGTTAGGACAAAAAAGTTTTCACATCGTCCGAGTTATGGACTATGGGGTAGATGAAAAGAACACCCCCTTCTATGTGATGGAATACTTGGAAGGAGCTAGCCTCAGCCAAGTTTTTCGCCAGGAAACAGTATCTTTACCAAGATTCCTGAGTATGGCACGTCAAATCTGCCTGGGTTTGCAGTGCGCTCATGATGGTATCACTATAGATGGCAAAATTTACCCAATTATCCACCGTGATATTAAGCCTAGTAATATCCTGGTGATACAAGACCGTAGTTTTGGGGAGTTAGTCAAAATTCTGGACTTTGGAATTGCCAAGTTAGTACGGTCTGATAGCGAGCAAACGAAATTCTATTTGGGCACCCTAGCTTATTCTTCTCCGGAACAAATGGAGGGGAAAGAACTAGATAACCGTTCCGATATTTATAGCTTGGGGGTGATGATGTATGAAATGCTCACCGCTAAGATGCCTCTAGTGCCAGAAACCCACTCTTTTGGTGCATGGTACAAAGTACACCACTATAAACAACCCCGTCCTTTTGCGGAAGTTGACCCCAGACTCCAACTTCCAAAGGAGTTAGAAAGTCTGGTGATGAGGTGTATGGCAAAAGCACCAAGCGATCGCCCCCAAAATATCGGTGAAATTCTGCAAATATTAACCTCCCTAGAACAAACTGAGGAAGAACATCCAACTTCCCCTGGGCAAAGTGAGATGACTGAGGTCTTATCAGCAACTCCTACCCCTACAGGGGAAAAAGTGGTGTTGCACAAGAAATCCCAAAGTCATGAATATCCATCTTTGTCTCAGGATGAAATTATTCGCCAAGCTTCCTGGCCCCATAATAAACCCATTGCTGATATTGTTTTTCCTAAACTCATCCCTATAAATGGTGAAATGTCCCCCACTCTGTGGGTAATGTTACCGCAACTAGAAATTCAAAAACGCTTAATCTGCACCCGCTACAATCAATTTCTGTTTATTACCAATCCTCACCCCATGTTGCTGTGGATTACCGTTATCTATCACCGCAAACACGGGGCTAAATGGCTACCCTACTACCTTGACCTCAAAAGCAGTTTTGGTCAAGAAATTGCCCGCTTACTAGGAGAACAAGGTTTCTACCGCTTGCTGTTTTTTGCTCGGGAAACCCCTAATAGTTGCGCTCATATCCTACTTTCCACTATTGCTGCTGCTCAACGCCAACGCTTGCAAAAATGGGTAAAAATGAGTGCTTCACTCATCTCCTCTGCTGAACCCCAAATGAGCAAAACTCTACTCAAGAGGGAGTATGCAAAAATTAAACCCCAAATTATTACAAGACTCGAAGCAATTGACACGGATTCTCCCGTGGATCTTTCTCACTAAAAAATCCTAACAGCTCTCTAAATCAACCTGTGGGTGATAAATATTAATTATTTTAAACAAAACTATCTTTGGTTTACAATTCCCAGATTCTTCTTATAAGATATATAAATAATTGAAATTCCGGCTCCAAAATCCGAGTTGAAGTCATCCGTGCAAGCATTACATGCACAATCTATTATCATGCCTATTTTCGATATGTAATTTGCTGTTCATAACAAGCACAACAATATGACTAACTCATGGATTTAGGATCGTGAGGTAGTGAAAAAAGCCCACAGCATAATCTTTAAGCTGAGCAAAGTCGAAGCTTTAATTTGCTGTCGCGAAAATGTTACGTTGTAATCGTGATTGGAAAGATGGCTCACGGAAGTTGACGCCCCAACATCCCCAGCTCATTTCCACTGAGGAACCAAGCAAGAGAAGGAGGTCGCCCACTGCGACAGGTTAAAGAAGAACTCTATGCCCCAGCAGGATCTGAATCTAAGCCCCACTGATGCTTCAGGAGTTCTTTGTAAGTAGCATCTTGAACAACCATTTGTTCATAGAGTTTGACTAAAAAGTCTTTGGCTTGTTCGTGGCTCATGTGCTGCACTTGGCTGGCAAATGAGCGGATATTGAATTGCTGTTCCAAACTGAGTTTAATAGGTTGGTTCATGGTTTGACTCCAAAGAAAACAACAAAAAACAAGGTTTACAGGTGAGATATTGGCACACATGCTGTGAGGCTAGGAACCAGACTGGCATGTATTCAACATCTGTACCTTCGTATTAAAAAAGATAACAATTGTTTGACAAATTGCCCACATTCCCCAGGATAGTTTTTGGCAATCTACCCCACCCTATTGATATAAAACCCAAGTCCACTGCAGCGGATTTCGGATAATATCAAGATTTAGCAACGTTAGATCGATTTTGCTGACATCGGTATTATCCATGTGGATATACGCGATTGGGCGAAAAGGATAGCA
Organism: Nostocaceae cyanobacterium; assembly: GCA_030065825.1. Lineage (GTDB taxonomy): Bacteria > Cyanobacteriota > Cyanobacteriia > Cyanobacteriales > Nostocaceae > JASJCY01. The sequence goes on along the minus strand of JASJCY010000094.1, from coordinate 10,337 downwards.
AGGTTGCTTTTAAAGGCAGGTTTTCCCAATTTTTAGCCCTATTAACAGGAAATAACTAGGAATAGGGAATAAAAGGTATTGGGTATGAATTATAATCGCTATACCTTATTGTGTGCAATAAGTCAATCACTCCAAGGATTAAAATTAGACCTCCCAAAATTAATTTAGGAGGTTAAGAATATTTTTATCAAGTTGTAAAGAGTAAAAATGCTCAGATTGAACAAAATGCTCATCATCTAAGTTGCTAGTTATACAATTGGGATGGGTAATTGGTAATTGGTAATGGGTAAATGACCAATGACCAATGACAAATGACCATTTACCATTTACCATTTACCATTTCCCAACTTCTATTGCCCTTCATTGTAAGCGACTAGGACGACTGTAATATTATCGTTCCCTCCTTGGGCTTTGGCTGCTTCTACCAGGGAATGGGCTGTTTCTTCAAGTGGGGAGTTTTCTTGGAAATAATAAGCAATTTTCTCATCCACTAATTCTTCTGTGAGACCATCGCTGCATAACAGTAAGCGATCGCCAATTTGTAAATCTAGTGGTTGTACGCTCATTTCATGGAGGTCTTCCCGTCCCAGACAGCTGGATAATACGTGACGGAAGGGATGAAGCCGTGCTTCGTCTGGTAAAATATCACCTGTTTTGAGGGCACGTGCTACCCAGGTATGGTCTTGGGTTATCTGCTCTAATTTTGCATCTCGAAAGCGATAGAGCCGAGAATCGCCTACATGAGCGCAGCAAGGAGACTCTTGGGGACGAAGCATGACTACCACAGCAGTGGTGCCCATGTCAGCCCGTTCGGGATGATTTTGCTGGTCTGCTAAAATAGCTTTGTTTGCCTGTAATAAAGCTTCCTTCAACAACTGCTTTCCTGGTTGCTGAGAATACCAATTTTCTAGTAAATAGTTCTGGATTTCCTCCACTGTAATACGGCTTGCTTCTTCACCACCAGCATGACCACCCATACCATCAGCAACGATAAAAAATCGTCCTTGTGAATCCACGTAATAAGCATCTTGATTGTAAGAACGAACAAGCCCTGGATCGCTCACACCAGTAAAATTGAGGTTCATAAATATTTCTTTCTAAAACAATTAATACATGCGGTCATAACGGTCAAGCCGCAAGAGTAGCCTAATCAACAGCCAGGAAACAGTGGCAGCGATTAAACCCACAGGTACGGCTAACCATATAATATTTTTAACCAATAAAATGGTTGCCGATAGGGTAAAACCACTGATGATAACAGCGTAAGTCATTCCCAGTTGGATATTAGTTTGGCGACGCAGCAAGCGTTCTGATTCTATAGACCGGACTCGCACCCGTATATCTCCTCGTTCTAGTCGTTCCAGAGTATCTTCTAATCTACGCGGTAGTCCTAGTGCCGTACTACTAACTTGAACTGCTTGTCTACTTAATTCATTGAGAAAGCTATTGCCCTGTGAACCATTTATATTGGTCATATCGGTCATCAGCTGCATTGCATAGGGTTTGGCGACTTCCATAAAGTTAAATTCTGGATCTAATCCTTTTCCTACTCCCTCCAAAGTGGAAAAGGCTCGCATCACGAAGGTGAAAGTAGCTGGAAATCTAAAAGGCTGATTATAAGCTATTTCGTACAAATCGTCACTAATGGCAGCCACAGATTGATTTTCAAAGGGCTTATCCATAAAGTTATCCAGCATATACTGGACAGAACGGCGTACTGGTCCCATGTCATCTACTGGCGCTAATGCCCCTAAATTAATTAGGGAATTAACTACCCGTTCCCCATCTTTAGAAGCAACACCAAATAGTGTTTCCATTAGTCCTTCCCGGACATTGGATTGAATTCGTCCCATCATTCCGAAATCGTAGAAGATTAGGGAACCTTCTGGGCTGACAGCAATGTTACCAGGGTGAGGATCGGCGTGGAAAAAGCCATTATTCAGCAATTGGTGTAGGTAAGCTTGGGCACCCAGACGGGCAATTACTTTTCGATCCAACCCTGCTGCTTCTATGGCTTCATACTGGCTAATTTTAATCCCAGGGGCATACTCTAGAGTTAGCACTCGTAATGAGGCATAGCGCCAATAAACTCTCGGTACTTTTACCCAATCGTAGGTGCGAAAATGACGGCGAAAAGTATCAGCATTGCGACCTTCATTCAGGTAATCAATTTCTTCCCAAAGAATACGGCAGCACTCTTGATAAATACCAGTCCAATCTCTTCCTCGTCCCCATTTAGGATGGTTTTGAAAGTAGCGAGCAATACCTTTGAGAATTTCCAGATCGATGGTAAATAGCTTTTTGAGTCCTGGACGTTGTACCTTGACGACAACCTCTTCCCCAGAATGCAGTACAGCTTTATGTACTTGTCCCAAACTGGCAGCTGCTAGGGGAACTGGTTCAAAACTTTGAAATAGTTGGGGGATGGTTTTGCCCAGTTCTTGCTCGATAATTGCTTCTACTTGCTCATAGCTAAATGCGGGCACTTTGTCCTGTAGCTTAGCCAATTCTTCCACATATTCACTGGGGAAGATATCTGCCCTGGTGGAGAACAATTGCCCACATTTAATAAAAGTAGGACCTAAATCCAGCAGAGTATTGCGAATCCAAACTGCCAATTTTTTCCGTCTCGCAGCTTGCTTGGCTTCAGTGACTCCGCCTCGGTAACTCCAAGATTTATTATACAGCCAAAGCCGGAACATTAAAGTCAAGACAAATGACCAAATGTCCACATAACGCCGTCTACTAGAGTAGTTTTCCCGATTCCAACGGTAAGCCTTATCTGTGTAACCCTTTTTCATATTTATCGCGTACCGCTGGTTTTTTTTACTGAATCAGTAGTAATAACAGACACACCTTTCCTGAACTGTTTTGGATTGGTAATTGGTAATTGGTAATTGGTAATTGGTAATTGGTAATTGGTTATTGGTAATTGGTTATTGGTAATTGGTTATTGGTTATCAGTAATCCCTATTCCCTATTCCCTATTCCCTATTCCCTATTCCCTATTACCCATTACCCATCTAGCTTTGGCTGCGATGGCGTTGTAATTCTGTGCGTAACAGGGCAATTTCTGCTCGCAATTCATCAATCATGGCTTGGACATCGTCTGCTTCTTCTGCCATCACTTGACTACTTTCTGTATAAGTACCAGCACCAGCAGTTTCAGCGGCTCGATTTGCCTTTTCCATGACTTCTTCGCTAAACTGGCGCATTTGTTCTCTGAGTTCAGCATCCAATTTGCCCAATTCGCTCAAAGCATCAGTAAAAGCACGTTCTGCCCGTTCGTTGATGGTTTCGGCTACAGCTCTGCCTACGAAAAATGCTTGTAGAAGGGGGTTACTCATAAATAAATTTTTGTTACGTTTGTCCGCAAAAAAATTATAACTTGCCCTTCTACTTTGATGGTACTAATAAATTGCACTTCCAAGGGGGATACTCAGGAGGCGGAGGCTTCTTTCCCCTAGTTACCACTGTGACGCTGGTAACTAGAACATAGAGTTTCTCACTCTTATTGAAAATGGTGCAAGTTATCAGTGTCAAAGCGAAGGAAGAGGGTTTGAGCAAAAGAAGGTTTGAGCGGTTTTATGTTTGTGTTGAAGCTTGCACTCCTACCAAACTTTACCCGTCTTTTACGACGCTTAACCTGTATCCAATTGAGTTGTTAGAAGATTGGTCAAAAACCGGGTTTTTTCAGAATCTTAAAGTCAAAACTCAAAAGTATTACACCCCTGGCTAGGAATGAAACTGTTGTGTTTATTAACCCCATTCCCTGTTCCCTGTTAAGAGTTCTCTTCAAGCTAGAAAATCAGAAAATTTGATATCGCGTATAAATTCGTAACAGTATTTAATATTAGAGCTTATAAAAAATTATTCTTAATAAGCTTGAAAGGAAAATTGGCTCATCATATAATTTAAGCGGAAAGAATATTAAAAATTATTTTCAATAAAAATGGCTTTCAAATAGCAATGGAGGAGAATATGGATTGTCACCATTGTCCACAAAGTTGCCACCAGAAGAAGCAAAAACAGAGGGGCTTCTGGGGTTGGCTGCGAAGAAAGAATCACAAAGAACAGAAGAATTTAGCAGCAATGGATGCGATTGCCTTGTTGGGAATGCCCAATGTAGGGAAAAGCGTGCTGTTTAGTGCTTTAACGGGAACCTATGTCACTGTTTCTAATTATCCAGGCACTACTGTGGAAATTACTAGGGGAGATATGGCGATTAATGGGAAAATATTTCAGGTGGTAGATACCCCTGGAATGTACTCATTGCTACCAATTACTCCAGAAGAAAAGGTGGCAAGGGATTTGTTACTTACGGAATTAGTCAAGTTAGTAATTCACGTAGTGGATGCTAAGAATTTGGGGAGAATGTTACCCCTGACATTTCAGTTAATTGAGGCTGGTTTACCAGTGATATTGGCAATCAACATGATGGATGAGGCAGAAAATTTAGGCATCAAAATTAATAGACAACACTTGGAAATGGAATTGGGAATACCCGTAGTGATTATGGCAGCAGCTAAGGGTAGAGGTGTAAAAGAATTAACCGCAAAGGTGGAGGAATATGTTAGTAAATCAACTTGTTTATCCCCAGCCCATTGAGGAAGCGATCGCTAAAATCGTTTCTCTGTTGTCTGATGACTATCAAGCATCTTTAATCCTAAATTATCCTATTAGTCAGCGCACTGTCGCCTTGTTATTATTGCAAAAAGACGAAGGTTTATGGGCAACTTTGAGACAACAGGAACCCCAAATATTATGGGAAATTGAACAAGCGATCGCTCAAGCACAGCAGCAACTGGACGAACCATTAACGAGTGGGATTGCTAACGCGCGTCAGCAGCTAGCTTGGAGTTATGAAAGGGAGGTACTGAGTCAACCTACCCAAGACAAATATCTATTGAGTGAGTGGTTGCATCAAATAACTATCAATCCAGTTACGGGTTTTCCCCTTTTGGTTGTAATTCTCTACTACGGTGTTTATAAATTTGTGGGGGAATTTGGTGCTGGAACTTTAGTAGATACCATAGAGACTTTTTTTGAAAATAATATCAATCCCATTGTTAATGATATTACAGCCATCATTTTTCCTTGGCAACCAATTCAAGATTTAATTGGTAACGATTATGGGATTATAACTTTGGGTGTTCGCTATGCGGTGGCGATTATTCTTCCCATAGTTACCACCTTCTTTTTGATGTTTTCTCTGTTAGAAGATAGCGGCTATTTACCGCGAATTTCATTATTAATAGATAGGCTATTTAAAACTATCGGACTTTCGGGACGAGCAGTTATTCCCTTAGTTTTAGGATTAGGTTGTGGCACAATGGCAACCTTAGTTACCCGCACCTTAGAAAGCAAACGAGAAAGACTAATTGCGACCTTACTTCTGGCGTTAACCATACCTTGTTCCGCACAGTTGGGCGTGGTTTTGGGCTTACTTTCCCAAAGTCCTCCAGCCCTGTTACTTTGGAGTGGAATTATGGTAGCTATTTTTTTGGTAATTGGCTATTTTTCCCATCGGGTATTACCAGGAAAACACCCCTGTTTCTACATGGAAATTCCCCCACTGCGTTTACCTCGTCCCCAAGCAATTTTGATGAAAACTTATGTCCGTCTCAAGTGGTATTTTGGGGAAATTTTACCGTTATTTATCATTGCTTCGGTCTTTATTTGGATAGGGAAACTCACAGGTATATTTGACTTACTTATCAGTGGATTACAACCGTTGATGAAGGCATTGAGTTTACCTCCAACAGCTGCTCAAATCTTCTTATATGGTTTTTTTCGGCGGGATTATGGTGCTGCTGGCTTATTAGATTTACAACAGCAAGGAGCGTTAACTAGTCAGCAATTATTAGTCTCTGCTGTCACTTTAACACTGTTTATTCCTTGCATTGCTCAATTACAATTCATGGTCAAAGAAAGAGGCGTAAAAACTGCCAGCATGATTACTATTTTTGTCTTTGTATTTGCCTTTGTAATGGGCTACATTGTCAATCAATCACTAAATATTTTGGGAGTAGGTTTATAAATGTTTCAGGAAAAATTTAGCGTAACTTCTGCCTCATTAGAATTGATGAATCCTGGAGAAAGAGGAATTGTCACTGCTTGCAAAACTGAGGATGAAACAATTCTCAAAAAATTAATGGCAATGGGTGTAACACCGGGAGCATTAATTACCCTAGAAAAACGTTTTCCATCCTTTGTAATTAAATCTGGATATACTCGCTTGGCATTAGATAAGGAAATTGCTCGTTCTATCTATGTAAGAATTAACGACTGAAATTCAAGAACATAACTCAAGATTGGATTTTTGTATTCCTTTGGAAAACTAAACCAAAGCTTATCCTACCGTGAAGTATTACTGTAGCGAAGCGAGTTGTTTGCGGGTGAAATTATTTTGATAACACAATAGTTTTTCAGTCAATCGAAGGATTACTATAGCGCTAGGGTTCCAGATAAACCTGTTCCTCCATCGGAATAGTAGATCAACCTGTTCTTTCATAGGAATAGTTGTTTTGGGAATGAAGTTATTACTGTAGCCAAGCGGATTGTTTTCAGATAAACCTGTTCTTTCATCGGAATACTCCCTTCTCGTTCTAAGATTACCGATAAAAATTTCTCCCCCTCTTCCCCCTCTTCCCCCTCTTCCCCCTCTTCCCCCTCTCAGTCAATTCGGTAATTTTCTAGCGGGACAGGAGTAGTTGTTTTGGGAATGAAGTTATTAGTCTAGCGAAGCGGATTGTTTGCAGATAAACCTGTTCTTTCATCGGAATAGTAGATAAACCTGTTCCTCCATCGGAATAGTAGATAAACCTGTTTTCTCATCGCAATAGTTGTTTTGGAGATGAAGTCATTACTGTAGCGAAGCGGGTTGTTTGCGGATGAAAGCTGTTGTTCCATCGCAATAGTAGATAAACCTGTTTTCTCATCGCAATAGTTGTTTTGGGAATGAAGTCATTACTGTAGCGAAGCGGGTTGTTTGCAGATGAAACCTGTTCTTCCATCGGAACAGTAGATAAACCTGTTCTCTCATCGGAATAGTTGTTTTGGGAATGAAGTCATTACTGTAGCGAAGCGGGTTGTTTGTAGATCAACCTGTTCTCTCATCGGAACAGTAGATAAACCTGTTCTCTCATAGGAATAGTTGTTTTGGGAATGAAGTCATTACTGTAGCGAAGCGGGTTGTTTGCAGATGAAACCTGTTCTCTCATCGGAACAGTAGATAAACCTGTTCTCTCATCGGAATAGTTGTTTTGGAGATAAAGCCATTACTGTAGCAAAGCGGGTTGTTTGTAGATAAACCTGTTCTTCCATCGGAACAGTAGATAAACCTGTTCTCTCATAGGAATAGTTGTTTTGGAGATAAAGCCATTACTGTAGCAAAGCGGGTTGTTTGCAGATGAAAGCTGTTGTTCCATCGCAATAGTAGATCAACCTGTTCTCTCATCGGAACAGTAGATAAACCTGTTCTCTCATCGCAATAGTTGTTTTGGAGATGAAGCTATTACTGTAGCCAAGCGGGTTGTTTGCAGATGAAAGCTGTTGTTCCATCGCAATAGTAGATCAACCTGTTTTCTCATCGCAATAGTTGTTTTGGAGATGAAGCCATTACTGTAGCAAAGCGGGTTGTTTGCAAATGAAACCTGTTCTCTCATCGGAACAGTAGATCAACCTCTTTTCTCATCGCAATAGTTGTTTTGGAGATGAAGCCATTACTGTAGCAAAGCGGGTTGTTTGTGGATGAAACCTGTTCTTCCATCGCAATAGTAGATAAACCTGTTCTCTCATCGCAATAGTTGTTTTGGAGATGAAGCTATTGCTGTAGCAAAGCGGGTTGTTTGCAGATGAAACCTGTTCTTCCATCGCAATAGTAGATAAACCTGTTCTCTCATCGCAATAGTTGTTTTGGAGATGAAGCTATTGCTGTAGCAAAGCGGGTTGTTTGCAAATGAAACCTGTTCTCTCATCGGAACAGTAGATCAACCTGTTTTCTCATCGCAATAGTTGTTTTGGAGATGAAGTTATTGCTGTAGCAAAGCGGGTTGTTTGCAGATGAAACCTGTTGTTCCATCGGAATAGTAGATCAACCTGTTCCCTCATCCCAATAGTTGTTTTGGGAATGAAGCTATTGCTGTAGCCAAGCGGGTTGTTTGTAGATAAACCTGCTCTTTCATCGGAATAGTAAATCAACCGATCGCACCACCTACCGCACCAATACCCGCAGAAGTGAAAGCAGCTGTATCTCCTTCCTCTATTGCCTTAAAAGCACCATAAACTGTTGCACCAGCCACAGCACCAGCACCTACCACCGCAATAGTCCCAATTCCCACAGCACCAAATCCCCCGGCTAATCCCATACCACCAACAGATGCGGAAATACCAGCCCCTGTTACTACTCCTGTGGTAATAAATGTTGCTCCTGTGGAGAAAGTATCAGTCATGGTTTTTTGATATATATGTGTTTGGTTAACAGTAGGAATAATACTTTTTTCAAAACAAAATACAGAAAAATGCTCTAGTACTTGTACTGAAATCATGAGTAAACCTTTTGCCAAGTACAGCACCAGAGAATAAATCACCTGAATTATCGATCCTGATGCTTTCGATGACTTTTGACCCCCATCTCTGAGATATTGTGAGAATAAAGCATCCACAGTTTTGAAATCGGAAATTTTAATGACACCAGTAGATTTCCCCAAACACAAAAAAGCCAAAGCCCTCAAACCCGGTAGTCGTCGTCCCGCAAAGGAACTGTGCAGCGAATGCGGACTCTGCGACACATATTATGTCCATTATGTCAAACAAGCCTGCGCTTTTATTAATCAACAGTTTGAGGAACTAGAAACCCAAAGCCACGGACGCGATCGCCATCTTGATAACCCTGATGAACTCTATTTTGGCGTTCATCAAGAAATGATGGCAGCACGGAAAACAGAACCCATACCTGGTGCCCAATGGACGGGAATCGTCAGCAGTATCGCCATTGAGATGCTGAATCGCGGTTTAGTGGAAGGGGTTGTCTGTGTGCAAAATACCAAAGAAGACCGTTTTCAACCCATGCCCATCATTGCCCGTACCCCTGAGGAAATACTGGCAGCGCGGGTAAATAAACCAACTCTTTCCCCTAATCTTTCGGTACTGGAAGAAATCGAAAAATCGGGGATGAAACGGCTATTAGTAATTGGTGTGGGTTGTCAAATTCAAGCTTTACGAGCCGTAGAAAAACAATTAGGCTTAGAGAAACTCTACGTCTTGGGTACACCCTGCGTGGATAACGTCACCCGCGCAGGATTGCAAAAATTCCTGGAAACTACCAGCCGTTCTCCCGAAACTGTCGTCTACTACGAATTTATGCAGGATTTCCGTGTCCACTTCAAACATGAAGACGGTTCCACAGAAACAGTACCTTTCTTTGGCTTGAAGACTAACAAACTCAAAGACGTATTTGCACCCTCTTGTATGAGTTGCTTCGACTACGTAAATTCCCTAGCAGATTTAGTAGTTGGGTATATGGGGGCACCTTTTGGCTGGCAATGGATTGTAGTTAGAAATGATATAGGAAAAGAAATGCTGTCACTGGTGCAAGACCAAATCGAAACCCAGCCAGTATTTGCGAAAGGAAATAGGAAAGAAGCGGTGCAGCAGAGTATACCAGCTTATGATAAAGGAGTGACATTACCTATGTGGGCAGCGAAACTCATGGGGGTGGTAATTGAAAAAATTGGTCCCAAGGGGTTGGAATATGCGCGCTTTTCCATAGATTCCCATTTTACACGGAATTATTTGTATGTGAAGCGGAATTACCCCCAGAAGTTGCAGGAACATGTACCGGAGTTTGCCAAGCGAATTGTCGGACAGTATAAGTTACCGAAGTAAATTCGGGATTAGTTCAGGACTAAATTTGTCCCATCTTGATCAAGAAATAGTATGACATTTGGCAGGGGATCGCAAACGGGGTTTATTGGCAATATTGACCTTAAAAACTGCAATTATTCACTCATAAACCCGATTTTTCTCTACTTGTTCAGATTTTAAACTATTATCTTGATTAGGAAAGTAAGATGGTGGAAAATTGTTGAAATAAGCGATAAAATAAGCTGTCAGTTTTCACAAGATGAATTAAATATCTAGAAAGTTAAATAGTATCTGGATCGATATTTAATTCTCGCAATTTTGCAGCTAATTTTTCTGCTTGTTGTTGAGCGATTTCTTTTTGTTGACGTTCGGATTCTGCTTGTTGTTGAGCAATTTCTTTTTGTTGACGTTCGGATTCTACTTGTTGTTGAGCAGATTCTGCTGTTTCTTCTGGTGTGGGAACTAATTCA